>JAJUJF010000041.1 GCA_029265455.1 Paracoccaceae bacterium | reverse complement strand
TCGACCGCCTTGGTCATGCCGCCCATGGCCTCGACCTCCTCGATGAGGGCCCAGGCCGCTTCTGCGAGGTCGTGCGTGAGCTTCTCGACGTAATAGGAGCCGGCGAGCGGATCGATGACATTGGTCACCCCGGTCTCGTGGGCGAGGATGAGCTGGGTGTTCCGCGCGATACGGGCGGAGAATTCGGTGGGCAGCGCCAGCGCCTCGTCGAAGGAGTTGGTGTGGAGCGACTGCGTGCCGCCGAGCACCGCCGCCATCGCCTCGTAGGCGGTGCGCACGATGTTGTTGTATGGGTCCTGCTCCTGCAGGCTCACGCCCGAGGTCTGGCAATGGGTACGCAGCATCAGGCTCTCGGGCTTCCTGGCCCCGAACCCCTCCATGATCCGGTGCCACAGGAGCCGCGCCGCCCGGAGCTTCGCCGCCTCCATGAAGAAGTTCATGCCGATCGCGAAGAAGAAGGAGAGGCGCGGCGCGAAGGCGTCGACGTCGAGGCCGCGTGCCATCGCCGCGCGGACATATTCCATCCCGTCCGCCAGCGTGAAGGCGAGTTCCTGGACGAGCGTCGAGCCCGCCTCCTGCATGTGGTAGCCGGAGATCGAGATCGAGTTGAACCGCGGCATCTCGGCCGCCGTGAAGGCGATGATGTCGGCGACAATCCGCATCGAGGGCTCGGGCGGGTAGATGTAGGTGTTGCGGACCATGAACTCCTTGAGGATGTCGTTCTGGATGGTCCCGGAAAGCTCGGCCCGGCTCGCGCCCTGCTCCTCGCCGGCAACGATGAAGGAGGCGAGCACGGGGATGACCGCGCCGTTCATCGTCATCGACACCGACATTTCCCTGAGCGGGATGCCGTCGAAGAGGATCTTCATGTCCTCGACCGAGTCGATGGCGACGCCCGCCTTGCCGACATCGCCCACGACGCGGGGGTGGTCGCTGTCATAGCCACGGTGTGTGGCGAGGTCGAAGGCGACCGAGAGGCCCTTCTGCCCGGCCTCGAGTGCCTGGCGGTAGAAGCGGTTCGATTCCTCCGCCGTCGAGAAGCCGGCGTATTGCCGGATCGTCCACGGCCTGCCGGCATACATCGTCGCCCGCGGTCCGCGCACGAAGGGCGGAAGGCCCGGCAGCGAGCCGAGATGGCTGACCTCCGCGAGGTCCTCCTCCGTGTGGAGCGGGCGGACCGTGATCCCCTCCGGCGTGTGCCAGACGAGGTCGTCGAGGCTCCGCCCCCTCAGCTCGCGCGTGGCGAGCTCCTTCCATTTCGCCAGGCTGTCGTCCCGCTTCGCCCGATCATGGTCGCTCATGTCGATGCTCCCCAAGCCGCTGCAGCCGGGAGGACGCCCGCCGCGCCCCCTGAAAGCCCCAACGACATTTTACCAGATTGCCCCTCGCTTCCGACCCTCGAGCGGTTATCTTCCGGACGAGAAGAGGAAATGATGCGCGTGCTTGTCCCGATCCTGATCGCAGCTGCCGCCTTCCTGCCCGGTCCGCTGGCGGCGCAGCAGGGAAGCCAGTCCGTGATCGGCGGCGAGGCCATGCCTGCCGTCGTCGCCACCCCGGAGGAACAGCCGTCCCTCGACGAGCTGCTGTGGCAGGCGCGTCCGCTCGTCGTCTTCGCCGACAGTGCCAATGATCCACGGTTCCGCCAGCAGATCGCCGAACTCGAGGAGGGCGCGGCCGGGCTCGAGGATCGCCGCGTCGTCATCCTTACCGATACCGACCCCGCGGCGCGTGGCCCGCTGCGCCAGAAGCTCCGGCCGCGCGACTTCGGCATCGTGCTGATCGACACCGATGGCACCGTCGTGCAGCGCCGGCCGTCCGTCACCACCGCCCGCGAGATCATGAACCTGATCGACCGGCTGCCCTCGCGCCGGCAGGAGACCGGATCGCGCCGGCCCTGAGCGCCGGGCCGGGTGAGGCTGCCGGTGGCGCGGATGCCCGCGTCGCGGACGGCACGCGCGCCCGATGCCGGCACGCGCATCATTCGAACTCCATGATGATCTCGTCCACGGCCATGCTCTGGCCGGGCTCGGCATGGATCTTCTTCACGACGCTCCTGCGTTCGGCCCTCAGCACGTTCTCCATCTTCATCGCCTCGACGATGCAGAGCGCCTGGCCGTCGAAGACCTCCTCGCCCTCGGCGACGTCGATCCGCACGACGAGGCCCGGCATCGGGCAGAGCAGGAGCTTCGCCGTGTCGGGCGGCGCCTTCTCCGGCAGCCGCGCCGCGAGTTCGGCCTGGCGGGGCGTGAGCACCCGTGCCTTGAGATCGGCCCCACGGTACCGCATCCTGAGCGCACCGCCGGTAAGCCGCTCCACCTTGACGACGCGCTCGCGGCTGTTCACTGCCGCGGGGACGAGGGGGCCGGGACCGGCCGTGACCTCGAGATGCGTGCCGTCCTCGAGCCGGATCACGCAGACAGGCGCGGCGTCGATCACCTCGCCGCGCCATTCCCGCCCGCCGATGCTCACCACCCAGTGGGTGCCGGGCCTGTATTCGTGATTCGCCAGCCGGCCCGAGATCTGCGCCGCGCGGCTCTCCTCCTGGAGATGCAGCGTCATCGCGATTGCCGCGAGATCGGTCAGCGTCTCCTCGTCGAGTTCGGCGCCGGCGAAGCCTTCGGGATATTCCTCGGCGATGAAGCCGGTCGTGATCTCGCCCGCGATGAAACGCGGGTGGTCCATCACCGCCGCGAGGAAGGGGAGGTTGTGGCCGATCCCCTCCAGTTCGAATTCGTCCAGCGCACGCCGCATCGCCTCGATCGCCGTCTGCCGGTCCTTGCCCCAGGTGCAGAGCTTGGCGATCATCGGGTCGTAGAACATCGAGATCTCGCCGCCCTCGAAGACGCCGGTGTCGTTGCGGATGATCACGTCGCCGCGTCTCCCCTCCGCTGGCGGGCGGTAGCGCGTGAGCCGCCCGATCGAGGGCAGGAAGTTGCGGTAGGGATCCTCGGCATAGAGGCGGCTCTCGATCGCCCAGCCGTCGAGCTTCACGTCCTCCTGCGCGATCGCGAGCTCCTCGCCCGCCGCCACCCGGATCATCTGCTCGACGAGGTCGATGCCGGTGACGAGTTCGGTCACCGGATGCTCGACCTGGAGGCGGGTGTTCATCTCGAGGAAGTAGAAGTTGCGCTCGGCATCGACGATGAACTCGACGGTGCCGGCGCTCGCGTAGCGGACCGCCTTGGCCAGAGCCACCGCCTGCGCCCCCATCGCCGCGCGCGTCTCCGCATCGAGGAAGGGGGAGGGGGCCTCCTCGATCACCTTCTGATTGCGGCGCTGGATCGAGCATTCCCGCTCGCCGAGATGGATGCAGTTGCCGTGGCTGTCGCCCAGCACCTGGATCTCGATATGCCGGGGGGAGGTGACGAACTTCTCGATGAAGATGCGGTCGTCGCCGAAACTCGACGCCGCTTCCGAGCGCGAGCGCAGGAAGCCCTCCGCCGCCTCCACGTCGTCCCAGGCGATGCGCATGCCCTTGCCGCCGCCGCCGGCGGAGGCCTTGATCATCACCGGATAGCCGATCCCGCGCGCGATCTCGACGGCATGGGCTTCATGCTCGATGAGGCCCATGAAGCCCGGCACGGTGGAGACGCCCGCTTCGGCGGCGAGCTTCTTCGAGGTGATCTTGTCGCCCATGGCCCGGATCGCGCTCGCCGGCGGGCCGATGAAGACCACGCCTTCGGCCGCGAGCGCGTCGGCGAATTCCGCGCGTTCGGAGAGGAAGCCGTAGCCCGGATGCACTGCCTCGGCGCCGGTGGCGCGAATCGCCTCGAGGATCTTCTCGATGACGATGTAGGACTGGTTGACCGGCGCCGGGCCGATATGCACCGCCTCATCCGCCATCCGCGTGTGAAGCGCGCCGGCATCGGCGTCGGAATAGACGGCGACCGTCCTGATCCCCATCCGACGCGCCGTCTTGATCACGCGGCAGGCGATCTCGCCGCGGTTCGCGATCAGGATTTTTCCGAACATGCCTGCCCCGTACCTTTCATCTGGCCCGCTGCGCTCCCTGTCCTGCGAGGCGCAAAAAGACCCCGTGCCGCGGTCCGCGGCCGGGGTCACGATGATGTCCGCCTGCGCCCGTCAGCCCGGCGCGATGCGCCCGGCCGGGGAGCCGTTTCTCAGCGGATGGCGCCGAGGAGTCCGCCGGCGCCTGCGCCGAGCAGGGGTTCATCGGCAATGACTTCGCCTGCGACCGCTCCGCCGACCGCGCCAGTGGCGATCCGCTGGCCGCGGGTCTGACCGCAGGCCGCGAGCACCATGCATCCGACGATGACCACGAGTGCCGTCTTGCCCATTGCTGAAATTCCTTTCCGATTGCGCCCCGCGCCGTTCCGGACGCGGCAGACTCGAGCCTAGCGGCCCACCGCCTCGTTGATATCGTCCCCCGCGAGTGCGCCGGTTGCCGCGCCGACGGCCGCGCCGGCAGGCCCCGCCACCACGAGGCCGCCGAGGCCGCCGCTCGCGGCATGCTGCTCGGTCGTCTCGCCGCAGGCTGCGAGAAAGGCGCCGGCCGCGACAAGTCCCAGGATCGTGAGTATTCGCATGGATCATCTCCTCTCCGCGGCCTGACTGCGATCCGACGGCCGATCAGGCTAAACGCGGCAACGGCGTGAAATTTCCATCCTCCGCTCTGACCGGGCCAGGGGCGAGGCCGAATCCGGCCAGGGGCCGGGTCGGGACACGGCAGGCCGCGATCCCGCCCCGTGCCGGCCCTAGTCCATGTCGTCGCCGCCGCCCGACACACCGGGATCGTTGGTGTCGCCTTCGTCGTCCGTGGTGCCGGACACGGCCGGATCATCCGCTTCGTCGGCGCCGCCCGTGCCCGCCACCGACGGGTCGTCCTGGGACGCCGTAGGTTCGGGCGCCCGCTGCACTTCGCTTGCGCCATTGTCGCAGGCCGCAAGCGCCAGCAGGGCGATGAGGGGGAGGGTGAGATGTCCAGCTCGCACGTTGTTTCTCCTTCTCTTGTTCCGGAGGCGGATCCTGACGGATCGTCCGCTTCCGGACGCTCCAACGCACGAGACGCGGTTTTTGCTCCAAGTCGGCTATTCATCGCCGAACACTTCCGGAAAGCTCGCGCGCGCCCGGACAGGATCGATCCGGAGCAGCGCGTCGTAGGAAGCCGGGTCGAAGGGCTCTTCCGCCGGCACCACCTCGCGCCCGAAGAGCCAGGAGAGCCGGCCGGCGTCGAGATTGCCGCGCGGGAAGGGCTCGGCTCCGAAATGCTCCCACAGCGCCAGCATGAACCCGGCATCGGCCTCGCGATCGGCCGGCCGGCGGTCGGCGTAGCGCTCGCGCGCCCGGAGCAGCGTCGCCCCGTCCTTGTTCGCGCGCCGGATGGTGAACTGGTGGTCCGTTCCCGGCAGCCGCGACGGAAAGCCGCGATGTTTCAGCATGGTCGCGCCCGTCACTCCTAGAGCGGGATGTTGTCGTGCTTCTTCCACGGGTTCCTGAGCTGCTTCCGCCGCAGGCTCGCGAAGGCGCGCGTGACCCGCCGCCGGGTCGAGTGCGGCATGATCACCTCGTCGATGAAGCCCCGCTCGGCGGCGACGAACGGATTGGCGAAGCGGTCCTCGTAATCGGCGGTCCGCGCCGCGATCTTCTCCGGGTCGCCGAGTTCAGAGCGGTAGAGGATCTCCACCGCGCCCTTCGCCCCCATCACCGCGATCTCCGCCGTCGGCCAGGCGTAGTTGAAGTCGCCGCGCAGATGTTTCGAGCTCATCACGTCATAGGCGCCGCCATAGGCCTTGCGGGTGATCACCGTCACCTTCGGCACCGTCGCCTCGCCGTAGGCGAAGAGGAGTTTCGCGCCGTGCTTGATGATTCCGCCGTGTTCCTGCCCGGTGCCCGGCAGGAAGCCAGGCACGTCGACGAAGGTCAGGATCGGGATCTCGAAGGCGTCGCAGAACCGCACGAACCGCGCCGCCTTCCGCGCCGAGTCGATGTCGAGACAGCCGGCGAGCACCATCGGCTGGTTGGCAACGACGCCGACGGTCGACCCCTCGAGCCGGATGAAGCCGGTGATGATGTTGCGGGCGAAATCGGCCTGGATCTCGAAGAAGTCGCCCTCGTCCGCGACCTTCTCGATCAGCTCCTTCATGTCGTAGGGCGTGTTCGGGTTGGCCGGGATCAGGGTGTCGAGGCTTTGCTCCACCCGGTCCGACGGGTCGTGGAACGGCCGCACCGGCGGCTTCTCGCGGTTCGAGAGCGGCAGGAAGTCGACGAGCCGGCGCACCTCGATCAGCGCCTCGAGGTCGTTCTCGTAGGCGCCGTCCGCCACCGAGGATTTCGCCGTATGGGTCCGCGCGCCGCCGAGTTCCTCCGCGGTGACGACCTCGTTCGTCACCGTCTTCACCACGTCGGGGCCGGTGACGAACATGTAGGAGGAATCGCGCACCATGAAGATGAAGTCGGTCATCGCCGGCGAGTAGACCGCACCGCCCGCGCAGGGGCCCATGATGACGCTGATCTGCGGGACGACCCCCGAGGCCATGATGTTGCGCTGGAAGACGTCGGCATAGCCCGCGAGGCTCGCCACCCCCTCCTGGATGCGGGCGCCGCCCGAATCGTTGAGCCCGATCACGGGTGCGCCGTTCTGCACCGCCATGTCCATGATCTTGCAGATCTTCTGGGCATGTGTCTCCGAAAGGGAGCCGCCGAAGACGGTGAAGTCCTGGGAGAAGACATAGACCTGTCTTCCGTTGATCGTGCCCCAGCCCGTCACCACGCCGTCGCCGGGATAGGTGATGTCCTGCATCCCGAACTCGCTGCAGCGGTGGGTGACGAACATGTCGAACTCCTCGAAGGAGTTCTCGTCGAGCAGCACCTCGATCCGTTCCCGGGCGGTGAGCTTGCCCTTCGCGTGCTGGGCCGCGATCCGCTTCTCGCCTCCGCCGAGCCGCGCCTCCGCGCGCCGCTCCTCGAGTTCGGCCAGAATGTCCCTCATGCGCGCCTCCCCGCGGCCGGATATTCCCGGCCCGTGTGCCACAAAACCGTCATCCGACCAAGGTATTGTGTGGCGGATTTGCAAATCTTCTTGCATAAGAAGGTTGCAAATTGCAAAGTTGCGAATCATGGCCGAGGCCCGCAAGCTCTATGCCGGCGCCAAGCTGCGCGAGATCCGCACCCGTCTCGGGTTGCGGCAGGCGGATTTCGCGACGCGGCTCGGGGTGTCGGTCTCCTATCTCAACCAGATGGAGAACAACCACCGCCCGATCCCGGCACGGCTCGTCGTCGCGCTCGCCGAGCAGTTCGGGCTCGACGTGACCGAGCTTGCCGCGGGCACGACCGAGCGCGTCATCGCCGATCTGCGCGAGGCGCTCGCCGATCCTGCCTGCGGCGAGGCGCCGCCGATGGCCGATCTCCAGCTCGTGGCCGCCAACGCCCCGAACTTTGCCCGCGCCTTCCTCGCCCTGCATCGCGCACACCGCGAATCGGGCGAGCGTCTTGCCCAGCTCAACGAGGCGCTGGGCCGCGAGGACGCGCCGCTTGCCCCCCTCCCCTGGGAGGAGGTGCGGGACTTCTTCCACTATTGCGACAACTACATCGACGCGATCGACCGCGCGGCCGAGCGTTTCGCCGCCGAGACCGACGGTCCCGACCGCCGCGCGGCGCTTGTCGACTGGCTCGAATCCCGCCATGGCATCACCGTCACGCTTGAGCGCGGCGGCCCCCTGCGCCGTTATGATCCGGAGAACCGTCGCCTCACCCTCGACGCCGCCGCGGGCCGCGCCACCCATTCCTTCCAGATCCTCCACCAGATCGCCCGGCTCACCCGTGCCGAGCTGATCGAGGCGACGCTCGACCTCGCCCGGTTCAGCACCCCGGAGGCGCGCGCCATTGCCGGTGTCGGCCTTGCCAACTATTTCGCCGGCGCGGCGCTGCTTCCCTATGCCCGCTTCCTCGAGGCCGCGCGCACCCTGCGCCACGATCTCGAGGCGCTGGCACTCACCTTCGATGCCTCGATCGAGCAGGTTGCCCAGCGTCTCTCCACGCTGCAGCGCACCGGCGCCCGGGGGGTGCCCTTCTTCTTCTTCCGCGTCGATCAGGCCGGCACCATCACCAAGCGCCATTCCGCGACCCGGTTCCAGTTCGCCCGGTTCGGCGGCGCCTGTCCTCTGTGGAATGTCCATGCCGCCTTCGAGACGCCGGGCCGGTTCCTGCGCCAGCTCGCGGAAACGCCGGATGGCCTTCGCTACATCTGCCTGGCGCGCGACGTCTCGAAACCGGGCGGCTCCTTCCGCGCGCCGGTCCGGCGTTTTGCCATCGGCCTCGGCTGCGAGGTCGCGCACGCCGCCGATCTTGTCTACGCCGACGACCTCGACATCACCAACGATGCCGCCTACCAGCCGATCGGCATCTCCTGCCGCATCTGCGAGCGCCGTGCCTGTCCGCAGCGGGCGGTACCACCGCTCGAACGCCCGCTGACTGTCGATCCCGACAGCCGCGGACTGCTTCCCTACGCCATCGGCTGATCCCCGGGGCTTTTCCTCCTTCCGGGGCGCGGCTAAGAACGCCTCCGACCAGCCGGAAGCAAGCGGGAGGGCGCGATGAGCATGGACAAGACATTCGATGCCCGCGCCGTGGAGCCGCGGATCATCGCTCTCTGGGAGAGCGCTTCCGCCTTCGCGATGGGCGCGAATGCACGGGAGGGGGCAGAGCCCTTCTCCATCCTGCTGCCGCCGCCCAACGTCACCGGCTCGCTGCACATGGGCCACGCGTTCAACCACACGCTGATGGACATCCTCGCCCGCTGGCGCCGGATGCAGGGATATGACGTGCTCTGGCAGCCGGGTCTCGATCATGCCGGCATCGCGACGCAGATGGTGGTCGAGCGCGAGCTCGCGAAGGCGGGCGAGCCTGATCGGCGCGAGATGGGGCGCGAGGCCTTCGTGCGCCGCGTCTGGGAGTGGAAGGCGGAATCGGGCGGCACCATCCTCGAACAGTGCAAGCGGCTTGGTGATTCCTTCGATCTCTCCCGCAACGCCTTCACCATGTCGGGCGCGCCCGGTGCCCCGGAAGGCGAGGAGGGCAATTTCCACGACGCGGTGCTCCGCGCCTTCGTCACCCTCTACGAGCGAGGGCTGATCTTCCGCGGCAAGCGCCTCGTCAACTGGGACCCGCATTTCGAGACGGCGATCTCCGATCTCGAGGTCGAGCAGGTCGAGGAGAAGGGAAATCTCTGGCGCCTGCGCTATCCGCTCGAGAATGGCGAGACCTACGAGCATCCGGTGGAATGGGACGAGGAGGGCAGGCCCACGCGCTTCGAGACCCGCGACTATCTCACCGTCGCCACCACCCGGCCAGAGACCATGCTCGGCGATACCGGCGTCGCGGTCCATCCGGACGATCCGCGCTACCGGCATCTGGTCGGCAAGACGGTGCGGCTGCCGCTCGTCAACCGTTCCCTGCCGATCGTCGCCGACGAACATGCCGACCCGGAGAAGGGCACCGGCGCCGTCAAGATCACGCCCGCCCACGATTTCAACGACTGGGAAGTGGGAAGCCGGGCAGGACTTCGCGCGATCAACGTCATGGACACGCGCGCGCGCATCACGCTCGAGGGGAACGACGACTTCCTTGACGGCGCCGAGCCGACGCCGGAGGCGATGGCCCTTCATGGCCTCGACCGCTACGTGGCGCGCGAGCGCATCATCGCGGTCGCGCGCGAGGAGGGCTGGCTCGACGGGATCGACGAGGAGATCCACACCGTCCCGCACGGCGACCGTTCCAAGGTCGCGATCGAGCCCTTCCTCACCGACCAGTGGTTCGTCGACGCGAAGACCCTCGCCGGTCCCGCGCTCGAGGCCGTCCGCACCGGGCGCACCCGCATTCTCCCCGAGCAGCACGAGAAGACCTATTTCCACTGGCTCGAGAATATCGAGCCCTGGTGCATCTCGCGCCAGCTCTGGTGGGGACACCAGATCCCGGTCTGGTACGGCGAATATGTCGGCCGCGGCGGTGTGGTGCCGCACAGCACGCGCGGTCCGGCCCCGGACGAGACCGGCGTCTTCCAGGAGCACGGCCGCTGGGTGAAGGCCTTCTGCGGCCCGGATGCCGAAACCGTGCGCGAGGATGCCGAGAACTGGTATCGCGCCCGCCTCGGGCATCGCGTCATCGTCCGTTTCGAGGGCGAGAGCGAGGATGAGGCCGGCGCCTATCCGGAGGAGCGCGGCACGAGTTTCGTCACCCTCACGCGGGATCCGGATGTCCTCGACACCTGGTTCTCGTCGGGCATCTGGCCGATCGGCACGCTCGGCTGGCCCGAGGACACGCCGGAACTGCGCCGCTACTATCCGACGAGCGTCCTCGTCACCGGGTTCGACATCCTCTTCTTCTGGGTTGCCCGGATGATGATGATGCAGCTCGAACTCGTGGGCGAGGTGCCGTTCCGCGACGTCTACATCCACGCCCTCGTCAGGGACGAGAAGGGCAAGAAGATGTCGAAGTCGCTCGGCAACGTCCTCGACCCGATCGAGCTCATCGACGAATACGGGGCCGACGCCGTCCGCTTCACGCTGGCCTCGATGGCGGCGATGGGCCGCGACCTGAAGCTGTCGCGGGACCGGATCGCCGGCTACCGCAATTTCGGCACCAAGCTCTGGAACGCCGCCCGTTTCGCGGAGATGAACGGCTGCCACCCCGATCCCGCGTTCGATCCTGCCCGCGTCACCCTGACCGCCAACAGGTGGATCATCGGCGAGACCGGCCGCCTGCGCGAGACCCTCGACGAGGCGCTCGCCGGTTACCGGTTCAATGACGCGGCGGGTGCCCTCTACGCCCATGTCTGGGGCAAGGTCTGCGACTGGTACGTGGAACTCGCGAAACCCCTTTTCGCGGACGAGGCGAAGGCACCCGAGACCCGCGCCACCATGGCCTGGGTCCTCGACCAGTGCCTCGTCATGCTCCATCCCTTCATGCCCTTCGTCACCGAAGCGCTCTGGGGCCAGCATGACCGTGCCAGGCTTCTCGTCCATGCCGACTGGCCGACCTATGGTGCGGATCTCGTGGATGCGGAGGCCGATGCCGAGATGGGCTGGGTCATCGCTCTCATCGACGAGATCCGCTCCGTCCGCGCCCAGATGGGGGTCCCGGCCGGTGCCCGGATCACGCTGCTCACGCTTGACCTGAGCGAGGCGCAGCAGGCGGCACTTGCCGCCAACCGCGCCTTCGTCGAACGCCTGGCCCGGATCGAGCGGATGGAGGCGGCGGCCGAGGCCCCGAAGGGGGCGGTCACCCTCACCGTCCGCGGCGCGACCCTCTGCCTGCCGATCGCCGATGTCATCGATATCGAGGCCGAGCGCGCGCGTCTCGCCAAGGCCATCGCCAGGCTCGAGAAGGAGGCGAAGGGCCTGAGGGGCAAGCTCGGCAACGAAGCCTTCATCGCGCGTGCCCCGGAGGATGTCGTCGACGAGGCCCGCGCCCGGCTCGAGGCGACGGAGGAGGAGATGGCGATCCTCCGCGCCGCCGAAGCCCGCCTCGCGGATCTCTGAGCCATGCGCAGGTCCATCGCACGAGGCGCTGCGACGGTCGTGTGCCGGAGCGTGACGTCGTCCATGCACCGCCCGTCCCTGCCGGGAGCCTGCTGATGCCCCGCTACACGCAACTGATCGCGAGTCTGCCGGAGACGGTTCCCTTCGTCGGCGCCGAGGTGCACGAGCGCAGGCTCGGCCGCCCGTTCCGCGCCAGGCTCGGCGCCAACGAGAGCGCCTTCGGTCCCTCGCCCCGCGCCATCGCGGCAATGGCCGAAGCGGCGGCGGAGGCGTGGAAATACGGCGATTCCGAACTCCACGATCTCCGGGCCGCCCTGGCCGCGCGCCATGGCGTCTTGCCGGCGAACATCGTCGGCGGCGAGGGGATCGACGGCCTCCTCGGTCTGCTGGTCCGCCTGCTCGTCGCGCCGGGCACGCCCGTCGTCACGTCCCGCGGCACCTATCCCACGTTCAACTACCACGTCGCCGGTTTCGGCGGGGTCCTCCACACCGTGCCCTATCGTGACGACCGGCCCGATCTCGATGCACTCGTCGACGCCGTGCGCAGTACGGCGAGCCCGCTCGTCTATCTCGCCAATCCCGACAACCCGATGGGGTGCTGGCACAGCGGCCGCATGATCGGCGATTTCCTCGACGCCCTGCCCGGAGGCACGCTCCTCTGCCTCGACGAGGCCTATGCCGATACCGCGCCGCCCGACGCGCTTCCCGCCATCGCGCCCGACGATCCGCGGGTGATCCGGATGCGCACCTTCTCCAAGGCCTACGGTCTCGCGGGGCTCCGCGTCGGCTACGCCATCGCCGCGCCCGGTCTCGTGCAGGCCTTCGACAGGATCCG
This sequence comes from Paracoccaceae bacterium, assembly GCA_029265455.1. GTDB lineage: Bacteria > Pseudomonadota > Alphaproteobacteria > Rhodobacterales > Rhodobacteraceae > Amaricoccus. Next base: position 7,905 of record JAJUJF010000041.1, on the reverse strand, counting down.
CAATCATTTCGGCATCGGCCGCATCGCGCAGGCGGGCGCCCTCGCCGCCATCGGGGACGAGGCGCATCTGCGGGAGACCGTCGCCCGCATCGCCGCCGGACGCGAGCGTCTCGCCGCGATCGCGCGGGAGAACGGCCTCGTTCCCGTCCCGTCCGCCACCAATTTCGTGACCATGGACTGCGGCCGCGACGGCGAATTTGCCCGCGCCGTCGTCGCCGCACTGGCCGAGCGCGGCGTCTTCGTCCGCATGCCCTTCACCCCGCCCCAGGACCGGGCGATCCGCGTGAGCGTCGGCACCGATGCCGATCTCGCGGTCCTTGCGGAAACGCTTCCCGACGCCCTCGCCGCGGCCGGGACCTGAGGAGCCCCGCCGGAGAGAGGAGAGCCCGCAGGCTTCCGCGCCGCCGGCGCCCCATGCTACTTCCGCCAACGAGGAGGATCCGCCCTTGGCTGCCAAGGCCGCCCGAGACCGTTCCCGCCTGAACCCGATGAGCTATGTCCGGCTCTGGCGCGACTGGCTGTCCCGCCAGCGCCGGCTGGTCTGGTTCGTTCTCGGGCTCATGGTGCTCGAGGCGGTCGCCACGGCGAGTTACGCGAAGATGATGGAGTGGATCATCGACTCCTACGAGGTCCGGGACTTCTCGGTGATCTGGTGGGGCCCGGTCCTGATCATCGCGCTCACGGTTGCGCGGGGCGGGGCGGAATACTTCAAGACCACCCGCACCAACTGGATCATCACCCGGACAGAGGCCGATCTCCAGAAACACATGTTCTCGCGGCTGGTCGGCGCCGATCTCGCCCATCTCCGGACCGAAGCCCCCGCCGGCCTCGCGGCGCGGTTCTCCTCCGACATCTCCCTGATCAGCAATGCCGCCAAGTCGATCATGACGGGCTTCACCGGGATCTTCGTCATCGTCGCGACCTTCGTGACCATGCTCACGATCGACTGGCCGCTCACGATCCTGCTGATCTTCATCTTCCTGCTCGCCTATGCGCCGATCACCACGATCGGGCGCAAGCTCAAGCGCCTGTCGCGCCAGACCCAGGCCCAGATCGGCCTGATGACCGGCCAGGTCGTCGAGGGCCTCTCGGGGATACGGCTCGCGCGTACCTACCAGCTCGAGGAGCCGCTCACCCAGCACGCCGGCCGCATCTTCAACCAGCTGCGCGACCTCAAGCAGAAGCAGAACCGCTGGAGCGCCCGGGTGTCGCCGCTGATGGAGGTGATCGCGGGGGTCTCGCTCTCGATCCTCCTCGTCGTGGTCGGGCTCAGGATGCAGGCGGGGACGATGACGATCGCGGAATTCATGGGTCTCATAACCGGACTGGGCGTGGCTTCGGGGCCGGCGCGGAAGATCGGCGGACTCTACGCGACCGCGCAGCAGGGCGAGGCGGCGCTCGACCGGGTGTTCATGCTCTTCGACACCGAGAACAGGATCGTCGACGGCCCGCTCCGGATCGGCCGCGCCCGTGGCGACATCCGCTTCGAGGCGGTCCACTTCGCCTATCCCGACGGACATGTGGCGCTCGACGACTTCACGCTCGACATTCCCGCCGGGAGCCGTGTCGCCCTCGTCGGGCGGTCGGGGGCAGGCAAGTCCACCGTCTTCAATCTCCTGCCGCGCCTCTACGACCCCGTGGGCGGTCGCATCCTTCTCGACGGCCACGACATCCGCGACCTCACCCTCGCCAGCCTGCGCGAGCAGATCGCGGTGGTGAGCCAGGATTCGATCCTCCTGACCGGCACCGTCGCCGAGAACATCGGCTTCGGCCGGCGCGGTGCGACACGCGAGGAGATCGAGGCGGCGGCGCGGGCGGCGAATGCCGATGGTTTCATCCGGGCGCTGCCGAAGGGCTACGACACGCCGGTGATTCCCAGCGCCGGCCAGTTCTCGGGCGGCGAGCGCCAGCGCCTTTCCATCGCCCGCGCGATCGTCCGCGACGCGCCGATCCTCCTCCTCGACGAGGCGACCTCGGCGCTCGACGCCGAGTCCGAATCGCTGATCCGCACGGCGCTTGCCCGGCTCGCGGTGGGGCGGACGACGCTCGTCATCGCGCATCGCCTCGCCACCATCCTCGATGCCGACCGCATCGTGGTGATGGACCAGGGCCGCATCGTCGAGACCGGGACCCATGCCGAGCTGCTCGCGCGGGACGGGCTCTATGCCGACCTCTATGCGCTCCAGTTCGCATCGGACCTTGTAGCCGGATGAGGCGTGGCTAACTTCGCGGGAGTTGGGAGGGTTGCTGATGACGACACGGGGTTTCCACGCGGCCAACCGGGAGGTGCTGCGGCTGTCGGGGCCGGACACGCGCGATTTCCTCCAGGGCGTGGTGACGAATGATGTGCACGGCCTCGACCGGGGACCGGTCTACGCGGCACTCCTGACCCCCCAGGGCAAGTATCTCTTCGACTTCTTCCTGATCGCGGACGGGGACGCGGTGCTTCTCGACGTCGAGTCGTCCCGCGCCCAGGCGCTCGCGCAGCGGCTGTCGCTCTACAGGCTCCGGGCGAAGGTCGAGATCGGGAAGGCGGAGCTCTCGGTCGTGATCGGGCTCGGCCGGATGCCGGAAGCGGCGGTGCCCGACCCGCGCGATCCCGAGCTCGGCTGGCGTCTCTACACGCCCGATCCGGAGGCGGCGCTATCGGCGATGGAGCTGCTCGACCCCGCGCGCTGGAACGCGCTTCGCATCGAACGCGGCGTGCCGGAAACCGGGATCGAGCTCGTGCCGGACGACACCTACATCCTCGAGGCGGGATTCGAGCGTCTTCACGGCGTCGATTTCCGCAAGGGCTGCTATGTCGGCCAGGAAGTGACGGCGCGGATGAAGCACAAGGCGGAGCTGCGCAAGGGGCTCGCTCCGGTCCGGGTCGAGGGTGAGGCGCCGCCGCCCGGAACGGAGATCCTCGCGGACGGGCGGACGGCCGGGACGCTCTATTCGGTCGCGGGCGGGATCGGCCTTGCGCATCTGCGTTTCGATCGCGCGAAGGGGACGATGACGGCAGGCAGCGCCCGCGTCACGCGGGCGGAACCGGAGGGCTAGGGGGATCCGGCGTGCGGCCGCTCAGGTCGCGCGGATGATCCCGGCAAAGGTCTCGAAAACCTCGGGGTTGGAGGCGATCACCTCGCCGCTTTCGAGCGGGTTGTCGCCTTCGCCGATCGCCTCGACGAAGCCGCCCGCCTCGCGGACGATGAGCAGGCCCGCCGCGATGTCCCAGGCGTGGATGTTGCGCTCCCAGTAGCCGTCGAGGCGGCCGGCCGCGACATAGGCAAGGTCGAGGGAGGCGACGCCGAGCCGCCTGATCCCGGCCGTTCGCGGCGTCAGCCGCGCGAGATCCTTCAGCGTCAGCGGCAGGAGAGGGCTCCCCCCGAACGGGATGCCGGTGCCGAAGATCATCCCGATCATCTCGCGTCGGCCGGAGACCCGGATGCGGCGGTCATTGAGATAGGCGCCGGAGCCCTTCTCGGCCACGAACATCTCGTCCTTGGCCGGATCGTAGATCACCGCCGCCACGATCTCGCCCTTGTGCTCGAGCGCGATCGATATCGCCCAGTGGGGAATGCCGTGGAGGAAGTTCGTGGTGCCGTCGAGCGGATCGACGATCCAGCGCCGGGTCGGGTCGGGGCCGGCCACCGGCTCGGATTCCTCCGCGAGCCAGCCGTAGTTCGGCCGCGCCTCGGTGAGGTCGGCCCGGATCGTCTGTTCGGCGCGCATGTCGGCGCGGGAGACGAAATCGCCGGGCCCCTTGGCGGAGACCTGGAGATTCTCGACCTCGCCGAAGTCCCGCAGCAGCCCGCGCGCGGCGCGGCGCGCGGTCTTGATCATGACGTTGAGATTGGCAGATGCCTGCGCCATGGTTCTTCCCCGGACCCCTTTCGTGAAGCGCGCCTTATGGCGGCTGCTGCCGATGATGGCAAGGCAGGCGCGGTTCAGCCGCGCCGGAGCCGGGCAAGCGCGCGGGCGGGAACGAGGCCGGCGCTGCGGCGCGCCCGCCGGCGTTCCGCAAGGGTAATCGGTTCCGCTGCCGGCGCCGCCGCCTCCTTCTTCTTCCCGTGTTCGTGACGCTGCATCGCCTCATGCGCACAGGCCGCGACATCGAGCCGGAGCCGCGCCTTGACCGGCAGGTGATCGGAGGCAACGCGCGAGAGCGGCGTCACATGCGCCTCTACATGCTCGATCAGGTGATAGGGCCGGGCGAGGATGCGGTCGAGCGCGAAGACCGGGAACACCGCCGGGAAGCTCGGCACGAAGGTGGAGACGGGTCCGAAGCCGGGCGCGAGCGAGCCGAGCGCCGAGCGGTGGTCCTTGCGCCACTCGTTCATGTCGCCAAGGAGCACGGTCGGCTCGTCCCGTTCATGCGGCAGGGCCGCGAGGATCGCGCGCACCTGTGCGAGCCGCGACTGGCGCAGCAGTCCGAGATGCGCGGCCACCACCCGGACCTTGCCATGCGGCAGGTCGAGGTCGGCGACGACGGCGCCGCGCGGCTCGAGGCCCGGCAGGTCGATCTGGTGCACGCCGCGCACGGAGCCGCTCTTCACGAGCAGCACGTTGCCATGCCAGCCGCTCCCGAGCCGGCGGCGCCGCGTCAGCGGGATCGGCACGAGGCCGGTCTCCCGCTCGAGCGCGGGCAGGTCGAGGAGGCCGAGCCGGTCCCCGAAGCGGCGGTCCGCCTCCTGCAGGGCGATCACGTCGGGACTGATCTCGGTAATGACCCGATGCACGCGTTCGGGATCGAAGCGGCGGTCGAGGCCGACGCATTTGTGTACGTTGTAGGAGGCGAAGAGCAGCGCATCCCCGGAGGTCGCCTCCCCGCCCCGGGAGCCGCGATGTTTCTCGATCTGCCCATCCGCGTGCATACTGGCCGGTCCGTCCCCCCACTGTATGAGATGCAGTCGGGGGAGAACGTAGTGTCGCCTCCCCGCCCTGCCAACCCGGCGCCGGGGCACGTTGTTCCGGATGGACGGAGCAGTGGCAGGAAGGGCAGAAGATGCGCGAGGGGGCGAGGGGCTCCGCAGGGGAAGGACGGGGCCCCTCGGCTCATGCACCCGTCACGTCAGCGGCACGGGCGCCGGGCAATGTTCATTTGGTGAGGATCAGCTTTCCCTGCCGGGTGATCCGGAGCAGATAGGTCTTGCCGTCAAGGTCGATCTCGGCGGATTTGCCGCCGTCGGTCAGGCACCGCGCGTCATGGCGCGGCGGAGTCTCCGGCATGCTGGCCCGCGTCTGCAGCCCGGTCGTACGCCGGTGTGGCATGGTAAGGGTCGTCTGCATAATCTACCGTCACGCTGATCAAGTGGTTTCATGAAGCTGAGTAATTTGGTCGGAAGTGTCAATCCTGAATCTTTTTCTCAGGTAAGGAAATGCGGAACTCCGCAACTCCACGGCAGTTGACAAGGAACCGTGACGGATTAGAATCATTCCAAACTAGCGACAGGAGTGAGGCATGAAAGGCGATCCAGGCGTCATCGACTACCTGAACCGCGCCCTGCGGAGCGAGCTGACCGCAGTCAGCCAGTACTGGCTGCATTACCGTCTCCAGGATGACTGGGGCTACGGCCGGATCGCGAAGAAGTCGCGTGAGGAAAGCATCGAGGAGATGCACCACGCCGACAAGCTGATCGAGCGAATCATCTTCCTCGAGGGGCATCCGAACCTGCAGACGCTCGATCCGCTGCGGATCGGCGAGAACCTCAAGGAAACGCTCGAGGCCGACCTCGCGGCCGAGCACGACGCCCGCAATCTCTACATCGAGGCGCGCGATCATTGCGAATCGGTCAAGGACTACGCCTCGAAGGTCCTGTTCGAGGAACTGATCGAGGACGAGGAAGGTCATATCGACTTCCTCGAGACCCAGCTCTCCCTGCTCGAGGATATCGGGGCGGAGCGTTACGCGCTCCTCAATGCCGTCCCTGCCAACGAGCAGGAGTAAGTTCTGGCGCGCCCTTGTGATCGCGGGGCGCGTGGCTTTCCCGAATCGGCTCGCGCCGCACCGCGCGTTCGCGTAAGCAGGTGTCATGATTGGTGGCAGTTTCCCCGATCCCTGCCTGCTGACGCTCGGGCACGGCTACACGGCGCGGGCCCTGGCTGCACGGCTCGACCCGGAATGGCGGGTCGTCGGCACCGTGCGCGCCCGCGCCGCCTGCGATGATCTCCGGGCCGAGCATGTGGCCCCGCTGCTGTGGGACAACCGCGAGGCGGTCGAGGAGGCGGTGGGAGCTGCCACCCATCTCCTGATCTCCGCCGCCCCCGATGCCGAGGGCTGCCCCGTCCTCGCGCGGTTCCGCGCCGCCTTCGAACGGGCGGAACGGCTGCGCTGGGTCGGCTATCTCTCGACCACGGCGGTCTATGGCGATCGCGGCGGCGACTGGGTGGATGAGAATTCCGAACTGCGCCCGTCGAGCCGCCGCGGCCACTGGCGGGTGGCGGCGGAAGAGGCCTGGTTCCAGCTCGGGGAGCGGACCGGGCTGCCGGTCCATGTCTTCCGCCTCGCCGGCATCTACGGGCCGGGCCGCTCGGCCTTCGACAAGCTCCGCGACGGGCGGGCGCGGCGGATCATCAAGCCGGGGCAGGTCTTCTCGCGCATCCATGTCGCCGACATTGCCTCGGTGCTGCTCGCCTCCATGGCGAAACCCGATCCGGGCCAGGCCTACAACGTCGCCGACGACGAGCCCGCCCCGCCGCAGGACGTGATCGTCCATGCCGCCGGGCTTCTTGGCGTGGAGCCGCCGCCGGAGGAGCCGTTCGAGACCGCCGAGATGACGCCGATGGCGCGCAGCTTCTACGGCGAGAACAAGCGCGTCTCCAACGAGCGGATCAAGACCGACCTCGGCGTGGTTCTCACCTATCCGAACTATCGCGCGGGACTTGCGGCGATTCTTGCTGCCGGAGGCTGATCACGACGCTGGTCTGGGCGTCGGGGTTTTGTTATTCAGCTCGTGACCGGCCCGGTTCGCGAAGGTCGGCACGAGGTGGGCGGATGGTGAGAACGGGATCGCGCGCGCGGGCGCTCGTGACGATGATGGGCGCTGCATCGCTCCTCGCGACGGGTGCGGCCAGCGCGCAGCAGGCGGCGCCGATGCCGCGGCCGAGCGTCAACCTTTACGGCCAGCCGGGGCTCATCGATCTGCCGAGCGCCGAGATGATGCCCGATGGCGAGGTCACGGGAAGCTATTCCTATTTCGGCGGCACGCACCGGCGGAACCTGACGTTCCAGGTCCTGCCGCGTCTTTCCGCGACGGTGCGCCACGCCACCATCGCCGACTGGGGCGAGCCGGGCGATCCTTCCGAGGATCTCACCGACCGCAGCCTCGACCTCACCTTCCAGCTCCTGCGCGAGGAAGGCTGGCGTCCGGGCGTGGCGGTGGGCCTGCGCGACGTGCTCGGCACCGGCACCTATTCGAGCGAATTCATCGTCGCGACCAAGCATGTCACTCCCGCCGTGACGGTGAGTGCCGGTGTCGGCTGGGGACGGCTCGGCTCTTCGGGAAGTTTCGGCAACCCGTTCTGCGACCTCTTCGGCGGCGGCGCCTGCGACCGCGAGGAGGACTATGGTGACGGCGGCGACATCGCCTTCGACCGCTTCTTCCGCGGGGAGGACGCTGCTCCCTTCGCCGGCATCGAATGGCGCACCCCGCTCGATGGCCTGACGCTCAAGGCCGAATATTCCCCTGACAACTACACGCGCGAACAGGAGAGCCCGGCCGCCGATTTCGAACGCGAATCGCGGCTGAACTTCGGGGCGGAATACCGGGTGACATCGGGGATCACCCTCGGCGGCTACTGGATGTACGGTTCCGAAGTCGGCGTGAATCTTTCCGTCAGCGCCAATCCCTTCCGCCCGCTCGAGCGGCAGGACCTCGCACCGGGGCCGATCCCGGTGACGGCGCGGGCCGCCGACGCGCC
>JAJUJF010000069.1 GCA_029265455.1 Paracoccaceae bacterium | reverse complement strand
CTGGCGGGGCTTGCCGTGCCGCCGACGTTGCCGCCGACGCGGTGGGCTCTTACCCCACCGTTTCACCCTTGCCGGATGGCATGCCACCCGGCGGTCTCTTCTCTGTGGCGCTATCCCTCGGGTTGCCCCGGGCGGGCGTTACCCGCCGCCATTTCTCCCCGGAGTCCGGACTTTCCTCGGAGTTGCCCCCGCGGCCGCCCGGCCGTCCGCGCGCATCCTCCCTACTGTGGGGGCACGGGCCGCGTCAATGAAGGAGCGGGAGGGATACGGCGCGCGCGGGCCGTCCGGCGCGCGCCGCGTTCGTCTCAGCGATTCTCGATATCCACGTAATCGCGCCGCGTCGCGCCGGTATAGAGCTGGCGCGGACGGGCGATGCGCAGGTTCGGATCCTCGAGCATCTCCTTCCACTGCGAGATCCAGCCGACGGTGCGGGCCAGCGCGAAGATCGGCGTGAACATCGAGGTCGGGAAGCCGATCGCCTCGAGGATGATGCCCGAGTAGAAATCGACGTTCGGATAGAGCTTCTTCTCGATGAAATACTCGTCCTCGAGCGCGATCCGCTCGAGTTCCTTGGCGACCTGCAGCGTCGGATTGTCCTCGATGCCGAGAAGGCCAAGCACCTCGTCCGCCGACTGTTTCATCACCTTCGCGCGGGGGTCGAAATTCTTGTAGACGCGATGCCCGAAGCCCATCAGGCGGAAGGGATCGTCCTTGTCCTTGGCGCGCTGGATGAATTCCGGAATGCGGTCCTTGGTGCCGATCTCGCGCAACATGAGGAGGCAGGCCTCGTTGGCGCCGCCATGCGCCGGCCCCCAGAGACAGGCCACGCCCGCGCCGATGCAGGCGAAGGGATTGGCGCCCGAGGAGGACGCAAGACGCACCGTCGAGGTCGAGGCGTTCTGCTCGTGATCGGCATGGAGCGTGAAGATCCGGTCGATCGCCCGCGAGAGGATCGGATCCACCCGGTAATCCTCGGTCGGCACGGCAAAGCACATGCTGAGGAAGTTCGAGGCGTAGTCGAGCTCGTTCCGCGGATAGATGAACGGCTGGCCGATCGAATACTTGTAGGCATGGGCGACGATCGTCGGCATCTTGGCGATCAGCCGGATCGTTGCCACCTCACGCTGCCAGGGATCGTTGATGTCGGTCGAATCGTGATAGAAGGCCGCCATCGCCCCGGTCAGGCCGCAGACCACCGCCATCGGATGCGCATCCCGCCGGAAGCCGCGGAAGAACCAGTTCATCTGGTCATGCAGCATCGTGTGCGACGTGACCCGATGCTCGAAATCCTCGAGTTCGGCCGCCTTCGGCAGCTCCCCGTAGAGGAGCAGGTAGCAGACCTCGAGGAAATGCGACTTCTCCGCGAGCTGCTCGATCGGATAGCCGCGATACATCAGCTCGCCCTTGTCACCGTCGATATAGGTGATCGACGAGGCGCAGGATCCGGTCGAGGTATAGCCCGGGTCGAAGGTGAAGACGCCGGCGTCGCTGTAGAGGCGGCGGATGTCGATGACGTCGGGGCCGGCGGTGCCGCTCAGGATGGGGAACTCGTAGGTCTTGTCCTCGATCGTGAGCTTGGCGGAGCGAGTATCCTGGGTGGTCATGCTTCCCTCCTCGATCGCCGGCCGCAGGCGGCAGGCTGTTCCGGTAGCGTTGCGCGGCTCGTCCCTGTTGCGCGACACGGGCGGAGCTCGCCCATTTCGCGCGGCCTGCGCGGCTTTTCCCTTCGCGGCCTGCCCCGCATCTATGCGGCCGCTCCGATGCGGTCCCGCAGACGGGCAAGGCTCTCGTCCCGGCCGATGACCTCCATCATCTCGAATACGCTTGGCGAAACCGTGCGCCCGCAAAGTGCTACCCTTACGGGCTGGGCTACCTTGCCGAGGGAAAGCCCCTCCGCCTCGGCGAAACGGCGCACCTCGGCCTCCAGTTCCGGCGCGGTCCAGCTAGCATCCTGCAGATGCTCCGTCAACTTGGCGAGCATCGCCACCGCGCCCTCGTCGAGAACCTTCGCCGCCTTCCCGTCCGGCTCGAACGGCCGTTTCCCGAGGATGAACCGTCCCATCTCCAGAAGCTCGACGAGGGTCTTCGACCGCTCCTTCATCCCCGGCATCGCCTTCAGGAGCGCTTCCCGCTCGGCATCCGTGAACTGCCGCCCGTGCTCGCGCGCGGCGAAAGCCTCGAGCTCCCGCAGGAGATCCGGGTCCGCCATCGCCCGGATATGCTGTCCCGAGAGATTCTCGAGCCGCTTGAGATCGAACCGGGCCGGCGCCTTGCCGACCTTGTCGATCGAGAACCACTCGATCGCCTGTTCGGTGGTGAAGAACTCGGCATCCCCGTGGCTCCAGCCGAGCCGCGCGAGATAGTTGCGCATCGCTTCCGGCACGAATCCCATCGCCGCATAGGCTTCGAGCCCGAGCGCGCCGTGCCGCTTCGAGAGCTTGGCCCCGTCCGGCCCGTGGATGAGCGGGATATGGGCGAACTGCGGCACCTCCCATCCGAGGGCGCGGTAGATCAGCGTCTGCCGCGCGGCATTGGTCAGGTGATCGTCCCCGCGGATCACATGGGTGATGCCCATGTCATGATCGTCGACCACCACGGCGAGCATGTAGGTCGGCGTGCCGTCGGATCGCAAGAGCACCAGGTCGTCGAGGGTCTCGTTCGCCCAGGCAATGCGGCCCTGGACGAGGTCCTCGACCACCGTCTCGCCCGTGCGCGGCGCCTTCAGCCGCACGACGAAGGGCGCGTCCCGGACGGTCGCCGGATCGGCATCCCGCCAGGGCGAGACGAAGAGCGGCGGCCGCCCGGCCGCCTTTGCCTCCGCCCGGAACGCCTCGATCTCCTCCTGCGTCGCATAGCAGCGATAGGCCGCACCGGCCTCGAGCATCATCTTCGCCGCCTCGGCGTGGCGCTCGGCCCGGGAGAACTGGCTCACCGCCTCCCCGTCCCAGTCGAGGCCGAGCCATCTCAGCCCGTCGAGGATCGCCTGCGTTGCCTCCGGCGTCGAACGGGCGCGGTCGGTATCCTCGATCCGCAGCAGGAACCGGCCTCCGTGATGACGGGCATGGAGCCAGTTGAACAACGCCGTGCGCGCGCCACCGATGTGGAGAAAGCCCGTGGGCGACGGTGCAAACCGCGTGACGACACTGGCCTCTCCACCCATGCAGTAACCTTTCCGCAACCCCGTTCGGCTCGTGTGGCCTTTTAGGCGAAGTTGCGCGGAAACCACAAGACGCGGGAAGGGAATGCGGGCGCTCTCGGCTCACCTCACTGCGCTGGAGGATGCCCTCATGGCCCAGCGCCCGCATCGCATGCTGTGGCTTCCGGTACTCTACGGGCTCGGGATCGGCCTCTATTTCCTCGCGCCGGTGGAGCCGCCCGTCTGGATGCTCGCCACCATTGCCGGCGCGGTGCTGGTCCTTGCCGGTACATTCTCGCGCGGCGGGCCGAGGCTCCGCTTCGCCGTCACGCTTCTCCTCGTGCCCCTGCTCGGCTTCGCGAGCGGCGCCTCCCGCACGATCATGGTCGCCGCCCCCGTCCTCGAACACGACATGAGCGTGGTGGTGGAAGGCAGGCTCATCGGCCTCAGCCGCTCCGCGAGCGAACGCACGCGGGTGCTGCTCGACCAGGTGATAATCCACGGCGTCGAGCCCGAGGCGACGCCCGCGCGCGTCCGCATTTCCATCGACGAGTCCACCCCGCGCGAGGCGCTCGTCCCCGGCAACCGCCTCCTCGGGCAGGCGCGGCTCTCGCCCCCCGGCGGCCCCGGCCAGCCCGGCGGCTTCGACTTCCGCCGCCACGCCTGGTTCGAGCGGCTCGGCGCCGTCGGCTATACCAACACGCCCATGCTCGAGATGGAGGGAGCCGACAGCCGCGGCTTCCACCAGCTCACCTTCCGCATCCGCATGGCGCTTTCCGCCCATATCCAGGGAATCATCGGCGGCCAGTCCGGCGCCTTCGCCGCGGCGATCCTGACCGGCGACCGCTCCGGCCTCTCCGTCGAGGTCGAGGAGGCGCTCCGCCTCTCGACCCTCTACCACATCATCTCGATCGGCGGCCTGCACATGAGCCTGATCGCCGCCGCCACCTACGGCTTCGTCCGCTACGGCCTCTGCCTCGTGCCGCCGCTCGCGCTCCGGCTGCCGCTCAAGAAGATCGCCGCGATCGTCGCGCTCTGCGTCACCGCCGCCTATCTCGCGATCTCGGGATTCGACGTCGCCGCCCAGCGCGCCTTCCTGATGTCGGGCGTGGTGCTGAGCGCCGTCCTCGTCGACCGGCCGGCGCTGACGATGAACTCGCTCGCCCTCTCCGCCCTCGTCGTGCTCGCCGTCGCGCCGGAGAGCCTCACCCATGCGGGCTTCCAGATGTCCTTCGCCGGCACCATCGCCCTCGTCCGTATATTCGAGGATCTGCGCCATCGGAACTGGTGGCAGGCAACCCAGACCGAGCGGAAATGGCGCTTCGTGAAGCCGGTCCTCGCCGCCTTCATGACCTCGCTCGTCGCCGGGCTCGCGACGGCGCCCTATTCCGTCTTCCACTTCAACGTCCTCGGTCAGTACGGCCTACTCGCCAACATGCTGGCGATGCCGGCAATGGGGGTGGTGGTGATGCCGGCGGCCCCGGTCGCGCTCTTCCTCGCTCCCCTCGGCCTCGACTGGCTCGCGCTCGTGGTGATGGGCTGGGGCATCGACTACGTGATCGCCGTGGGCCGGTTCGTGGCGGGGCTCGAAGGCGCGGCGCTCGGGGTGCCTGCCGGACCGCCCGCCAGCCTCGGGCTCCTGTCGCTCGGCGCCCTCTTCACCGCTCTCTGGGTCGGGCGCGGCCGCTGGGCGGGGCTCCTGCCGGCAGCGCTCGGGATCGCGCTCTGGGCGATGCATCCGCGGCCCGACGTGCTGATCAGCGAGGACGGACGCCTCTTCGGCTACCGCACCGAATCGGGCCGCGCGCTGAGCAATCCCACCGGCTCCGCCTATGCAGCGAGCGGCTGGCTCGAAGACGACGGCGACACCGCCACTCAGGAAGAGGCATACGGACGCGGTGAATTCCGCCGCAGCCGCGGCCGGACGGAGGCAATGGTGCCGGGGATCGGCCGCGTCGTCCATGTCGGCCTGACCGATCCCGCCAGCGGTCCCCGGGAATGCGCCGACGCCGCCATCCTCGTTGCCCCCCGGTGGCGGGAGGCGCCCGAAGGCCCATGCACCTTCATCGGCCGCGACCGGCTCCGGGAGGAAGGCGCGCTCGGCATCTGGCTCGGCCCCGACGGACCCGTCTTCCGCGGCGCCCTCAGCGAGAGCCGGGGCCGCGCCTGGAGCCGGTGACCGTCACGCTCCTCCCCGCCCCAGCCGGGCCGCCCAGGAAGCGACGGTCTCCGCCATCCGGCGCAGGTGATCCCCGGCCGTGAGCCCGGTGACGCGTTTGCGCGGCCTGAGGTCATGATCCCCGTCCTCGAGCCACAGGATCTCCACCGAGGGTGACAGCCGGTAGCCCGCCACCTCCTCGCGGCTCCCGAACGGATCGCGTGTCCCCTGGCAGATCAGGGCAGGCGTCGCGAGCTGCTCGAGATGCTGCGTGCGCAGCTGTTCCCGCCTGTCCGGCGGATGGAACGGATAACCGAGGCAGAGGAGCCCCGCGACCGATCCCGCCGCATGCAGCTCATCCGCCACCATGCTCGCGACCCGCCCGCCCATCGACTTGCCGCCGATGACGAGCGGCCCCCGCGCGGCGAGCGCCGCCACCGCCGCACGATATTCATCAACCAGCGTCTCCGCCCTCGGCGGCGGCCGCCGCGTCCCCGTCTCGCGCCGCAGGGCCATGTAGCCGAATTCGAACCGCGCAACCCGGAGCCCGGCTGATGCCAGCGCCCCGGCAATTCCCTCCATCGCCGGCGAATCCATCGCCGCCCCCGCCCCATGCGCGAGCAGCAGCGTCACCTTCGCCGCCTCCGGTCCGTCAAGGAGAAATGCCGTCACGCCTGTCCCGCTCCGCCATGAAGCCCTGTCCGCGGGCGAACCGGTGCAACCGGCGACACGCCCCTCTTCTGCCAGGAGTCCCGGGGAGCAATGCCCGAGGAGCGCAGAGGCGGCCCGCCGCTCCTTCCCGGCAGGCGGCCGGGAAGGAGTCAGCGACTCGGGTCCCGGAACGGGACCCTCCGCCGGATTGCCTCCCCCGGGATCAAACCGCCATCAGGCGGCCCAGGGCGCCCTCGCTGCATAGGCCTTCTCGAAGGCCTCGATCCTGTCCACCTTCTCCATCGTCAGCCCGATATCGTCGAGCCCGTTGAGCAGGCAGTGCTTGCGGAAGGGATCGACCTCGAACGGGATCGTGCCGCCGTCCGGCCCCGAGATCTCCTGCTTCTCGAGATCGACCGTGATCGTCGCATTCGCCCCGCGCTCGGCATCGTCGAGGAGCTTGTCGACCTCCTCCTGCGGCAGCACGATCGGCAGGATGCCGTTCTTGAAGCAGTTGTTGTAGAAGATGTCGGCGAACGAGGGCGCGATCACGCAGCGGATGCCGAAGTCGAGCAGCGCCCAGGGCGCGTGCTCCCGGCTCGAACCGCAGCCGAAATTGGCGCCGGCGACGAGGATTTTCGCTTCCCGGTAGGCCGGCTTGTTCAGCACGAAATCCGGGTTCTCGTTGCCGTCATCGTCGTAGCGCATCTCGTCGAACAGGTTCCTGCCGAGGCCGGTGCGCTGGATCGTCTTCAGGAACTGCTTGGGGATGATCATGTCGGTATCGACATTGACCATCGGCAGCGGCGCCGCGACACCAGTCAGCCGCGTGAACTTTTCCATATCCTACTTCCTTCGCGTTCAGGCATCCATGTTGCGGCTGCGGCAGCGCCGGCGGAGGCGGCGTTCACGCCGGCACCGCCCGAAGCCGCCACCTCCGCATGGCACCGATCCTGCATCAGCTCGACATCAGTTCACGGACATCCGTCAGCCGTCCGGTGATCGCCGCCGCGGCCGCCATCGCCGGCGAGAGCAGATGCGTGCGCCCGCCGCGGCCCTGCCGTCCCTCGAAATTGCGGTTCGAGGTCGAGGCGCAGCGCTCGCCGGGGGCAAGCTGGTCGGGGTTCATGCCGAGGCACATCGAGCAGCCGGCCATCCGCCAGTCGAAACCGGCCTCGATCAGCTTCTGCGCGATCCCCTCCTCCTCGGCCTGGGCCCGCACGAGGCCGGAGCCCGGCACCACCATCGCCCGCAGGCCTTCCTTGACCTTGCGGCCTTCCATCACCTTCGCCACCTCGCGCAGATCCTCGATCCGCGCATTGCTGCAGGAGCCGATGAAGACGGTGTCGATCTCGATGTCCCGGAGCGGCGTCCCCGGCTCGAGCCCCATGTATTCGAGCGATCGCCGCGCCGCCTCGCGCTTGCCGCCCTCGAACTCGTCCGGATGCGGCACGACGCCGGTGATCGGCAGCACGTCCTCGGGGCTCGTCCCCCAGGTCACGACCGGCTCGATCTCGCTCGCGTCGAGCACCACGACCTTGTCGAAATGCGCGCCTTCGTCGGTGAAGAGCGTGCGCCAGTAGGCGACCGCCTTCTCCCAGTCCTCGCCCTTCGGCGCATGCGGGCGGCCCTTCACATAGGCGAAGGTCTTCTCGTCCGGCGCGATCAGGCCGGCGCGGGCGCCGCCCTCGATCGCCATGTTGCAGACGGTCATCCGCCCTTCCATCGAAAGCTCGCGGATCGCCTCGCCGCAGTATTCGATGACATGGCCGTTGCCGCCCGCGGTCCCGGTCCTGCCGATGATCGAGAGCACGATGTCCTTCGCGGTCACGCCGAGAGGGAGCGACCCCCTGACCTCGACCTTCATGTTCTTCGACTTCTTCTGGATCAGCGTCTGGGTGGCGAGGACATGCTCCACCTCCGACGTGCCGATCCCGTGGGCGAGCGCGCCGAAGGCGCCATGCGTCGCCGTGTGGCTGTCGCCGCAGACGATGGTCATCCCCGGCTGCGTCCAGCCCTGTTCCGGGCCGATGATATGGACGATGCCCTGGCGCACGTCATCGACGTCGTAGAGCTCGATGCCGAATTCCCGGGCGTTGGCGCGGAGCGCCTCCACCTGGATGCGGCTCATCTCGTCCTCGATCCGCTCGGCGCGACGGATGTCGGTCGGCACGTTGTGGTCGGGCACGGCCACGGTCTTCTCCGGGCAGCGCACCCGGCGCCCGGCCATGCGCAGACCCTCGAAGGCCTGCGGGCTCGTCACCTCGTGCACCAGGTGGCGGTCGATATAGAGGAGGCTGGTTCCGTCCGGGTCCTCGTGGACCAGATGGGCGTCCCAGATCTTGTCATAGAGCGTTTTCGGCTGCGGCATGGCTTACCCCAAGGGAGCGGCTGATCGAGATGGACAGGCGATTGGCGCGGATGGTCAGGCGCGCACGACGCGCATCACCACCCGGCCGAAGAAACGCCAGGGCAGCCGCGCATGATCGTCCATGTCGAAAATCGGAATCATCGCCGATAGCTAGTCCCGATTCGGACTCCAGGCAAGAAGGGCCGCCCCGGCTCAGATCGCCCGCCCCTCCTGCCACAGGCCCGCCGCCGGTCGCAGCCCGCCGACGGTGAGGCCGCGCCGGTTCACCTCCGGCCGCAGCATCCGGGCCGCGACCCGGGGATCGTCCTTCGCCACCACCCCGAGCCGCACGAGCAGCGCCGCCACCGCCGCCTCCGAGGCCCGCAGCGCCCCGTCCGCGACCTTGAGCGCAAGGCCGAGCCCCCGCTCCGGCAGGATCGCGACATAGACGCCCTCCGCCCCCATCTTCAGCGCAACCGATCCCGCCGCCGCCTCCATCAGTTCCGTGCAGGCCCTTCCCTCGCCCGCGACCAGCAGCGGATGCGCCCGCATCGACGCGACCAGCCGCTCCACTGCCTCGCCCCGAACCCGGCCGAGCCCCTCCGGCCGCGCCATCCGCGCCATCGCCCGCGCGAGTCCCGCGATCGTGCAGCCGAAATTCGGTGCCGAGCAGCCGTCGATCCCCCAGCCGGCAACCTCCTCGCCGACCATCTCCTCGAAGGCCGAACGCACCGCGCGCTGTACCGGGTGATCGACCTCGACATATTCGCTCCCCGCCCCGAGATGACGGCCGAGCGTCAGGAAGCCCGCATGTTTCCCCGAACAGTTGTTATGCACCTGGCCCGGCGCCTCGCCCGCCTCCCGGAGCCGCGCCCGCTCCTCGCGGTCGTCCGGCACCTGCGGCCCGCAGCGCAGGTCGTCCTCGCCCATCCCGAGACCCGCGAGCCAGCGCCCCACCCGCTCGACATGCACCGCCGCCCCCTGATGCGAGGCGCAGGCAAGCGCGAGCTCCTCGGCCCCGAGCCCCGCCGCATCCGCCGCGCCGCTCTCGACGAGGGGCAGCGCCTGCAGCATCTTGCAGCTCGACCGCGGCAGGATCACCGCGTCGGGATCGCCCCAGGCGGCGACGATGCCGTTCGAATCGGCGACGACCGCATGGCCGAGATGCACGCATTCCACGAACGGCCCGCGCACGAACTCGACGAGCGGCTCCGGTCCGGCTCCGAGCACATTCGCCTCACCCATCACCTTCTCCTCCGTCATGATCCTGGCGGAATTCCGGCATGGCGCATCCTGTCGCCGAAGGCCAGCTTTGCCGTCCTTCCCCGCCCCGCGCACCGGGGCCGATCGCCCGGGCAGGAAGCGGCTTGCGCCCGAATCCGGGCTGGAAATATCGCCACCTCCCGGTCTAGAGTGACCTCCGCCGAAGAGCAGAAAAAGGCTGGACGGGGACGGTGATCCACCTGCCGTGCAGCTCAATGACAAGAATTTTCGAGCGAGCAGGAGTGACGATCGAGATGAGCATGCAGCTGGCAAGGGCAGCCGGGTTGGCGGCAGCCGTGGCAGTCGGTATCGGCATTGCCGGAACGGCCGCCGCACAGAACGAGCGCGTCGCCGTCCATACCGACTGGACCGTCTTCACCCCCTCCGACCCGCGGGAGTGCTACATCGCCTCGCCCCCCACCGCGAGCGTCGCGCGCCGCGGCGGCGAGGTCGTTCAGGTCGACCGGGGCGAGATCCTGCTCTTCGTCAGCTTCCGCCCGCAGGAGAATGTCGAGAACGAGGTGAGCTTCACCTCCGGCTATCCCTTCCGCGAGGGCTCGACCGTGACGGTCGAGGTGAACGGGCAGACCTTCACCATGCAGACCGGCACCGGCGAGGGCAACCGCTGGGCCTGGACCGCCTCGCCGGAGGAGGACGCCCGCCTCGTCGCTGCCTTCCGCGGCGGCGCGGAGGCGAAGATCACCGGAACCTCCTCGCGCGGGACCACGACCGAGGACACCTTCTCGCTCATGGGCTTCACCGCCGCGCTCGGCGATGCCGCGGGCCGCTGCAGCTAGGGCATTTCCCGAGCCGTCCGCATCGAACCGGTCGCGATCTCGCAGACAGGTGACTCCGCCTGCTGCGGAATCCCCGGACCTGCGCTCCTGCACGGAAGTCGATGCGGCGGCCTCGCCTTCTCCGGGCGCGTCGCCCGCCTGACCGACGCATTCGCCCACACCCGCATTAACGAACGGGTTACACTTGATTCTCATTTAGAATCAGTAACTTGATCCGGTTTTCACGCGTGGGCGCCTCTCGCCCACGGTCTGCCGGCGCCAGGGGACACCTTCTCGCCCTGCCGTTCCCCGCAAGGCCCGGCGCTGGCAATCCGCCTTCCGATCCCCTACATCGCGACCACGCCGCCACCACGAGAAGACCGATGCCCGCGACCGCCCCGATCACGCAGGACCTCCTGACCATTCCGCGCAAGGCCGCGCCGGAAGGCCCGCTCAACCTGATCGGCCTGCCGCGGGCTGAACTGCGCGCGGCCCTCCTCGCGATCGGCACGCCCGAGGCCCAGGCGACCATGCGCACGGCCCAGCTCTGGCAGTGGATCTACGGCAAGGGCGCCCGGAGCTTCGACGAGATGACCAATCTCGCCAAGGACTACCGCCGCCGCCTCGCCGAGAACTTCACCCTCGACCGGCCGGAGCTCGTCACCCGCCAGGTCTCCGCCGACGGCACCCGCAAGTATCTCCTCCGCGTTGCCGGCGGCGGCGAGATCGAGACCGTCTACATCCCCGAGGAGGATCGCGGCACCCTCTGCATCTCGAGCCAGATCGGCTGCACGCTGACCTGCTCCTTCTGCCACACCGGCACCCAGCGCCTCGTCCGAAACCTGACCGCCGCCGAGATCACCGGCCAGATCCTCCTCGCCCGCGACGACCTCGGCGATTGGGGCCGCACTCCCGTCGAGAAGCGCCTCGTCTCCAACATCGTGCTGATGGGGATGGGCGAGCCGCTCTACAATACCGACAACGTCCGCGACGCGATGCGGATCGCCATGGACGGCGAGGGCCTCGCCCTCTCCCGCCGCCGCATCACGCTTTCCACCTCCGGCGTCGTCCCCGAGATCGAACGCGCAGGAAGCGAGATCGGCTGCCTCCTCGCCATCTCCCTCCACGCGACCACCGACGAGATCCGCGACCGTCTGGTGCCGATCAACCGGAAATGGAAGATCGCCGAGCTTCTCGATGCCTGTCGCCGCTGGCCGCGCCTCTCGAACGCCGAACGCATCACCTTCGAATACGTGATGCTCCGGGACGTGAACGATTCCGACGCCGATGCCCGGAGGCTGGTGAAGCTGATCGCCGGCATCCCGGCGAAGATCAACCTCATCCCGTTCAATCCCTGGCCCGGCGCACCCTACGAACGCTCCACCCCCGAGCGGATCGAGGCCTTCGCCCGCATTGTCAACCGGGCCGGGTATGCCTCCCCGGTCCGCACCCCGCGCGGCGAGGACATCATGGCTGCCTGCGGCCAGCTGAAGTCCGCTTCCGAAAGGACCCGCCGGACACGCCAGCCAGCCTGATCGGCAAGAATCCGCTTGCCTGACAGAGAGAGATTCGGGCTATATCTGCTCAATCAGAAGGTGCGATCCGGGCTAACCGGACGCCGAGGAACGGGCAGATACGGGACAGCGAGAGATGGCCGAGACATCACGCGGCGCCAGGCTTCGATGCACGCCTGCGGACACAGCTTCCGACAAGACCGGACACCATACCCGCCGGTCCGCGCTCCTGCTCGGCGCGGGCTTTCTGCTGACCGCCTGCGCCACGCGGCCCGAGCCTGCCCCGCCGCCCGCTCCCTTCGTCAGCCGGGGCGTGCGCGCGGATCATGTCGTGGTCCGGAAGTCGAGCCGCAGCCTGCAGCTCATCCGGAATGGAGAGACCTTCGCGAATTACAGGATCGCCCTCGGCTTCGCCCCGAACGGCCACAAGCTCCGCGACAGCGACGGCCGCACGCCTGAGGGCGTCTACTGGATCGATCGCCGCAATCCGCGCTCGGCCTTCCATCTGTCTCTCGGCATCAGCTATCCGAATGCCGCCGATATTGCCCGCGCGCGGGCGCTGGGCTTCGATCCGGGCGGCAACATCTTCATCCACGGTGAACCGAACAGCGGCGAATATGCCCGCGGCACCGACTGGACGGCCGGCTGCATCGCCGTGACCAATCCCGAGATCGAGGAGATCTGGGCCACCGTCCCGAACGGCACCCGGATCACGCTCCTCGCCTGACCCCGGGGAAGAAGGTGGCCGCCCGGTCCATTCCGGGCCGGGTCACCTTCCGTCGGTCACTGGCCGAGGAGCTGGACCCACCAGAGCTTGCCGCTCGGCTCCTGGTACCAGCCGAGGCCGATGCCGCGCGCCTCGGGATGCATGATGATCCGCCGCGAATCCTCGAAGCCCATCCAGCTCTCGAGAACCGCGAGATCCATGTCCGAACCCTCTGCGAGGTTCTCGCCGATGATCTCGCCCCGGTAACCTGCGCGGAATGCGCGTTCGCGCGGGCTCGTCAGGTCCGACCCGAAATGCCACGCCCGCTTCTGGACGGCCATGTCGCGCGCATGCGTGTCTGCGGCGGCGTTCAGCTGCGCGGACATCTGGACGGGCGCAAGCCCGGCCCCGATGCGCAGGGCGTTCACCGCCTCGAGATGCCGGAGCCGGATCGGCCCGGCATCCGCCTCGGTCAGCCGCGGGACGCCGCCCGCCGGCCCCCCCGCATCCCGCGGCGTGCAGGCGGCAAGGAGGCTCAAACCGAGAAGGGCGGCAATGAACGCGCGTACCATGGCTAATCCCTGTATGATCGTCATCCGTCTGTAGCGGCGGGGCCGCGACAGGCAAGGCCCCGCGCGGCGCATCCCGTGTGGATTGACCGAAGTGTGAGTTGCCGGACACAGGCGGCCTGCTCTACTTCTCTCGCGATACTGTCATCAGAAGTGCCCAGTAACGGACGAGAACATGCAGAGCTCAGACCGTCGCCGCTTTCTTGGCCTACTTGCATGCGCCGGCACTGCGGCCGGCCTTTTCGGCGCCCATCCCGCCTTCGCCGCTCTCGACGAGCAGCGCGATCCCGACCCGCTGCGCGATTTCGTTCCCGACTCCGAGGACCGCCCGCGGCTGCTGCGCCGGATCTCGGCGCTGCGGACGCGGCGCTGGCAGGACCATTTCGACAGCATCGCCATGGGTGCGATCCTCTGCGACACCAATGACCGCGTCCTGCATTTCTGGGATTCGGACGGCTTCTACCGGATCTATCCGACCTCGGTTCCGATGACGGGAGATCTCACCCGCCGCGGCCGGACCGAAGTGACGCTGAAACGTCCCGCGCCGGAATGGCGGCCGACCGAGAACATGCTCAAGCGAAACCCCGACCTGCCCCGTTACGTACCGCCAGGGCCGGACAACCCGCTCGGCGTGCGGGCGCTCAACCTCGGCTTTCCGGGTGCCTACCGGATCCACGGCACGAACGACATCCGCAAGATCGGGCGGCAGTCCTCGAACGGCTGCATCGGCCTCTTCAACGAGCATATCATCGAGGTGTACGACCGCGTCAGGGTGGGAACGCCGGTGTTGCTCATATGACAACATCAAGCTGACAGCCTCCGGAAAGATGCGAGAACCGTTGAAAAGGTTCGATCTTCCGATACTGTCCCTTCATTAGCTTGTCCCGCTCGCAGGTCCGGGCCAGCTATCGGTAAGGCAGACCCGCATTCAGGAGGATATCATCATGAAGCTGATCGTCAGCACGGCCGCGGCGCTCCTGCTGGCCACCCAGGCCTTCGCCGGCGCTCTCGTCTACGAGCCGCCGGTGCAGGAGGAAGTTGTCGTGGCCGAGCCCCAGCCGGTCGCCAGCGGCCCGAACCTCGCCTGGATCATCCCGGTGATCGGCCTCGCTGCCATTGCTTACGCGATCGCGGACGATTGATCGCTTCGGCGGGTGCCGCGCCATGCGGACGCCCGCATTCCTCGAACTGCAGACTCCGAGGGGCGGCGCCGGACAGTGCCGCCCCCTTTTCATGGACCCCGCGCCAGAAGGCCCGCAAGCGGCCCACGCGCGTTCCCCTCAAGTCATTGATCCTGAACTCCGGGCAGTGATTACCCGGGTGTCAACGCCGCCCTCGGCAGGGTGGAGGGCCGACCTCGGCTTCAGTCGGCCGGCTCGATGATGGCGACATCGACCAGCCCCTGTTTCGGCCCGGTCCACTGGTAACTGTGCCAGACGAAGCCGGTTTCGCGATCGGCGATGTGGAGATTCTCGAAACTGCCGGCAGGACCGGTGCAGGTCTCGCGCATTTCCACCCCGTGATGCTGGCGTTCGAGAATGGTGATCATCCGCTCGGGGCCGGCCGTGAAGCGGCAGACGAATTCCCGGATCTCGCCGCGCGCGCCGTCGCCGGGAAATTCGTAGGTCCGCGTCACCTCGGCCGGCCAGGCCTCGGGCGGCACCGGCCGCGCGAGCGGATCGTCGGGCGAGGACCAGCTTCGCAGGAGATCGGTACCGAGGCCGCGGGTCGAGACGACCTGGCTGCCCCGCATGCCGACGATCTCGCGCAGAGGCGTGACATAGCTCACGACGCCGCCATTCTCGACCGCGCCGTAGAAGACCGAGCCCGAGGTTCCGCCCTCGACCAGCCGCACCCGGATCGCGGCAGCGCCTGTGGCCTCGATGTCGGCGCGGGTCAGAACCCGGGGGGCCGGCCGCTCCGCAGGCGAGTCCTCCTCCGGCCGGACCTTCGTGGTGACCGCCTCGACGCCACGCGCGAGGATCGGATTTGCCCCCTCGTCGGAACAGGCGGCGAACAGGAGGCAGATGGCCGCGATCCCCAGAGCCCTCATTGCCAGAACGCTCCCCAGTTGCGCTCGAGCCGGTTCTCGTCAAGTTCGCGCACGGTGTCGTAGAGCCGGTTCGCCACATCGAGACGGGCGCCGCCATCGCGTGCGCCGGTGCCGAGCCTGACCCCCGTCCGCCCCCGCGTCTCGAAAGGTGTCGCCCAGCGGAGCGGGATCTCGAGCGTCACGCCCTTGTCGAAATTCCCGTCGCCGAAATCCTCGGTCGAGACGTCGGTCAGCGTCGCATAGGCGCCGAAGGCCCAGCCGTTCGGGAAATGGCGGGTGACCCGCAGCGTCGAGCCCCAGTCCCCGGCGAGGTAGCGCCCGGCGTCGAGCTGGACCTCGAACCCGTTCCAGCCGGTGTCCCAGTAGAGCGACGCATGTCCGGTCGCCACGTCGTAGTCGTATTCGCCAAGGCCCAGCCCCTCGTTGTCCCGCTGGGCCACGTAGTTCACCTCGACCCCGAATCCGATCGGGCTTGTCGAGGGTTTCCACAGCACCTCGCCCGAGACGCCGGCGAACATCCGCTCGAGATAGCCGGCCGAGGCCCGGGCATAGACGTCATCCGAGAGCTTGGTGACGTAATCGGCCGTCAGCCGCGCGAGGCGGGGCTCGTAGCCTGCGTAGTAGCGCGCGCTCTCGCTCCGCACCGGGGGAAGCGCCGAATCCGAAGGTCCCGGATCGCTGGAGCGGCCGAGGAAAAGCTGGCTCACCCGGCCGCTGATCGAGAATTCCGGCGACATGTGCCAGGTAGCGGCGGCGTCCGCGGTCAGCCCCGCGCTCACCTTGTCGTCGCCACGGTCGATGACGAAGGGAACCGGGAAGATCGACCACTCGAGATCCGGATACCGGTCGTCCGGCCGCCAGATCCCCGCGCCCGGCTCCGCCGGTCCCGCGCTCTCGATCAAGGCCTCCTGCCACATCCGCTCCCCCGCGAGCGGCCGGTCGATCAGCCCCTCGTAGGTGGCGCGGTCGATACGCGTTGTCGTCACCGGCAGCCCATCGCGCACGAGCGTCACCGCCATCGTCTCCACCGAGGCAGGCAGGCCGGTCTGGAGCAGGCGCACCGTCCGCCCGATCGCCATCGGATCCTGTGACAGGCGTTCGTTGACGATCAGCACCTCGGCGCTCGTGCCGGTCACCCGGAGTTCCTCGAGCCGCACGCCCTCGCCCTCCAGCGCCTCGGCGAGGGCCGCCCCGAGCTGGCCGCGCGCGG
>JAJUJF010000166.1 GCA_029265455.1 Paracoccaceae bacterium | reverse complement strand
GCCAGCACATCGAGCGCACCGATCCGCGGATAGACCAGCAGGGCACGGTTGGCCTCGATCCCGGACATCAGGCTCGACGACATCTTGCGGAAATGTTCGAGGACAAGCAGGCCGGTGGCAAAGAAGAGCGCGAAGGAATGGCCGTATGGCGGCTGCCGGCCGGCGAGCGAGAAGACCAGCATCAGGATGCTCATGCCGAGGGCAGGCACGAGGATTGCCCAGAGGTAGCCGAGCTGGGTCTTGCCGAAGGTGGCACGCATCTCCCGGAGCAGCAGGGTGTGGAGGACGCGCGCCTGCAGCGCCAGTGCCTCTCCGGCTGTCTCCAGGGCGTGCCACGACCGGGATTCGGTGACGCGGGTCGGTCGTCTCGTCGAGGAGCTGGACGGATCACGAGCCATGGGTGTTGGTCCTGCCGTGATCAGGGATTGATGTGGTGCCGGGCAAGTCCACGAGGGTCCTACCGGAGCCTGTCGCTGATGTGGCGAGTGATCAGCGCAGCGATCGACCAGATCGCGAGGAGAGCCACCAGTGAAAGCGCGATGTTGATCCACCGGCGCGGCAACTCCGGCGACTGGGCAAGCTGGGGCTCGTGGAATACCGCGAGATAGCGCTGGGCGCTGTCCGCCCGCACCCGTGCGGCCTCGAGCGAGGCAAGCGTGCTGGCGTAGGCTTCCTGGGCCAGATGTTTCTCGAGCTCGATCGCCTCGAATTCCTCGACCAGTTCGGCCTTCTCCCCTGATCGGGCACGAATGCTGGCAAGTTCCTCGACGAGGCTTGCCTCCTCGTGGCGCAGGGCCGTGAGTTGCGGGCTTCCGTCCTCGATCTGCCGCTCGAGCATGGCAATGCGGCGCCTCGTGTCCGAGAGGCGCTCCTCGATCCCCGCGACATGCAGTGTCTGCTCGCCGGCGCTTGCAAGGGGGTTCAGCTCGCGGTTCTCCTCGCGGAAGCGGCGTTGCGCCGCCGCCGCCTCGCGCAGCCGTGCCTCAGCGCGTTCGAGCTCGGCTTCGGAGGCGCGCAGCACCTCGCGACGCGCCTCGGCGCTGACCCGGTTCACGAGGTCGTTGACATGCTTGAGGACCGAAGAGGCGATCGCGAGCGCATCCTCCGGGGTGAAGGCCTCGATGTTGAAGTTCACGAGGCCGGTCGTCGCATCATGGGTAATGGAAAGGCGCGAACGCCAGTAGTCGCGGAGTTCCTCGATCGGGGCATCGACCGGTCGGAGACGATAGAGCGGGTCGATCGAGGACGCGCCGAAGGCAGCGCGGAGGTCCACATCCTCCATCACGCGTTCGACCAGATCCCGACTCTCGAGGAAGCGCAGCACGATGCCGGTATCGGAGGTGGTGCCGGTCGACCCGATCAGGCCGGTGAGGCTGCCCAGCATGTCGCCGCCAGCGTTGTCGGTCATGCTGCGGACCACGAAACCGGCGCCCCCGAGATAGCGGTCGGAGGCGACAGCAAGCCAGTACCAGCTCGCCATAAGGAAGGGAGCCACAACCAGCAGAAGGAAGGACAAGAGGGCCGTGCGACGCCCGCGAGCAGATCTCGCCCGGGGTGCAGGCATGCCGACAAGGAGACCGGAAGTGTCAGCTTTCGCGCGCGGCTCCGGGCGCTCGCGGACGGGCCTGATCAACTTCGGGTCGTGTCTGGTCATGTCGGCGCTGCTCACGAAGGAGAAAAGGGCGGGTCGGGGTGGTGGCTCATGTCACACTCGTCCGGTGTCGTGCCGATGCAGGCCAATCCTTCAACGGCCCGGTGGTCGTAGCAGCGCGATTACGCCTGCTCAGCCAGTGGCCGGCGAGCCGTGCGATCAGGGCGCGTGGCGCCTTCGGCGGGATCACCGGTGCCGCCGCGAGGGCATCGAGGGCCTGTTCGGCGGTGATCGGATGGCCGCTCACCGGCCCGATGAAACGCGGCGTCGCGATATAGGCGACATACACGAGCTCATCGAGCGTGAGCCGGCGGCCGCGCTTCGGGCAGGGCAAGAGGTCGTTCGTGAGCCCCCAGCCCGCGTAGAACGGCAGGCCATGGCAGGTCACCGGCAGGCCGCGCATCAGCGCCTCCATGCCGGTGAGCGAGGTCATCACCTCGACCGCGTCCACCTTGCTCAGCACGTCATGGATGTCGGCGTTGCAGTCGATCTCGTCGGCGATGCCGTTGCCATCGTCCATCGGGTTGCCGGGGCGGAACCCTTCGACAATGTCCGGATGTGGCCGGTAGAGGATGTAGGCGTCCGGATTGCGGGCACGCACCGCCTCGAGCAGGCCCCGGTTGGTCCTGACCGCAGGCGAGCCGTAGCGGATCGACATGTCGTCTTCGACCTGGCCCGGTACGAGGATGACGTGCCTGCCTTCGGGCCTGATCCAGGGCGCTCCCCTCGCAAGATTGTACTTGCTGATCCCGAGCCCGATCAGCTTCATCCGGTAGTCGGCTGCCCGGTTGCGTTCTTCGCTCGTGAACTCGTGTTCGATGAGCGTCTTCTCGATGAGCGACAGGGTCTCGTGGTCATAGTGGATCCCGAAGGGATCGACGATCCAGGAGAGCGGATCGACAAATGCCGCTCCGAGCCCGCGCGAGCGGGTGAAGCCGTCCTCGACCCGGATGATGCGCGACGGCCGTTCGGGCAGCGGCGCATCACCGAGCTTGCCCTTGCCGATCTCGAGCGCCTTGCCCCAGGAAATCACCGGCAGTGTCGGGTCATCCTCTATGATTCTGGGGTCGGTCACGAATTCGGTTGCCGGAAAGAAGCGCTCCGGCACACCCGACTTCTTCTTCATCATGGAGAAGCCATGAAGAACCGCCCGCGGCGGGTCGTTCGCGATCATCTTCCGATAGAGCGCGATATGCTCGATCACGGTCTCGATCTCGCAGGGCGCTCCGGTTTCCGGATGGAAGTAGCGCGTGGCGTCGATCAGGACGGCATGAGCGAGCTCATCGATGCGGCACTGCTGCCGTTCGTATCCCGGCTGCGGCCCGTGGTCGTCGGTGAGGCCGCGCCAGGCGTAGAACGGGGTTCCGAAGCAGGTGACGGGCTTGCCGCGCAGGAGCGCCTCGAACCCGGCCTGCGACGAGTAGACATAGACATGGTCGGCGCCATCCAGCAGCGCGCATGGATGCGCGTGGCCCTTGTCCTCGACGACGTTCTCGTGGGCGGCGATGTGTTCGGGACGGAAATAGCCTCCCGTCTTGCCGCTCGCGTGGTCCGGATGCGACCGCACGATGATCAGATGATCGGGGTAATCGTCGCGCGCCTTTTCCAGCATGCGCAAGAAGTCATCAGTCCTGCCGCCAGAGGCCAGCACCGAGGAGTCGTTCCTGGCCTGGTCGAGGACAAGGACGTAGGGCGATTGCGGCAGCGACGCCGGGTCGCGGTTCTGATTGTACTTCGAGACGCCCGCCTCGATCATCGTTCGGATGATCTTCCTGATCCGGACGCGCTGCCCGTCCCCGAGGGGGGCGTCACGATATTTCGCGAGCTCCACGTCCACGATCGAGGGACGAGCCGGGTCGAAATGCATGCCGTGTTCGTCGAGGAGAAGCGAAAGTGGCGGATCGGTGCGCCGGATCGAGCGGATGAAGCCGTCCTCGGCACGGATGAGCCTGAGGCCGTATCTTGCGGCAGCGGCAGCGGCGCGATTTCCTGATGCCTTCTGCCCCC
The DNA here is from genome assembly GCA_029265455.1 of Paracoccaceae bacterium. Lineage (GTDB taxonomy): Bacteria > Pseudomonadota > Alphaproteobacteria > Rhodobacterales > Rhodobacteraceae > Amaricoccus. The sequence continues at coordinate 675 of JAJUJF010000166.1, read as the reverse complement.
AGCCAAGGATCGCCTGGGTGCCGGCCTCGGGGACCGAATAGCGGCGGAGGATGACCGGCGAGATGGAGAAGCCCGGGATTTTCCTGCCCCCGATCGTGTCATGAATCGACTGTGCCACGACCTGTACGCGGAGCAATCCTCGCCTTTCGGCCTCCGGTCGGGGGCCGGGACGCCGGATGACGGTGTCCGCCAAGAACGCGCGGGGTACGAGAGCGAGCTTCGTCAGCTTCGACATTGAGGCAGGATCTTTTTCGACAAGTTCGGCCGCGACCCACGCACGCGGCGGCTTCGAAGCCGGCCGCAGCCGCCGGCGGAAAGCTCCGCGAGTTGATGCATGCCGTATGCCAGGGCCATCGCGCGCCGGGTCGCCATTGCTGATGTCCTTCAGCCGCAATCCGCGATGCGCAGCACGCCGATCGGTGTACCGGCTGCGTCATGAACCAGGCAGGCATGGACGCCAGCCGCGAGCATCAGGTTGCGAGCCGACTGTGCGGTTTCATCCACGCTGACCAGAACCGGCTTGAGCGCGGCGATCTCGGCCACCGAACACGAGGCCAGCCCAGCCGGATCACGGCGAAGGATGTCCCCGGTCAGGACCCCGATGATCTTGCTCCGGAGGCTCGCGCGGATGACGAGGAATCCCGTGTTCTCGATGGCGAGAGCGAGTGCCGCCTC
>JAJUJF010000062.1 GCA_029265455.1 Paracoccaceae bacterium | reverse complement strand
GCTTCCGCAGTCCTCTGGCTGTTAGGTCACGCAGTGTAGCTTGGTCGAGACTGAGGCCGAGCTCATCCGTGAGGACAGCCCAGGAGAAGGATCCGCCGGCGCAATTCCGTCGATAGTGCTCTGCTGCCCATAGGACGAACGCCGCGGCCGTTTCACCGTCCCTCGATCGTCCGAGGCTGCTGCGGAGACCAAGCTCGAGTTCGTCGAAGCGGCGCTCCGAAAGCCGGTAGAGATGCAGAGGCCGACCGTCGATCTCGTCTCCAATCGAAGCAGCGAAGTCCATCGGCATCACGCTACCTCGTCCCTACCGTAACAGAGACATGAGGCTTGAGATCGTGCGATCTTTCAATTGGCCTCCGAACACGCCGTAAGAGTTGTGCGACCTGCTGCAAGCTCGCCGGGTACATGGCCAAATTCATAAGTCGCACCAACACTGGTGATTGTACCGTTTGTCCGTTCGAATCAAAGATTTGCGTCCACTGTAGCAACGACTTCGCCAGTGGAGAACGTTGAATCCCGGTCCCATCCGCTCCGCCACTTGCACTTTCCTGACGGATTTTCCTGATCCGGCTGCAGACCGGCTTTTGCTCAGGGTTGAGGCTGCAGATGGCGTCCTCCATGTCTGCGCTGTTGTGCCCATGGGCACAGGACGCCGGACCTTCGCACCGTATATGGATGAGGCTGTCGATGATGACCTCCTGGGCAGCCCAGTCGGGAAATGTTGTTGCATCTTGTCTTGCCGGTGAGAGCCTGAGTTAAGTGCATACCGGACGTCGATGATCGGAAGCCGAAAGTTGCGCTGGTTCCGAATCAGGTGCAGTGGTAGTATTTGGTCCGTAACTATTGCTTGTTTGCCCCTCCCTCCACCGTCTCAGCGGCGAAGAGAGGGTGAGCGCGGTCATCCATGCGAATTTCGAGCATACGATGGTGCGAGGTGGCAATATGGCTAACCAACAGAAGCCGTTCTATGCTGAAGATCAGGGGGCGGCTCTCGATACTGGCGGCGAGGCTTTCGACTTCGGTTCGGTCTTCGGTCAGGTGAAGGAATGGATCATCAAGAACGACGACAAGATCATCGAGGTCGTCGTGCCCTGGCTCAGGAAGCAGATCCGGGGACAGGGCCTCGAGGCCTTTGACCTGCCGCTCGACACGCCGATCACCCGGCTGGTCCAGCCGAGCCTGATCCCGCGTCTGTCGCCGGCGATACGCAAGCTGACCAAGGAGGATCTCCTTGCCCTCGGCGGATGGGGCGTGCCGCGCAAGCTGCCAAGCGAGCTCGGGCTGTCGGCGAAGGACATCCAGACCATCCGCGACGTCTTTACCCCGCAGATCAAGAGCGCGGTTGCCTTCGATGACGAGCCGGATGCCTGGAGCGTCTCCTGCTGCTCCTGCACGCCCTGCTGCTGCGCCGCCTCCGTCACGCACCCCGTGGCCGCGGTCGCCTGAGCGCTCGTAACGCTCTGCACTGACACCTTTGCGCGATGTCCGCATCGCCGCTCGAAGCCAGCGGCGGTTCAAGGGATTTGTGCGCCTGACTCCTCGAGGAGGAAACTCACCATGGCCGATCAAACCAGCGTGTTCGGACCAGGAACTGATGCAGTCGGCCTTCCCGTCGTGGAAGGCGACGGGACCCCGAGCGGCGAGGCTTTCGATTTCGGTTCCGTATTCGGTCAGGTCAAGGACTGGATCGTCAAGAACGACGACAAGATCATCGAGGTGGTCGTGCCCTGGCTCAAGAAGAAGATCCAGGGCCAGGGTCTCGAGCAGGCCTTCGACCTGCCTCTCGACACGCCGATCACCCGGCTGGTCCAGCCGAGCCTGATCCCGCGTCTGTCGCCCTCGGTGCAGAAACTGACCAAGGAGGATCTCCTTGCCCTCGGCGGATGGGGCGTGCCGCGCAAGCTGCCAAGCGAGCTCGGGCTGTCGGCGAAGGACATCCAGACCATCCGCGACGTCTTTACCCCGCAGATCAAGAGCGCGGTCGCCTTCGATGACGAGCCGGATGCCTGGAGCGTCTCCTGCTGCTCCTGCACGCCCTGCTGCTGCGCCGCCTCCGTCACGCGTCCCGTGGCGGCGATCGCCTGAGGAGGGTCCTGTCGGCCATGCGAGTTCTCCTGATCTGGCCCAACTCGCGTAACGAGGTGCTTGGCTGGGGTGACCTCGGCGCGATTGCCGAGCCGCTGGCGCTCGAATACCTCGCTGCGGGGGTCAGGCTCGACGGGCACGAGCCGCTCGTGCTCGACCTGCGGCTGCATCCGGACGAGCTTGAAGTGACGCTCGGGCATTTCAGGCCGGATGTGGTCGGGGTCACGGGCTTTTCCATGCATGTCCTGAGCGCGCTCCGGATCTGCGCCCGGGTGAAATCAATTCGCCCGGAATGCCGGACCGTGGCGGGCGGCCATCATGCCACCTTCCTGCCCGAGGATTTCTTCGAGCCACAGGTCGATTTCGTGGTGTCGGGCGAGGGCGTGGCACCTCTGCGGGCGCTTCTGCAGGCGCTCGAGGAGGGGCGGGAGGTCTCGGGGATTCCCGGGCTATGGGCCCGCCGGGAGGGCATTTTCGAGAGCGGAGGCACCCCGCCTCCGCTCGACATCAACGCGCTGCCGACACCCGACAGGGAGATCACCGCGGGCGATCGACACGCCTATTTCATTGACTGGATGAAACCCGTCGCGCTGGTGCGCACGACGGTCGGCTGCCCCTACCGTTGCACCTTCTGCTCGCTCTGGAAGATGATGGATGGTCGTTACCTGCGGCGCGACATCCATCAGGTCGTCGATGAGATCGCGACGATCCGGGAGCAGTTCGTGTTCCTGGTCGATGACGAGGCCTTCATCAATGGGCGCCGGATGCGCGCGCTCGCGCAGGCGCTGCGGGAGGCGGGGATCCGCAAACGTTTCTTCGCCTACTGCCGGATGGATTCCCTCGTGCGCCATCGCGAGGTGCTGCGCGAGTGGCGCGAAATCGGTCTCGAGCGGCTATTCGTCGGCGTCGATGCCTTCACCGAGAAGGATCTCGACGAATATCGCAAGGGGATGTCGCTCGCCCTGATCGAGGAGGGGTTCTCGGTCGCCCGTGCCCTGGGGATAGAGATCTTCGCCCAGTTCGTCGTGAACACCGACTATACGCGAAGGGATTTCCAGAGGCTCGTCCGCTTCATCGAGCACCACCGCATCCACTATCCGTCCTTCACGGTGCTCACCCCGATCCCAGGTACGGAGCTGCTTTCCACCTTCGATGCGGTGACCGCATGCCAGCCGAACGGGAGACCGAACTGGGATCTCTTCGATTGCCAGAACGCGGTGACGCGGACGCGGCTGCCGCCCGCGGAGTTCAGGCGCGAGTACCAGAACCTCTATCACGTCTTCAAGGGCAGCTACACCCAGTACCAGGAGCACCCCTTCGTCATGGAGCGTGAGGTTCATGATGGCGACGTCGGGGTGCTTACTTCGCGCATGCCCGAGCGTCGAGGGCTCAGCGGATTCGAAACGGGGCGCAGAGCCCAGGGAGAGCTGAAATGGATGAGCGCGTGACAGCCGCCGAGCCAAGGCTGCGGCTCAACCGGTTGCAGGTGGTGGAGACCGAAGACGGCATCCTGCTCAAGCGCGGCAGGGTCGTGGTCGAGGTCCAGGGCGCGGCTTCGGCACAGGTCGCCCTTGCCCTCCTGCAGATCGCCGCCGACGGCGATGCCACGCGCGAGGAACTGGTGGCACCCTTCCCTCCGGCGCTGCACCCGTCGATCGAGAGCCTGATCGACGCGCTCCGCGCGCGCCGACTCCTCGTCGAGGCGCAGGGCGAGGAGGGAGGGGGAGAAGAGCCGGTGGATGTCTTCTACTGGCACTTCGGACGACGGCGCAGCGACGTCGCGCGGAGCTTCTCCCGGGTCGGCATCAGCGTGATCGGCGTCAATGAAGTCTCGCGCCACATGGTTTCCGCGTTGATGAAAAGCGGCATCGCCGATGTCGAGGTGATCGACTATCCGCTCCTCGCGAATGTCCGGTTGTTCCAGGAGAGCGGCGCGGTCGATCCCGCGCTCTGGCCTGAGCGTCTGGGCCGTCCGATGCCCTATCGCGACTGGCTGGCGGCCGGCGGCGGACACGACAGGGGCTGTATTGTCGCGACCTCCGATCATGGCGGCCAGCATCTCCTGCGTTCGTGGAACCAGCGATGTGTCCGCGAGGGAATGCAGTTCCTGCCCGTGGTCCTGCAGGACCTGATCGGCACGATCGGGCCGCTGGTGGTGCCGGGAGAGAGCGCCTGTCTCGAATGTCTCCGGGCGCGCGAGAACGCCAATCTTGACGACGCGGAGCGGCGGCGCGCGGTCGAATACGGTGCTTTCGAAGGGCAGGTCGTCAATGCCGCGCATCCGTCGATGGCGGCGGTGCTTGGCGAGCTCGCCGCGCTCGAACTCGTGAAGTTTCATGGGCAGGTGATGCGCTCGCCGCTCGTGGGCACGCTGATCGAGGTAAACCTGCTCGCCCCCTCCCTCACGACACGAAAGGTGCTCAAGCTTCCGCGCTGTCAGGTCTGCGGTGCCACCATCCTGCGCTCTCCGGTCAGCGACGACAGGGACAGCTTCATGCCGGGCCATGAGGTGACATCATGAGCCTGCGCAGCCTCGATGCGATGCTCGCAGTCTTCGACGATCTCATCGACGAGCGGGTCGGGATCGTGCGGGGGATCGAACTGGTGCGGCGCGATGCGGGCGATCCCGACTTCTTCCATGTCGCGGGCAAGGCCTGCGACACGGCCGCCTTCTGCCGGCAGGCCAACTTCCGGAATACCGGCGGTGCCTCGGCGGATCTTGCCGTGGCCGCGGCCAAGGCGGTGGGCGAGGCCGTCGAGCGTTATGCCTCGGCGATCTACGACCACGAGGAATTTCCCCTGTTCTCCTGCGAGAACGCGCCGTTTCCCTGCGTCCCCCCAAGCGATTTCGCCCTGCACAGCGCCGAACAGTATGCGGAGGCCGGCTTCCCCTGGGTACCGTTCACCACGTCAACACCGCTGCGCTGGACCCGCGCCCGTGATGCCGCGACCGGCGAGGAACTGGGCGTCCCCGCGGCGATGGTCTTCATGCCCTATGTCTACCATCAGGCCGAGGGCGAGGTGCCCGTTGTCCAGCCGATCTCGACCGGGCTCGCCTGCCATATGGGGCGGGCCCGGGCAGAGCTTTCGGCAATCTGCGAAGTTGTGGAGCGCGATGCCTTCACGATCACCTGGCAGGCCGGCCTCGCCCGACCGCAGGTCCGGATCGAGACGCTGAGCGACGCGAACTACGATCTCGTCGAGCGTTTCGAGCGGGCAGGCGGGATCGTCACCATCCTCGACATCACGACCGATTGCGGCATTCCGACGATCCTGTCGGTGCTGCGCAGCGAGGCGGCGCATTGTGCCGCGCTGGTGGTGGCCGCTGCCTGCGATCCGGACCCGGAGGCGGCGGTGCGCAAGAGTCTCGAGGAACTTGCCCATACCCGTCGCTACAGCCAGCAGGTGAAATCGCGCCTGCCGAGGCTGGACGCGAACCGGCCCGAGAACATCCTGGACCAGGTCGATCACCTGAACTTCTGGTGCGATCACGCGAATGCAGCGCGGGCCGATTTCCTCTTCCGCTCCTCCGAACGCATCGATTTCGAGGGTATTCCCGATTTTTCCCGCGGTAGCGCAGCGGAGGATCTGGCGACCGTGATCGATCGTATCGCCGGCACAGGGCATCGGGTCCTGCTCCACGACCTGACGACGCCCGACGTGGCCTCGATCGGACTCCATGTCTCCCGCGCCATCGTACCGGGCTATCATCCGCTCTTCATGGGATACCGGAACCGCGCCCTTGGTGGCCGGCGGCTCCGCGAGGTTCCGGCGCGGCTCGGCGTCCCGCATCTGCTTCCCGGAACCAGCGATATCGGCCTGCCGCATCCCTATCCCTGAGGTCCGCCATGAACCGTTCGGAGCTTGCCCGGCATCTCATGCCCCCGGTCCGGGCCGATGCCGCCAGTTGGGAGCTGTTCCACGAGAATTCCAAGGCCGGGCGCCATGACGACTATCCGCCGGTCGAGGTGATCAACCAGCGAATGGAGCGCATGGTCCAGTCGCTCGATTTCGACCAGTATCCCGCCGTCCCGCTCCCTGCCTCCGGTGAGCCTGCTGCCATGCCGCTGGCAGAGGCGATCGCGGCCCGGACCAGCGGCCGCAGCATGCAGCCGGAGCGCCTGAGCCTGGGGCAGATCGCGACGCTTCTGCACCACGCCTACGGCGTCACGCGGGACAATTATGGTACCCGGTTCCCGCGGCCCTTCCGCAGCGTGCCCTCGGGCGGCGCGCTCTATCCCCTCGAACTCTTCCTTCACACGAGCCGGGTGAAGGACCTCGATCCCGGGATCTACCACTATAACCCCCTGCGGAACGAGTTGCGGAGCATCCGCTACGGCGACGAGTCCCGCCAGATCTCGGAAGCCCTCGTGCAGCGCAACTATGCCATCGATGCTTCCGCGATGATCTTTGTCACTGCCGTGTTCGAACGTTCGATCTTCAAGTACGGTGATCGTGGCTACCGCTTCGTGCTGATCGAGGCCGGCCATGTCGGGCAGAATCTCGCACTCACCGCTACCGCGCTTGGCCTCGCCTGTCTCACGATCGGTGGTTACTCCGACCGTGCGATCGACACCCTCCTCGGGCTGGACGGGCTCTGGCATGGCACCGTCTACATGGCCGCCATCGGTGCGCCGGGAGAGGAGGACGTGGTAGACGACTACGGGGGGGGAGGGCTGACATGAGCCTTCCGCACGGGTCAGGCTGGTACCAGATCGCCTTCGTAAGCGAGATCACGCGCCCCGTCTTTCCTGCCGCGATCGGCCGGCACCGGCTGGCCATCATCCGGAGCGGCGGCCGCACGCGGGTGGTCGATGCGATCTGCCCGCATCGCGGCGCCGATCTCGCTTATGGCGGTAGACTGGATGGTGACGCGATCATCTGCCCCTTCCACGGCTTCCGGATCGGCATCGATACCACGGTGGAGCACGGGCTGCGGGTGCGGGAGCACGAAATCCTCGAACTCGGCGGGCTTCTTTTCGTGCGGCTGGGAGAGGGTGCCGACAACGGTTTCTCGGCCACCCTGCACATGCTTGCGGAGACCCGCAGCCTCGTGCCCGGTTTCACCATGCGGCTCGATGCGGCGGCCGACATGATCATCGAGAATGCTTTCGATCAGGCTCATTTCCGCCCCGTCCACGGCATCGGCCTTGAGAGCAGTTTCCGGATGATGCCGAGCGAGCGGGGAGAACTCGCAGTGGAGGGCAGTTTCGACATGCCGCCCTCACCCTGGCAGCGCGGCCGCGAAGATGGGAGGCCGGAGGCAGTTCCGTTCAGGGCCCGAGCCTTCAGCCCCGGCCTCATAGTCTCCGACCTCGGCGGGGCATATCCTTACACCGTCATCACCGCCGCGACGCCCGTGCCTGACGGCGGCGCGATCATCCGACTGTCGCTCGCACTAGAGCGTGATCCGGATGGCCAGCCGCCACGCTCCGACCTCGTCGATTTCCTCCTTCGGCGCAGCCGGGAAGGGCTGGAGAAGGACCGGATGGTCTGGGAGCACCGCGCGAAGGATCATCATCCGGTCTTCACGAACCTCGACGGACCGGTACGCGCCTTCCGGGAGTTCTGCGACGGCTTCTGTGTGGTGGCATCCGGATGAGCGACCTGCGCATGATCAAGAGCCCATGCGGCATGAGCGCCACGATCCGCGATGGACCGGGCGAAGGTGTACTCTGGATTCATGGTTACACGATGGACTCCCGGATCTGGCGCAGGTTGTGGGACCTGCTGCCGGACTGGCGCCACGTCGGTATCGATCTTCCCGGCCATGGCGCCTCGCTGCCGATGCCGGACGATCTCGACCTCCCCAGGCTTGGGCGTTGCCTGGGAGATTTCGCGCAGGAGCAGGACCTGCACCACCTGGTAGGCCTGTCATTCGGGGGAATGGTTGCGCTCCAGGCCGCGATCGAAAGGCCTGATGTCTTCCGCACCCTCGTGCTCGGCGCGCCGGCACTGGCCGGAGGTCCCCAGGATCGTTATGCCCAGGCGCGGAATCTCGAGCTTCTGGCGGCTTATCGTGCCCGCGGGGCCGGTCCCTGGCTCGGCCGGATCTGGATGAGCCCGGGGCCCGCCATCTTCGAGGGCGTCGCGCGTCAGCCGCACCTGCAGCGGGAACTCGCTGCCATCATCGCCGACCATTCATGGGCCGAACTCGCCACGGGCGGGATGCAGCGCCTCACCTGCCATCCCCAGACAGCCGAGGCACTTCGCAGGATCACGGCCGATACGCTCGTTCTGGTGGGCTCGGAAGATACGGAAGCCTTTCGCCGCTCGGCCGAGCTGATCCGGCGGGCAATTCCCGCCTGCCACCGCGTCCATCTCGACGGCATCGGCCATCTTACCCTGCTCGAAAGTCCCGAAACCCTGTGGGCGCTCCTTGATACGCATTTCCGTGTTGCCGCAGCGCCTTCGGCGCAAACGGAAGGGAGGATGGCATATGGCTGGGATAGATAACTCGGTCGAGATCCCGGCGCCGGCAATCGCCAACAAGACAATCTCGGCAGGTGATCTCAACCGTGTCGCGCTCGCGCCGGGTTTCGAGGAGGCCGGCAGTTTCGTGCAGCGCGCGCTCGAACATGTGCGCTCACTTGAGGGATTCGCCGGCCTGCCCGCCGAGTTCGAGGCCGATCCGCGGGCGAGCCGCACCAGCGCCGGCGCCGTGACGGTCCACCTTCGGCAGCAGTTCAAGAGCATTCCCGTCTTCCTTGCCGCCGAGACCGTCCGGTTCGCACCGACCGGCGAGGTCGAGAGCGCGACCGGCAGCACCTTCAACATATCGGAGGACACGCCCGTCGAGCCTCTGCTCGGCCCGGAGCAGGCTACTCTTGCCGCGGCCGAGCATGCCGCATCTATCGGGCAGGCGCTCCTCGGCGAGGAGGACGAGTTCGGCAGCGCCCTGGAGGCTCCGGCGCTTGATCTCTCCGATTTCAAACCGGAGGTCGTGGCGGCCTTTCCCGAGTTTGCGGCACGGCCGACCATTCTCGCGCCCGGACCTTTCGGCCATCACATCAAGGCCAGTCTGATCTGGTTTCCCGGGGGTGCCGCGCTTGCGCTTGGCTGGGAAGTCATTCTCACCATGCCGGGCGGGGCGGGCCAGTACCGCGTGATTGTCGACGCCAGATCGGGCAACATACTCTACTCCCGGCAACTCATCGATCTGCTGATCGCGCGGGGCCCGGTATACCGGGAGGCCGGGCCGCCGAACGAGCGGGAGACGGTCGAGATGCCGCCCCCCTGGAGCGACTACGCCGCGGGGTTCGACCCGGAGGCGCTGCCCGGCAGTTTCGGGGTGAAACCGCCCGACTGGTTCGAGGAGGGAGCGGGCGACACCTTCGGAAGATACGTCCGCGCCCGCCTTGGCGACAGCGGCCCGCCTCTCGCGGGGCAGCTCGACAGCGGGGTTCTCGTCTTCCAGCCGCAGGGAGATGATGGCGATGACCAGAAGGTGCTGAACATCTTCTATTACAACAGCTGGCTCCACGACCTTTTCTATCTTCTCGGCTTTCGCGAGGAGGACGGGAGCTTCGGCGGATCGCACCCGGCCGATCCCGTCGATGCGCGAGCCCATAGTGGCTCGGTCTGGGGAACAGCCAACATGCTGACGCCGCCGGCGGGCAGCAGCCCGACGATGAACATGGGCCTCGTCACCTCGACGAACCGGCATACCGCCTTCGATGCCTCGGTCGTGTTCCACGAATACATGCACGGGGTCACGAACCGTCTCGTCGGCGGGCCGATGAACACGCACGCACTCGAGACGCCGCAGAGCAAGGCCATGGGCGAAGGCTGGGGCGACTATCTCGCCTGCACGCTTAGCGGTAAGACCACCGTCGGCGACTGGGTCACGCAGAAACCCGGTGGCATCCGCAGCCATCCCTATGACGAGAACTATCCCGGGACCTATGGTCAGATCGGCACCGGCATCTATACGCAGGTCCATCGGGTTGGCGAAATCTGGTGCGCGACGCTTCTGGCGTTGAATCGCAATCTCAACGCGAAGCTCGGCTCACCGCGCGGGCAGCGCCTCGCGCTGCAGCTCGTGGTCGATGCCCTGAAGCTGTCACCGGCCAATCCCAACATGCTCGACATGCGGGATTCGATCCTGCGGGCTTTCGACCAGCTTCGATCCGGGGCATTGGCTCCGCCAGCGGATCAGCGGGAAGAGGTTCTTGCCGCGATCTGGGCGGCCTTCGCCCGATTCGGGATGGGCGTGAACGCGCGTTCGGAGGCGGGCGACTTCGGCAACATCACGGAGGATTTCACGCCCGGCGTCGCCATTCCGGCGGAGGACGGTCCGCGGCCGGGCACCGGCACCGGTACCGGTACCGGTAACGGCCCGGTCGAGCCCACACAGCCAGGATCGGTCGAGACGGTGCGCCTGCAGGATCGCGTTGCGGCCGAAATCCCCGATGCCGATCCGGATGGTTTGAGGCGAAGCCTCAGGGTCGATCGCGCGGGACGGGTCAGGAGCGCGACAGTGAAGCTCGACATCTCCCATCCCTATGCAGGCGATCTCGTCATCCGTCTGACTCCGCCCGGCCGCCAGCCGATCATGCTTCACAACCGGGAATTTCATGATACCTCCGAATTCAATGTGGAGTTCACGACCGCCAACCGCCTCTCCAGCCTGATCAATGCTTCGGCGAGTGGCGACTGGGTACTCACGGTCGCGGACATGGCGGAAAACGATGTCGGCTCTCTCCGCGAATGGAGCCTCGAGATCGAGGTCGACCCATCCGCCGCCGCCGACGAACCCGCCGGATTTGCAGCGGAAGGAAACGAAGACCTCGCCGAGGAACTCCGCCGTCTGGCCGTCAACCTTGCCGACGTCGCGGAAAGGCTCGGGCGGATCCGCCACTAGCACCCATGTGCGGCATCTTTGCCATCCTCTCCGGGCGGGAGCCGGTGCAGCCGCAGGATGTCGGGCGCGTGACTGCGACCCTCACCCATCGGGGCCCGGATGGAAGCGGTGTCCATGTCTCTCCGGACGGGAGGGCAGGGCTCGGCCATACCCGGCTTGCAGTGATCGATCCCGAGGGCGGGCAGCAGCCGCTTGCAAACGAGGATGGGCAGGTGGTGGCCGTGGTGAACGGGGAATTCTACGACCACGATCGCATCCGCGCCGAGCTTGCGCAGCAGGGCCATCGGTTCCGGAGCCGGTCGGACAGCGAGATCCTCATCCATCTCTATGAGGATCATGGCATCGGCTGCCTTGCGCATCTCGAGGGCGAATTCGCCTTCGCACTCTGGGACGCGAGGCAGCGCATCCTCTTCGCCGCGCGCGACCGCTTTGGCGTGAAGCCACTCTACACGGCCGAACTGAACGGTTCCCGACTGCTGGCCTCCGAGGCCAAGGCGCTGTTCGCCGCAGGGGTCCCGGCGCGCTGGGACTACCGCTCCTTTCTGGAGATGTGCCACCTCTATTACCCGCATGACCGCAGCCTGTTCGCGGGCATCGGGCAGATCCCGCCGGGGCATTACCTCATCGCCAGCCTCGACGGCACGAGCCTTGCCCGCTACTGGGATCTCGACTATCCCCTGCGCGATGCTGTTCTGCCCCCGCGCGAGCCGACCGAACATGTTCGCCTGACGCGACGGGCGCTCGAAGACGCCGTGCGCCAGCGCTTGCGCGCCGACGTGCCGGTCGGTTGCTACCTGAGCGGCGGCCTCGATTCGTCGCTCCTCCTCGCGCTCGCCTGCCGTATGAGTGGCCACGATATTGATGCGTTCACCATAGGTTTCGCGGAAGGGGCTGAAGACGAAGTGGAGGCTGCGGCCGAGACCGCTCGTCTCTGCGGTGCCAGGCACCACGTGCTCCGCTATGGCGAGGCGGAGATCGCTGACAGTTTCGCCGCCGCTGTCGCGCAGAGCGAGACCATCAATCCGAACGTCAACGGAGTGACGAAGTTTCTGCTGAGCCGGGCCGTCCGCCGGTCCGGGCTGCGCGTTGTCCTGACCGGCGAGGGAGCGGACGAGATCGGAGCGGGCTATGAATTCCTTGTCCGCGACAGGCTCCTGCAGGGGCGGGGCCTGCAGGGCCGGCGCATGCGCGGTGCCGCCGGGCTTGCGGGCCCCGGGATTCCGCAGGGCGACGAAAGCTGTTCGACCCGGGCCGTGCGCGAGCGGCTCGGTTTCGTTCCATCATGGGTGAGCTGGTTCGCCGAGGCCGCCATGCATTCGCGAGCGCTCTGGTCGGCCGAGCTCTGTCGTCGCGCCGACCGGTTCGACCCCTATGAGAGTTTCCTTTCGGCCCTTGATCTCGAGGGCCAGGTGAAGGGACGGGAGGCGATCAACGTTTCGCTCTATCTCTGGACGAAGTCGGTCTTCGCCAATCTGTTGCTCAACCAGCTCGGCGACCGCATGGAGATGGCGAACGGGGTCGAGGCCCGGCTGCCCTTTCTCGACGGCCCGCTCGTCACCCTGCTGCGCGACACGCCGATCTCGATGAAGATCCGGGGGGAGACAGGCAAGTTCGTCTTCCGCGAGGCCGCGCGCTCCTATCTCCCCGAGACCATAGCCCGGCGCCGAAAGCAGGCATTCCTCGCGCCGCCCCCGGCCCTGACCCGGGACGGGCCGCTCGGCCGGATGCTGCAGGATCTCCTCCGCAGCGAGGCGATGGCCCGGCTTCCGTTCTTTGACCGCCCCGCGGTGATGCGCTTTCTCGATGCCGCGCCGCGACTGGCCGCCCGCTCCTCTCGTTCGGCCCAGGAGATCGGCAACCAGCTGGTCTACATGGCAAGTGCCTGCGTGCTGCAGCAGCGCTATGACCCGAGCGGCTAGCGGTTGCGATACTCGGGTTCACGACTACCCGGCGCGCCAGAAGATCGGTTGCGATGGTGCCTCCCGACACGCCAGCCCTGGCTCCACCTCAGGTGTGGCAGCCTCGGTGATCATCCATGCTGCGAGTCAGCTTCGACAGCCCCGATCCGGTGGCACGCGCAGCCATCTGACGCCTGTGCGGTAACGGGCCCGGCGTCACATCCCATCCTGTCGTGTGCTTCGGCGCCGCTGCGGGCAAGCGCCGTATGCTTTTGCTCCACTTCCCGGCCGATGGTAAGATGAATTCTCCGCACCCGGATTGCGCAGGTGGGACAATGTCCACACCTCCTCCCGCCCCAGGAGACCGGTCGGAACCGCCGACTCCGGCTTCGGCGGAGCCGGAACCGGGAGGACCGGCGAGAGCCTTCTGGCGCTCCCTCTCCGGTCCCGGGCTGCTGATCGGCGCAGCCTTCTTCGCGGCATCCCTGACGCCTTCTCTCATCCCGCGCGGGTTCCTCATGCAGGGTATCCTTGCCGGGTTGTGTTTCGCTATCGGATACGGGGCGGGCGTCCTGCTGACCGCGATCTGGACCCTGCTTCACCTCCCGGTGTTGCGTTACGGGCGCCACCGGCAACTTGCGCACTGGGCGGCAGCGCTGGTGGCCCTGGTGATCATTGGCGGCTACGCCCTGCGGGCGGCGGACTGGCAGAATTCTATCCGCGCGCGCATGACCCTGCCGCCGGTGGAGAGCGTCCGCCCGCTCGAGGTTGCGCTGATCGCCCTCATCCTGTTCGCGCTGCTGGTCCTGCTCTGGCGCGCGTCCGGCAAGGTTTCGCGACCGTTCCGGGCGTGGCTGGCCCGCCATCTGCCGGAACGGGCCGCGCTGGCACTCGGTTTTGTACTCATTCTCGCCCTCCTTGCTTTCCTGACCAACCGCCTCGTGCTCACAGCCTCGCTGCGCCTTGCCGATGGCGTCTTTGCCGCCGTCGATGCGCTGATCGAGCCGAAGTTCACGCCGCCAACCGGCTCCGAACGGACCGGAAGCCCGGCGTCCCTGATCGCCTGGGAAGATCTGGGACGCGCCGGGCGGGAGTTCGTCGCGTCCGGCCCCACGCGCGAGGACCTGGCGGCCTTCCTCGGCCGATCTGCATTGCAACCGCTCCGGGTCTATGTCGGGCTCAACGCTGCCGAGGGTGAAGAGGCACGGGCGCGGCTTGCGCTTCGCGAGCTCATACGGGTGGGCGCCTTCGACCGTGCGGTGCTCGTCGTCGCGGTCCCTACCGGCAGCGGCTGGATGGATCCGGCAGCCACCGACACCGTCGAGTATCTGCATGCCGGCGATACGGCGATCGTCGCGGTGCAATACTCGTATCTCGCCAGTCCGCTTTCGCTCCTGTTCGAGCCCGGCTTCGCCATGGAGTCGGGGAGGTCACTGTTCCGGGCGGTCTACCGACACTGGACCGGATTGCCGGAGCGCCGTCGGCCGCGGCTCTACCTCTTCGGCCTGAGCCTCGGGGCCTATGGTTCGGAACAGTCCTCGCGCCTGCACGAAGTTCTTGCCGATCCCTATCATGGCGCGCTCTGGGCCGGTCCGCCATTTCCGACTCCCGGGTGGCGGGCGGTGACGCTCGACCGCAATCCGGACTCTCCGGAATGGCTGCCGACCTACGGCGACGGGTCGATCGTCCGTTTCACCAACCAGGAGAATGCGCTCGATCTGCCCGGTGCCCGGTGGGGACCAATGCGGATCGTCTATCTGCAGTATGCGAGCGATCCGGTCACCTTCTTCAGCCCTTCCACCTTCTACCGCAAGCCCGACTGGATGAACGAACCGGTCGGACCGGATGTCTCGCCCGATCTGCGCTGGTATCCGGTAGTCACCGGTCTGCAGCTTGCGCTCGATATGGCGGTGGGCCTCGATGTGCCGATCGGCTTCGGGCACTACTTTGCCCCGGAACATTACATTGATGCCTGGATGGCGGTTTCGGCACCGTCGGGCTGGCCCCCCGAGGAACTCGAACGGCTGAAGGCGCGATTCATCGACGGCAGGTCCGGCGGATAAGGCTGGAAAGGTATTCCGGATCGTTTTCGGAGCTTCCGCGTTAGATGGCGAGTGCGATCCGAATGTCAGGAGGGACAATGGAAGGAATAGGCTGGTTCGCGTTTCTCATCATCGGGCTCATCGCAGGCTGGATCGCCGAGAAGGTGATGTCCCGCAACCACGGGCTCCTCACGAACCTGATCGTCGGCGTGATCGGTGCCTATCTTGGCGCGTTTCTGTTCAGCCTTGTCGGCCTCGGGACCACCGGTGGCTTTATCGGGGCGCTGATCGTTGCCACCCTCGGTGCGATCCTGCTCCTCTGGATCGTCGGCAAGATCCGGGGCGCCTGAGCCTTGGCGAGGCAGGGATACCACCCGGCCTCGTCGCTTTCCTCACGTTGCTGATCTGGACGCCGACATTCCCGGGGGCTCCAGGCATTGGTGGAGCCGCTCCTTCAGAATGTTCGCAGCCAGGGCAGGTTGCCGCGGGAAGTGATGCTGCGCGAGCAGGAAGGCGATGGCATGGCCGGTTCCGGTAACGCGACACACAGCATCGACCGGGACCGGCTCCGCCTCTGGGCCCAGGTCCTCATGGCGCTGATCCTCGCCGGCTGGGCGCTGCGGGCATTGTCGCCGATTACCATTCCGATCGTCTTCTCCTTCTTCCTCGCCCTCGTTGTTGCGCCGGTCGAGAGATGGGTAAGTCAGCATGTGTCGCACCGGCTGCGCTGGCTCGGTCATGGGGCCGCGATGAGCGTCATCGTGATCGTGCTGGTGGTCTTCGTCGGATGCCTGTGGCTCTCGGCACAACAGGTGGTGGGTCGGTTCTCCGGAGGCCTTGCATCGCTTCTGCCCGAGGTGAGTGGCGAGGGGGACCAGGCGGAAGCGGGTGCCGGCACCGGGGAGGCCGCGCTGACCGGTCTCCTCGAGGCGCTTCGCGCGGCCGGAGGGTCCTTTGCCGAGCGCCTGACGGACTGGGCATCCTCTGCTGCGGGCACGGTAGCTGCTACCCTTGGCTCTCTTGTCTCCGCGGCGATCCTTGTCTTCTTCCTCACGCTTCTGATGCTCGTCGAGGCGCCGCGCTGGCGTGCCAAGATCGCGACGCTGATCGATGCCTCCTCCCGGGAGGACACCTTCGAAGCGATCGGTGTCATCGCCCAGCGGCTCCGGCGCTACCTGCTGGTCCGGCTCGTGCTCGGGCTGCTGACCGCCATGCTTTACGTCGGGTGGCTGTGGCTTTTCGGGCTCGACCTCCTGCTGGTCTGGGGCCTGCTCACGGTTACGCTCAACTTCCTGCCGACAATAGGCTCCCTGATTTCCGGTATCCTGCCGGTGCTCTATGCCTTCGTCACCAAGGACCCCTGGACCGCCGTAATCATCGGCGCCGGCATCCTGCTGATCGAGCAGGTCATGGGAAATTACGTCGATCCCGTCGTTCAGGGCCGGCAGATTTCGCTTTCGCCCCTCGTGGTCCTTGTCGTCCTGATGTTCTGGGGCTGGATCTGGGGCATCGCGGGAGCAGTGCTCGCTGTGCCGATCACCATCACCCTGCTTGTCTTCGCCGCACATGTGAGAGGCCTGCGGGGGCTGGCCCTGCTCATCAGCAACGAGACTGACCTGGAAGGCGTCGACCGGATCGCCTCGCGGTAATATCCTCGGCACGGCAATTCCTCCCGGGGGAGAGGACTGCCGGGCAGACCGCTCATCCCGGCCTGTCGCTCGAATCCGCCGGCTCGGCAAGCAGTTCATCTATCAGGTGGCGGACCTGCGATCCCGACTCGAGCAGGCGGCGGGCGGCGCCAAGGCTTGGCTCTTCGAGAGCCGTCTCCCGAGCCAGTGCCACGATCGGCATCGGCTCAGGCGCTGCATGATTGACGGCGCGCTCGGCAGCATGGGTGCGCAGGGAAGCTGCCACGGTACCGGCAATCCCGTCGAGCAGCCTTTCCGCCGCCGCTGTGTCCCCGAGCATGAGATGGGCGCGGGCGGCGGCAACACGGGCGGGCTCGGAGTCGCGCGCGATCATGGGACCGAGAACATCGATCGCAGGCGAGGCAAGGCCGAGGTCGAGGAGCTTCGTCGCGATCTCCAGCCTGTGCGCATCATGCTCGGGTGCAGGCGCGAGCAGGTCATGATGCTCGAGCGCGGCCTCGGCGAAAGCCGCGCCTGTACCCTCGATCTCGGCTTCGGCGAGAAGACGGGGGGCAAGCGCATGTGCAGCGATGCGACCGTCCTCGCTCCCGGCTGCAAGTGCTGCGAGCATGGCCAGACTCTCGCGAATATCGCCGTTGCGCGCTTCGGCTTCCGCAACAAGTGTAGCCGCCGTTACTGCGAACGGGCTTCCCTCACGTTCGAACGCGACAGTACGAAGGTCGGTGATCCATTCCTCCGGTACGCGGTCTCCGGCTGCGAGGCGGGTCGCGACCAGAGCAAGCGCGGCATCG
>JAJUJF010000127.1 GCA_029265455.1 Paracoccaceae bacterium | reverse complement strand
TGTTCAACGCGCTGCTGCCGCATCTGAGCCGGGCCATCGGGATGACGGAGCGGACGCTGGAACTCGTCGCCGAACGCGACCTTGCCAATGCCGCGGCCGAGGCCGGGGGCGAGGCGCTGATCGCGGTCGATGCCACAGGTCGGGTCCTGTGGTGCAACGGCCGGGGCGCCAGAATTCTGGAAGCGGGGGAGGGCATCGCGCTGCGCCGCGGCCGGATCTCGGCTCCCGTGGAGGTGCGCGAACGCCTGGTCCGGTTCATCGAATCGGCCGCTCTCCGCAAGGGCTCGCATGGCGGCAGCCTCCGGATCCCCCGCGATCCTGATGCGGCTCCTCTCGCGCTCATCGTCATGCCGCTTCCGAGTGGAATTCCGGATCTGGCGAAGCAGGAGGCAGCCCTGCTGCGAATCGTCGATCTCGAGCGGGGCGCGGTCGCGCCTCAGGAGCGTTTCATCGAGATCTTCGGGCTGTCACAGGCCGAGGCCCGGCTTGCCAGCGATCTGCTCGCCGGCGAGCAGCTCGACGCAGTGGCGGAGCGGCGCGGGATCAAGATCTCGACGATCCGGACCCAGCTTCGATCCACCTTCTCCAAGACCGGGACCAGCCGTCAGGCCGAACTCGTCCGTCTGCTGGCACAGGTAGCCGACCCGGCAGAGGCATGATCTCGACACCCTCCGCTTTCCGCCGGGGAAGAGATCCCGGACAGCGGCCGTACCCTTACTCGAGGAAGCGCACCGCGCCAATATGGTCGAGATTGCGGTTGCGCTGCGCATAATCAATCCCGTAGCCGACCACGAACCGGTCGGGGATCTCGAAGCCGGTCCAGCGCGCCCTGACATCGACCTCTCGCCGGGAGGGCTTGTCGAGCAGTGCACAGACCTCGAGCCGCGCCGGCCGCCGGGTGCGCAGGATCTCGAGGACGTGGTGGATCGTGTGGCCGGTGTCGATGATGTCCTCGACCACCAGCACGTCGCGGCCCTCGATCTCGCCTCTCAGGTCCTTGAGGATGCGCACCTCGCGGCTCGATTCCGTACCCATCCCGTAGGAGGAGACCTCGAGGAAGTCGACTTCGACCGGCAGGTCGAGCTCACGCACGAGATCGGCGATGAAGATGAACGATCCCCTGAGCAGCCCGACCACCACCAGCTTGTCGGTTCCCGCGAAATGGGCCGATATCTCGCGGGCGAGGGCCTCGACCCGCGCCGCGATCGCCTTCGCCGAGATCATCTCCTCGATCACGTATTCGCCGGCCATGCGATCCTTCCCCGCCTTGCACCGGCCCGCACCATATGGTCATTGGCGAAACCTCACAATCGGGAACGCGTTGAGAAGACACGAGGGGGAAGGGGACCGGATGCCGACCCATGCCGAAAAGCGCGTCGTACCCTACAGCGCGGACCAGATGTTCGAGCTGATTGCCGACGTGCGCCGTTATCCGGAATTCCTGCCCTGGGTCGCTGCCTGCCGCATCAGGGAGCGCCGCCCGCTCCCCGAGGGCGAACAGCTCGACGCCGATCTCGTCGTCTCCTTCAAGGTCTTCCGCGAGAGGTTCGGCAGCCGCGTCACCCTGAATCCCGAAGAGCGCCGCATCGATGTCGAGTATCTCGAGGGACCCTTCCGCTATCTCAACAATCACTGGAAGTTCGAACCCCGCGGGCCGGACTCCTGCGAGATCGACTTCTTTGTTGATTTCGAGTTCCGCTCCGCCATTCTCCAGAAGCTGATCGGCGTCGTCTTCAACGAGGCGATGCAGCGCATCGTCCGTGCCTTCGAGGCCCGCGCCGAGGCGCTCTACGGCAACCGTCCGACTGCCTGAATCGCAAGCTCGAGCGCGGTCTCCACGCTCCGCTCACGCACGACGGCGCGGCCGAGGGGGCCGAAGTCGCGCCGCTCGGCCTGCGTTCCTGCCGCCGTCGCCGTCGCGAACCAGACGAGCCCTTCCGGTTTTGCCTCCGATCCCCCCGGGCCCGCGACGCCGGTGATCGCCACAGCAACTCCCGCGTCCGAACGCGCGAGCGCCCCTTCCGCCATGGCGCGGGCGACAGGTTCGCTGACCGCGCCGTGCTCCGCGAGCATCGATTCCGGCACGCCGAGGAGGGCAGTCTTCGCGGGATAGGAATAGGTGACGAAGCCCCGGTCGAACACGTCGGACGACCCCGCAATCGCCGTCACCGCCCCGGAGACGAGGCCGCCGGTGCAGCTCTCCGCCGTTGCCAGCATCACGTTTCGGGCGCGGAAGGCATCGAGCAGCATCCGCGCCAGTTCCTCTGCCCGGGATTTCGCCGCGTCCGTCACATCAGCACCCCATGCGATATTGCTGCTGCCACCATCACCGCCAGTGCGGCCCCCAGTCCTGCCGCCGCATCACCGAACATGACCCCGAGCGCGCCGGGCCGCTGACCCGCCGAGAGGAGTGGCTGGGGTTTCAGGTTGTCGAGAATCCGGAAGACCAGAAACCCGCCGACCCAGCCCGGCCAGGGAAAGATGTGGGGTTCGGCCCCCATCCACCAGAGGCCGCCCGACAGCGGCCAGAGCGCGATCCACTGTCCCGCCACCGCGCCGATCACCGCCTGTGGCCGCGGCACCGCGCCCGCCGACCAGAGGCCGAGCGCGAATACCGCCGCCGTGGCCGCCAGCAGCAGCGGAAAGCCTCCGGCCCAGTGCAGAAGCCAGGCCGCGGGAATCGCCAGCAAGGCAGCGAGACTCGCCGGCGCATAGGGCACCCGACCGATCGGGCCGAGCCGCGCCACCTGCTGCCGGAGCGCCGTCACGCCTGCACCAGCGTCGCCGTGGCAAGCGCCGCGATTCCTTCCTCGCGACCGGTGAAGCCGAGTCGTTCCGAGGTGGTCGCCTTCACGCTCACCCGCTCCATGGCAATCCCGGTGATCCGCGCGATCGCCGCCCGCATCGCCTCGGCATGGGGCCCGATCTTCGGCCGCTCGCAGATCAGCGTGCAGTCGATATGCGTGATCCGGAAACCCCGCGCCCCGGCACGCTCCACCGCCTTGCGAAGGAAGATCTCCGAGGCGGCACCCTTCCAGGCCGGGTCGGAGGGCGGGAACCACGTGCCGATATCGCCCTCGGCAAGCGCCCCGAAGATCGCGTCGGTGATCGCGTGCATCGCGACATCGGCATCCGAATGGCCCGCAAGGCCCCGATCGTGCGGTACCTGCACTCCGCAGAGCGTCACCGCATCGCCTGGCCCGAAGGCATGGACGTCGAAACCCTGGCCCGTGCGCACATCCATCGCCTGCTCCCTCTTGCGTGCCCGCGCCAGATCCGCGGCGTCGGTGATCTTGAATCCCGACTCGTCGCCTGGAACAAGGTTCACGTCGAGCCCGGCGGCGCACGCCACCTCGGCATCATCAGCCGCCGCGTCGGCACCATGCGCCCGATGCGCGGCAAGGATTGCCTCGAACCGGAAGCCCTGCGGCGTCTGCGCTCGCCACAGTCCCGCGCGCGGCACCGGCGCAATCGCCCTTCCATCCTCGCCTCGCCACAGCGCATCCACCACCGGCAGGGCCGGGACGGCGCCATCCGCCTGCGCGAGAGCCGCGAGCACGGCATCGATGACCGCAGGGGCAAGGAACGGCCGCGCCGCATCATGGATCAGCACCTGCGCCGGCGGGTCGGCTGCCAGCGCCTCCAGCCCGCGAAGGACCGATCCGCTCCTGGTTCCGGCCCCCGTGACCGGCGGCGTCAGCCGCGGATCGGCAATGTCCGCGACCGTCCTCTTGTAGAGGGTCCGGTCCCCGGGATGGATCACCACGAGAAGCCGCGTGACACCGGGATGCGCAAGCATCGCCCTTATCGCCTGTCCGAGCACAGTGCCGGATCCGAGGCTCTGGTACTGTTTGGGCAGGTCATCGCCGAGCCGCCGGCCGCGCCCGGCGGCCACGATCAGGCCGGCAACCTCCATTTCCTCACTCCACTCTTCGCGTCGCCGGCATATAGAAGGTGAAGTCCGGCTTCGACAACCGGAGCGATGGGGCGATCCGGGGAGACGCTGCGGCGATAGCCGGCACGGCTAGAAGAACGTAGCGAGATAGGCGGCGGCCGTGTCGGAGATTGCAGCGATCTTGTTCGGTGCCTGTCGGTAGAACTTGAAGTTGAGTTCCGTTCCCGGCGCGCCGTCGTTCCAGTCGGTCAGCGTCCTCAGTTCACTCCGGCCGAGCGGCCGGCGCGCACGGGCAATGCGACGGATGGTGATGTTCATCCGCGGTGTCTGCCGGGCGATTCCGGGTGCGCGCGGCACCGGCTCGGCAGCGGTGACGATTCCCCGCGCCACGAGGCCCGGGCCGCCCTCGTTCTCGCTGGCGAAGACGAAGATCGTGTCGCCTGCGGCGATATGCTTGCCGCCATACATCGTCTTCTGCGCCGGCAGGGCAAGGATCTCGGTTTCCGGGTCGGGAATCCGTGCCTTGACCGCGAATGCCATGGCCGCCTCCACGCTCATCCGTTCATGAGGAATTCTACGGGGGCAGTCATGGCGGGTCGAGCGAGCGGGCGGGGCAGGCCCAGCTGTTGGCGCGGCTTGTGGCAGCCGGCGTGCGGCCTTAAACCGATACCTCTGCCCAAAGGTTGTGCAAATGGCCATCGTCCTGGACCGCCTCTCCCTCAATCCGCCTGTTTTTCTGGCGCCGATGGCCGGGATTACCGATCCTCCTTTCCGCGCGATCGTCCGGTCCTTCGGCGCCGGGCTCGTCGTGTCCGAGATGATCGCGAGCCGGGAAGTGCTGGCATCGCCGCCCTCTGCACAGGAACTGGGCCTTGGCGATGCAGACACCGCCGTCCAGCTTGCCGGCGCGTGCCCCGCGATCGTGGCCGAAGCCGCTCGCCGGGTGGAGGGCCTTGGCGCGCAGATGATCGACATCAACATGGGCTGTCCGGCCCGGAAGGTGACGAACGCCTGGTCGGGCTCGGCGCTGATGCGCGACCCGGACACGGCGCTGCGGATCATCGAGGCCGCGACCAGCGCGGTCACCGTTCCGGTCACGCTCAAGATGCGGCTGGGCTGGGATGCGGCGAACCTCAACGCCCCCCTTATCGCCGCCCGGGCAGAAGCGGCCGGCATCCGCATGATCACCGTCCACGGGCGTACCCGGTGCCAGTTCTACAAGGGGTCGGCGGACTGGGCGGCCATTGCGGCGGTGAGGCATGCGGTCCGGATCCCGGTGATCGCGAACGGCGACATCATCGATACCACCTCTGCCCGCAGGGCGCGCGCGCTCTCGAAGGCCGACGGCGTGATGATCGGGCGCGGCGCACGCGGCAGGCCATGGCTTCTGGCCGAAGTCGCCGCCGCACTCGCCGGCCGGCAGCCGCCGCCGGCGCCGGAAGGAGTCGCACTTCGT
Source organism: Paracoccaceae bacterium (assembly GCA_029265455.1). GTDB lineage: Bacteria > Pseudomonadota > Alphaproteobacteria > Rhodobacterales > Rhodobacteraceae > Amaricoccus. The sequence goes on along the minus strand of JAJUJF010000127.1, from coordinate 2,270 downwards.
GACATCGTTGCCGGACATTACGAGGCGATGCTTGTCCATTACGGGCGCACGCTCGGGATTCGCGTCGCACGCAAGCAGATCGGCTGGTACCTCGACGCTGCCGGGGCGGATCCGGGCTTCCGTGCGCGCCTCCTGACCGCGGACGATCCCGGCATCGTCCTTCGCGCGCTTCTCTCACCCTGGCCGCTCGACCCGACGCAGGAGGCAGCATGAGCAGCACTGCCCCGATTGCCGTGGCGGCCACCCACCGCACAGGCGGCGCGCCTGCCGCAGCAACACCCCTGTCCCGAACCGGCCTGCACCACACGGCCGGCAGCATTGCCCGTGACGTGGCCGTGGCGCGGGAAGAGGCGCGGCGCCGCCCGCGATGCGACGGCAGCATGGAAGCGGCTGAGGTTGCCTCCCGGCAGTGGCCTGTCCTCCTCCACCTCCTTCAGTCTGGATGCGGTCAGGTCAGTCAGAGCCCCGGAGGAGCGGCATGAGCCGGGAGCAGGCGGCGCAGGGCGTCGGTATCGCGCTCCTGGATGCGGTGTGGGCGTCGATCCCCTATCCGGCGCTGGTAATCGGCGAGGATGACCGTATCCGGGCAGCAAATCCGGCAGCGGAGGCAGCGGCAGGCATCTCCCTGCGGCAGATGGTGCAGGCTCCGCTGGCCCGGTTTCTCGGGGAGGAGTCGCCTGTCCTCGGACTCGCGCATCAGGCGCGCACTGCCGGTATCCCCGTTGCCCGCTACGATACCGGGATCTGCTGGGGCGAGGCGCCGCCCGAATCCCACAATGTCCATGCCGCGCCGCTGCCGGAAGCGCCCGGTGCGGTGCTCCTGCTCTTCCATCCGCAGGGCATCGCCGACAGGATCGACCGCACGCTCACCCATCGCTCGGCCGCGCGCTCGGTCACCGGCATGGCGGCGATGCTTGCCCACGAGATCCGCAACCCCCTCGCCGGCATCAGCGGCGCAGCGCAGCTTCTCGAGATGTCGCTCCCCGAATCCGGCCAGGAGATGACCGGCCTGATCCGCGAGGAAGCGGCCCGGATCGGCAAGCTCGTCGACCGGTTCGAGGTTTTCGCCGACCTCCGCCCGGCCGAGCGGCTTCCCCTCAACATCCACGACGTGCTCGACCGCGCGCGACGGGCCGCGATTGCCGGCTTTGCCGGCCATGTCCGGTTCACCTCGGAATTCGACCCTTCGCTGCCCCCGGCCGCCGGCGACGCGGACCAGCTGCTCCAGGTCTTCCAGAACCTGCTGCGGAACGCCGCCGAAGCCGTCCCGAAACAGGGTGGTGTCATCGGGCTTGCCACCGCCTACCGGCCCGGGGTCCGGATCACCGGTCCGGGCGGAAGGCGCGAGGCGCTGCCGCTCGCCATCACCGTCACCGACAACGGGCCCGGCATTCCGGAGTCGCTGATCCGCGATATCTTCGACCCGTTCGTGAGCTCGAAGGCGGCGGGAACGGGGCTCGGCCTTGCGCTGGTCTCGAAGGTCGTCGCCGATCATGGCGGCACTGTCGAATGCGACAGCCGACCCGGCCGCACGCGGTTCCGGGTCCGCCTTCCCGTGTGGAAGGACAAGATGGAGGAGGAGTGAACGGGTGGAGGGCACCGTTCTCGTTGCAGATGACGACCGCACGATCCGCACCGTGCTGGCCCAGGCGCTGACGCGGGCCGGCTGCCGGGTGCGCGCGACCGGCACGGCCGCCACGCTCTGGCGCTGGGTAGAGGAAGGGGAGGGCGATGCCGTCGTCACCGACGTCATGCTGCCCGATGGCGACGGGCTCGATCTCGTGCCGGCGATCAGGAAGCGCCGCCCCGATCTCCCTGTCATCGTCATGAGCGCGCAGAACACGGTGATGACCGCGATCCGCGCCACGGAGGCAGGAGCCTATGAATACCTGCCGAAACCCTTCGACCTGAAGGAACTCCTCGGTCATGTCGCGAAGGTGCTCGCCCGCAGGAGCCGGAGCCCGGCGCCGGTGGAGGAGGGGGCACAGCCCGAGAACCTGCCCCTGATCGGCCGCTCCCCGGCGATGCAGGAGGTCTATCGCATCCTCGCCCGGCTGATGAATACCGATCTCGGGGTGATGATCACCGGCGAGTCGGGCACCGGCAAGGAACTGGTCGCCCGGGTGCTCCACGACTTCGGCCTGCGAAGGGACGGGCCCTTCGTCGCGATCAACATGGCGGCGATCCCGCACGAATCGATCGAGGCCGAACTCTTCGGCACGGCTCGGGGCTGCACCTCGCCCGGGAGGTTCGAGCAGGCAAGGGGCGGC
>JAJUJF010000044.1 GCA_029265455.1 Paracoccaceae bacterium | reverse complement strand
AGGCTCCGCCCCACCAGCACGTGGAGAGTTTCGTGGCGGTCCTCGGTGCCGCCGACCGCATCCGTGAGGATCGAGAGGGCCAGCCGACGCATCCGTTCATTCGATTATCCAGGTGTTGATCTCGTTCAGGACAGTGACCGAATGGGGATCGACAATCCGGAAAATGCGTGGACAGGATCCGACTGACCCACCGGTCGACCGCACAGGCAGGGGCAGAAAACGATCACCTCCCCCTGCGCGCTGTTGCGCGACCGCGCGTGAACCTGACGGCCTTGCCCCGGTCCACGAGTTGTGCCGGAGCACCACCGATCCTAGATCCATGGCAAGTCGGCCGCAGTCTGGACGATGCTGTGGCTCGATCTGGACATATCCTGCCTGGAACGGGGACCGGAATCATGAACGAGATGTCATTGCGGGACCGTGCGGCCCTCGGCCTGCCGGCACCCAAGCGGGAACAGCCGGAAACGCTCGACACCAGCAGCGCGCAGGAATCTCTACGGAGCCTTGATCTCGCGCTGGTGGCGAAAGTGAGCAGGCTGACCGGCGGTCTCTCACCTGCCGCGCTGTCCCTGGCAGCCATGGACTGGTGGATTCATCTGGCAATGGCGCCTGGCAAGCGGGCGTCCCTCGCCGAGCAGTGTGCGCGCAACGCTGCTCTGCTGGGGACGCATCTCGCTGCCCTTGCTGCCGACCGGGACACGCCTCCCTGCATCAGGCCCCTGCCCGGCGACAACCGCTTCCGGGAGGAAGCCTGGCAGAAGCCGCCATTCTCGATCTGGGCCCAGGCCTTTCTCCTCAATCAGCATTGGTGGCATCAGGCGACGAATGACGTTCCCGGGGTGACACCACATCACGAGGAGGTCGTTTCCTTCGTCGCACGCCAGATGCTCGATGTCTTCTCGCCGTCCAACAATCCCTTCACCAATCCCGAGGTCATCGCCCGGACGATCGAGACCGGCGGTCGGAACTTCATGGACGGTTTCCGCAACTGGCTCGAGGACACCAGGCGGATGCTCTTCAACCAGCCGCCGGTTGGCACCGAGAACTTCCGCGTCGGCGTTGATGTCGCGATCACCCCGGGCAAGGTCGTCTACCGCAATCACCTGATCGAGCTGATCCAGTACGAGCCGACCACCGACACCGTGCGGGCGGAGCCGGTCCTGATCGTGCCGGCCTGGATCATGAAGTACTATATCCTTGATCTTTCCCCGGAAAACTCGCTCATACGCTATCTGGTTGATCAGGGCTATACCGTCTTCTGCATCTCCTGGCGCAACCCGACGGCGGAGGATCGAGATCTGTCGCTTGACGACTATCGCCGGCTTGGCGTCATGGCGGCCCTCGATGCCATCGGGGCCATTGTTCCGGGAGCAAGGATCCACGCCACGGGCTATTGCCTCGGTGGCACCATTCTCTCGATCGCCGCCGCGGCAATGAGTTGCGGAGGGGACCACCGCCTTGCCTCGCTGACGCTCTTCGCAGCCCAGACGGACTTCTCCGAACCGGGCGAGCTCGCGCTCTTCATCGACCACAGCCAGATGCACATGCTCGAGGGCATGATGTGGGATCGGGGGTATCTTTCGGCCGACCAGATGGCAGGCGCCTTCCAGCTCCTGCGCAGCAATGATCTGGTCTGGTCGCGCCTTGTCCGCGATTATCTCACCGGCATCCGCACGCCGATGTTCGATCTCATGGCCTGGAACGCGGATTCCACGCACATGCCCTACAAGATGCATTCGGAGTATCTGCGCCGGCTCTATCTCGACAATGAACTCGCGGCTGGCCGCTTCATGGTCGACGGACGGCCTGCGGCACTGCAGAACATCCGCGTTCCGATGTTCGTCGTCGCCACGGAGCGCGATCATGTCGCGCCGTGGCGTTCCGTCTACAAGATACACTACCTCTCCGACACCGACCTGACCTTCGTCCTGACAAGCGGTGGCCACAACGCCGGCATTGTCAGCAGGCCCGGCCATCCCCGCCGGCGCTACCGCGTCGCCCTCCAGCGGGCGAACGACTGCGTTGTCGGTCCCGATGAATGGGTCGCGGCCTGCGCGCCGAAACCCGGTTCCTGGTGGCCCGAATGGGTGGGCTGGCTGGATGCCAACTCGTCTTGCGACCGGAAGGCACCACCTGCCATGGGTGCCGCGGGACTTCCCCCGCTCATGGATGCGCCGGGCAGCTATGTCCTGCAGCGCTGATCGGCGCAGGTGCCCGAACCTTCCGTGCCTTCGCACTCGGCGCGGGGCGGGTGCACCGCCGTCCACGGCGGCGCCCGGTCATTCGAGAAACTCCGCCATGAGATGATCCACCACGGCACGGAGCGCGCCCTCCTCGCCCGCACCCGCTGCCCATGCCGCTGCATGGACGGCGCGCTGACGGCTTGCCGAGTTGCCCTCGCGCGGGATCTGCCGCAGATCCTCCAGCTCCTCGAGACATTCAAGCTCGGCCGCGTCCTCTCGAAGGATCTCGATCAGCTCCTCGACAAGATCAGCGACAGGCACGAGCCGGCTCGCACCAAGATCGATGAGCGTGCCTTCCGTTCCATAGCGCTGGGCCCGCCACCGGTTCTCTCCAATGAGGGTGAGCGGATAGAGGCGCCAGCCCTGGTTCTGCATCCGCAAGCGAACGAGGAAAGCCAGCAGCGACTGGTAGAGGGCGGCGATCGCCGCCGCGTCACGCAGCCGCGGGCAGATGTCCGTGATCCGCGCTTCAAGCGTCGGAAATCGCGCTGAAGGCCGCACATCCCACCAGATCTTCGTCCCGTCCTCGATACAGCCGGCCTTGACGAGAAGATCAACGAGACGCCGGAATGAACCGAAACTCGCAAGCTGATCGGGCAGGCCGGAGCGCGGCAACGCGTCGAATACCGTAAGCCGGTAGGAAGAAAGGCGCGTGTCCACGCCTTCCCAGAACGGCGATGAGCACGACAGCGCCAGCATGTGGGGCAGGAAATAGGTGACCTGGTTCATCAGGTCGATCCGCAGGTCGGGGTCCTCCACCTCGACATGCAGGTGCATTGCGGAGATCAGCATGCGCCAGGCCGGCAGACCTATGTCCGACCAGATTCCGTCGTAGCGTTGCGCGCGCGTGTGCTGCTGCTTGCGCCATTTCGCGAAGGGATGGGTCGAAGCGGCAATGGCGGCATATCCGCGTTCTTCCGCGGCGGACGCGACCGCGCACCGCAGTTCCCTCAGTTCCGAGATCGCTGCCCCTACCGTCTTGTGTGGCTGGGTACCTACCTCGACCTGGCACTGCAGGAACTCCGGCGCCACCCGCTCACCCAGCGCGGTGCGGCAGGCGTCGAGGAACGACTCGCCAGGCTCCACCACCAGATCCCCGGTCTCGCGATCGACGATCAGGTATTCCTCCTCGATCCCAAGCCTCAAGCCCGGCCGCTTCATGCCGCCCACGTCATGCTGCCACTTTCGCCTGCGCCCTGAAACACGCAGTGTCAGCCGCTCCCGGATCACGGTCAATGGCGATGGATACGAAGTCGCAGCGCCAACGGCGAATGGAGGAAACCCCCTCCATCTGACGGAGGAGCCGCTTCAACGGCGGCGTCGCACCTGCGGGTTCCTCGTCATCCGCGGGCGCGCGCGCGTCGGCGGATGCTGCGGATGTCCTCCGGAATGCCGCCACCAGTCACGACCGCCGCGCGCCGCCCAGATCGGCAGCGTAAGGATGAAACCTGCCGCGAAACCTCCCGCATGGGCGGCAAAGGCCACTCCGCCACCTTCCGCTCCGGCGGAAATGAGGCTTCCCGCCAGCTGGATCGCAAACCATACCCCGAGCACCAGCCATGCCGGCATCGCCACGAGTGTCGCAAAGACGATGAAGATCACGAGGACATCGATACGCGCACGAGGATAGAGCAGGAGATAGCCGCCAAGAACACCTGCGACCGCACCGGACGCGCCCACCATCGGTACCTGCGAGAAAGGGTCGGTGGCGATCTGCGACCAGCCTGCGGCGATTCCGCACGCGAGATAGAACAGGAGGAAGCCCAGATGCCCGAAGGCCTCCTCCATGTTGTCTCCGAAGATCCAGAGGAAGAGCATGTTGCCGGCAAGATGCAGGATGCCGGCATGCATGAACATCGCGGAGAAGAATGTCACCCATCCCTCTCCTGCGGTGATTCGCGCCGGGATCAGAGCCCAGTCGCCGAGGAGCACGAGTGCGGCGCGCGGATCACTCTGCGCCTCCCAGGTCAGCAGGAATACCGTGACGTTTGCCGCGATCAGCGCCCCCGTCACCCACGGGATGCGACGTGAAGGATTGTGGTCGCGGACTGGAATCATGGCTCTTCTTCAATCCTCGAGGCAAGAGAGGGTGGATCGTCAATGCCGCATTCCGCTCGAGGTTCAGGCCCGTTCCTTGCCAGAACCCTGCCACACCTTGGGCTTCGGCAGATGTCCCGACGGCCTGGCTCGTCGATATAGCCGCTACTCCAGCATTCACCAGGCACCCGCCTCGACGTGGACGGCGTCAGCCTGTGCCTGGAGGTGCCGGTATGGTGGCGGCCTGCAGAAGTTCGACGACCTCGCTGTCGCTCGTCTGGTCGAAATCAGTGTAATGATTGCCGACAGCGTAGAAGGGCTCGGGCGTGGACAGGCAGATGATCTCGTCCGCCTCGTCGCGCAATTCCTCGATCGTGCTGCGCGGCGCCACCGGAACGGCGAGGACGACACGGGCGGCTCCGGCCCTGGCCAACGCCTTCAGCGCCGCGCGCGCGGTGCCACCGGTCGCGATGCCGTCGTCCACCAGCAACACCGTCCGTCCCTCGATGGGGACGGGAGGGCGCTCGCCCCGGTAGAGCCTGCGCCGGCGCTCGATCTCCGCGAGCTGGCGGCGCTTCTCGGCTTCGAAATAAGCCGCATCGGCACCCACCATGGCCATGACGTCCTCGTTCAGGACGACTTGTGGATCAGGGCCGTCCACCACCGCGCCGATCCCGAGCTCGGGCTGTCCCGGCGCGCCGATCTTGCGCACCAGCACCACATCAAGTGGCGCGCCAAGCGCCTGCGCCACCTCGAATCCCACCGGCACACCACCGCGCGGCAACGCAAGCACTACAGTCGTGGGGCTCCTGAAACGTTCGAGTGCCGAAGCAAGCGCCCGTCCTGCATGGCGACGGTTGGTGAACCTCTGGCCCATCAGCGTGCATCCCAGCCAGTTATCGCGCCCCTCTTCAGCCCCTAACATACAACATCTGCGGCGCCTCCGGCTACGATCCGAGTCGACAGCATCTCGAGGAAGGCGCTGTGCCTGCACCACGGCTCCGACGGCCATCGGTCCTGCCTGCTCCGATGCTTCCCGGAGCGGGCTTCAGGACTCGCACAACCCGGCACGCCCGCACACAAGACGCATGATCGCGCCTATTCCACAGGCCGCCTGTCGACGAAGGCAGCAGCGGCATTCGACAGCACGAGGGCCACGATCGCCGTCACAACGATGCTCGGGCCGGTCGGGGTATCGAGCCGCCACGAAAACGCAAGTCCGCCCACCGCCGCCATCGCGCCGAGCGCCGCGGAGAGCATCGCCATCGCCTCCGGCGTCCGCGCAAGCGGCCGCGCCGCAGCGGCAGGCACGATCAGCATTGCGGTGATCAGGAGCGCCCCGACGACCTTGAGCGCAACGGCGACAAGGAGCGCAAGCGCAAGGGTCAGCATCGCGCGCTCCCGTCCCGCATTCACACCCCATGCGGCGGCGAGATCCTCGTTCAGTGTCGCGACAAGGAGCCGGTTCCAGCGCCAGACGAGGAGGATGGCAATCGCCGCCGCGCCCAGCCAGATCACCCCAAGATCTCCGCGCCCGACCGCAAGAATGTCCCCGAACAGATATCCGGCGAGATCGACCCTTATGCCCGCGAGCAGACTCACCCCGACGAGGCCGACTGCAAGCGCCCCGTGCGAGGCGACCCCGAGCATCGTGTCCGCGGCATAGGTCCGGCCTGAAGCCACCGACACTCCGAAGGCCATCGCGAGCGCCGTGAGCGTCACGCCGAGCATGACCGGGAGTTCGGAGGCGAGCGCAAGCGCCACGCCGAGGAGCGATGCATGCGCGGTGGCATCGCCAAAATACGCCATCCGCCGCCACACCACGAAACAGCCGAGCGGCCCCGCCGCCAGTGCCACACCGAGGCCGGCAAGCGCGGCCCGCCAGAGAAAACTGTCGAAAAGCATCACCCGCGCCATCCATTCCGTGGTCCGGGAGCGTTACGCCTGGTCCCTCCGCTCATGCTTCCTCCGCCGCCGGATGGCCGGCGCCCGCATGGGCATGGTCGTGTTCGTGACGATAGAGCGCCAAGGCCCCGTCCGTGCCGTAGCCGAAGAGCGCCCGGTATTCCGGCGCCGCCGAGACCACCGTCGGCGAACCCGCGCAGCAGATATGGCCGTTGAGGCAGATCACCCGGTCGGAGGCCGCCATCACGACGTGGAGATCGTGACCGACCATCAGCACCCCGCAGCCAAGTTCGGCACGAATCTCCTCCACGAGCCGGTAGAACTGCGCCACTCCCGGCTGATCGAGGCCCTGTGCCGCCTCATCGAGGACGAGAAGATCCGGGCGCAGCGTCAGCGCCTGTGCGAGAAGCACGCGCTGGAACTGCCCGCCCGAAAGTGCCCGGAGCTGGCGGTCGGCGAGATGCGGAATACCGACCCGCTCGAGCGCTCTCGCGCCCGCAGCCGTCGTGCCACCGCCAAGCCGCAGGAAACGACTCACCGTGAGCGGCATCGTGTAATCGACCGTCATCTTCTGCGGTACATAGCCGATCCTCAGATCCGGACGGCGCCGGATCTCGCCTTCGTCCGGCTTCAGGGCCCCGATCAGGAGCCGCATCAGGGTCGTCTTGCCCGAGCCGTTGGGGCCGACCACGGTAACGATCTCCCCGGAATGCAACACGAGATCCACGTCCCAGAGGATGCGCATTCCGCCGCGGCGGAAACCGATGCCCCGTGCCTCGAGAAGCGGCGCCGACTCCGCCACGACCGCTCGTGCCGGTTCAGCCATTTGCCGCCCTTCCGCAGGTTTCGCAAATTCCTTCCGCCTCGACCACGACGCGCTCTACCTGGAAGCCGACGCTTTCGGCCTTGGCGGCAAGGGCCTGTTCCGGTTCATCAAGCGCCGCCTCCGCCACTCGCCGGCAGGCCCGGCAGACGAGAAAGGCCGCGCAGTGCGAGGCTCCACCATGGACGCAGGCAACATATGCACCAAGCCGTTCGATCCGATGCGCAAAGCCGTTCGCAACAAGGAATTCGAGCGCGCGGTAAGCGGCCGGAGGCTGCTGGCCGAGCCCTGCCTTCCGCAGCCGGTCGAGGAGTTCGTAGGCCGTCAGTGCCCGATGGCTCTCGAGCAGTGCGTCGAGGACACAGGCCCGCGCCGGCGTCAGGCGAAGCCCCCGCTCGCGGCAGTCTGCCTCCACCGCCGCACGCACTGCCTCGCGACAGCGGCGATGATCATGCGGCCTGAACGGATCGCGGCCAAAAGCGGTTGCGAAGGTCATCTGTTACAATATAACGCCTGCTATCTGTTATGGTGTAACAGTCAGCCAGGCCGACGGCAAGCGCCACCCATGGAGGAAACTGATGCAGGCCATCCATCATCTCGTCGCCGGCATGCTCTTCACGACCATGATCGCCCCGGCGATTGCGGCACCGCGGGTGGTCTCCGATATCGCTCCCGTCCACTCGATAATAGCCCGTGTCATGGAAGGCGCGGGCGAGCCGGTGCTGCTGCTTCCCCCTGGCGCATCGCCTCATGGCTACGCGCTCAGACCCTCCGAGGCCGCGGCGCTCGAGGCGGCGGAGATCGTCTTCTGGGTCGGACCCGCCTATACGCCATGGCTCGCTGACGCGCTCGCGAATCTTGCCGGCGATGCCCGCCAGTTGGCCCTTCAGGAGGCCGAGGGCGTGACCCTCCTCCCGGTCCGCGACGGCGGCCCGTTCGCCTCTCACGATCACGACCACGGAGACGATGCCCATCACGACGCCGCTACAGGCACAGTCGATGGCCATCTCTGGCTTGACCCGCTGAATGCGGTGGCCATCGCCCGTTCCGCCGCCTCCGTTCTCGCGGAAGCGGACGCGGAAAATGCCGGCCTCTACCAGACCAATGCCATCGAGTTCGCCGCCGAGATGGAGATGCTGGTGGCAGAGATCACCGACCGCCTTGCCCCTGTCCGCAACCAGCGATTCCTCGTCTTCCACGACGCCTACCAGTACTTCGAATCGCGTTTCGACATCCCGGCTGCCGGCTCGATCGCGCTCCATGATACCGACCTGCCCGGTCCGGCGCGAATGGCGGAAATCCACGCTCGTGTTCGCGATCAGGGCCTCGTCTGCGCCTTTGCCGAGCCGCAGCTCAATTCCAGCCTGATGGATACGGCGCTCGAAGGGACCGGTACGCACCGGGCAGATCTCGACCCTATCGGCAGCACGATCGATCCCGGCCCGGGGCTTTATCCCGCCCTCATCCGGGCTCTCGCGAACGATCTCGCGGACTGCCTTGCCCGTGATTGAGGAGAGACGGCAGCGGGCAGCGACCTTTTTGCAGGTTTCCCCGCCGCAGGCTTTCCGCTAGATCCCGAACCCGTCAGCCGGCCCCAGTTACTACCAGAGGCAGCACATGTCCGTTATCATCGACGTGGTGGCGAGGGAGATCCTCGATAGCCGTGGCAATCCGACCGTGGAGGTCGACGTCCTGCTCGAGGATGGCGCGATGGGCCGCGCCGCTGTTCCCTCCGGAGCCTCGACAGGCGCCCACGAGGCGATCGAACTCCGGGACGGCGACAAGAACCGCTACGGCGGCAAGGGTGTGCGTCAGGCGGTCGAGAACGTGAACGGCGCAATTGCCGATGCGCTTACCGGGCTCAATGTCACCGAACAGACCCGGATTGACCGGATCATGTCCGATCTCGACGGCACCCCGAACAAGGGCCGCCTCGGCGCGAATGCCATCCTCGGCGTCAGCCTCGCCGTTGCCAAGGCCGCGGCCCAGTCACTTGGACAGCCGCTCTACCGCTATGTCGGCGGCACGGCGGCGCGTGTCCTGCCGGTACCGATGATGAACATCGTCAACGGCGGCAGCCATGCCGACAACCCGATAGACATCCAGGAATTCATGATCATGCCGGTCGGCGCCGAGAGTTTCCGGGAAGCTCTCCGCTGCGGAGCCGAGGTGTTCCACGCCCTGAAGAAGCAGCTCGCGCAGGCCGGCTACAATACGAATGTCGGCGATGAGGGCGGCTTCGCCCCCGGACTCAGCTCCACGACGGAAGCCCTTGATTTCATCATGCGCTCGATCGAGGCCGCCGGATATGCACCCGGCGACGATGTCTTCCTTGCCCTCGACTGCGCCTCGACGGAATATTTCAGGGACGGGGCCTATCAGCTTGAAGGGGAAGGCAGATCGCTTTCTGCCGATGAGAATGTCGCCTGGCTCGAGGATCTGGTCACGCAATATCCGATCGTCTCGATCGAGGACGGCATGGCGGAAGACGACTGGGAAGGCTGGAAGCTCCTCACGGAACGGATCGGTGACCGCTGCCAGCTTGTCGGCGACGATCTCTTCGTCACCAACACGGATCGCCTGCAACAGGGAATCGAGCAAGGCGTGGCCAACTCGATCCTCGTCAAGGTGAACCAGATCGGCTCGCTGACCGAGACGCTCGCTGCCGTCGAGATGGCCCATCGCGCCCGCTATACGAGCGTCATGTCGCACCGCTCGGGCGAGACCGAGGACGCGACCATCGCCGATCTCGCCGTTGCCACCAATTGTGGCCAGATCAAGACGGGGTCACTGTCGCGCTCCGACCGCCTTGCCAAGTACAACCAGCTCTTGCGCATCGAGGATGATCTTGGCGAAAGCGCGCTCTATGCCGGAAGGAGCATCCTGAGCCGCTGATCCCCGACCGGCGCCATGAATCCATCTGCCCTCCGTCAGGCATGGACCGGCGCCGGCCCGGAGGCCGCTCCTGTGGAAACAGACATGCCAGTTCCCCGTCTCTACCTTGTCATCCCTCCGCTCCCGACTGATGAAACGCTGTGCGATCTCGAGGTCCTTCTCGATGGTTTCGACATTGCCTGCGTCCGGGTCGGGGCAGGTGCGACTTCCGAGGCGGAACTTCGTCGCGCGGCCGACGCGGTGCGCCCCCTCTGCCATTCGTGCGACGTGAACCTCGTGCTCACCGACCATTTCCGGCTGGCGCCCGGGCTCGGTCTCGACGGTGTCCATCTCAATGACGGACAGCGGCATGTGCGCGAGGCGCGGAAGCTCCTTGGCCCTGACGCCATCGTCGGCGCCTTCGCCGGATCCTCCCGCCACGATGGCATGACTGCGGCGGAGATCGGCGCCGACTACGTATGTTTCGGCCCGGTCGCGCACAGCCCTCTTGGCGATGGCACCATTGCGGAGATCGACCTCTTCCGCTGGTGGTCCGAGATGATCGAGACGCCGGTGGTCGCCGAAGGTGGCATCACGCCTGACATCGCCACCGAACTCGCGAACTGCGCCGATTTCCTCGCGCTTGGTGACGAGATCTGGTCCCACCCTCAGGGCTCGGAGGCGGCGCTCCGGCAGATCGTGGAGCGCCTCGCCTCCGAGCAAGAATCTCACGACTAGATATTTCTGCAGTACCCGCATCCCCCTGTTAGTCTCGTCTGGCCATGGCACCAGGACGGGAGATCGACATGGACAGCTGCGACGTGGTCGTGATCGGCGCCGGCATCACGGGCTGCGCGACGGCCTGGGCACTTGCGGGCGAGGGGTTGCGGATCGTGGTGGTGGACCGGTTCGGCCCCGCGGCGATGGGTTCGGGATGGACGCTCGCGGGCATCCGCCAGTCCGGGCGCGATCCGGCGGAACTGCCACTCGCCATTGCCGCCACGAAAGTCTGGGAAACGCTGCATGAGGAACTGGGAGCGCCAACGCACTACACCCGCAGCGGCAATCTGCGTCTCGCGCGCGACGAGACGGAATATGCCCAGATCCGCTCGATGGTCGCGGATCAGGCCGCCCGGGGACTCGAACTGACCTTCCTCCCCGACAATGATGCCGTCCGTGCCGTTGCTCCCGCGATCTCTCCCGAGATTCACGGCGCGTCCTTCTGCCCGAGCGACGGCCATGCCGACCCTCACGCTACCATCGCCGCCTATGTCGAAGCCCTGAAGCGCCGGGGCGTTACCTTCGCCATGCCCGAGGCGGTAGAGGCCATCGAGGTTGGCGCCGGCCGCGTCACGGGGGTGAAAACCGATCGTCGACGGATCGCGGCGGGGCGCGTGGTCCTCGCGACGGGTCTACTGGGCAATGACCTGCTCGCCCCCCTGGACCTCGCGATTCCTCTCGACCAGCCGATGGTCGCCGTGATCCGCACGGTGCCGATTCCTCATGTTCTCGATCAGGTGCTCGGTGTGGCACGAGGCGACTGGGCAGGCAGGCAGGAACTCGGCGGCCGGATGTGCATGACCAGCGGCATGCAGCCCTGGAGCGGCTGGATCGAGGTCGAGGAGCGTCCCGAGGGCCCTCGTCCCCGGGTGCGGCCGCCCCTTCAGAGCCTGAACGCAGTGATCACGAGGGCCGGGGAATTGCTGCCCGGCATCGTGACCGCGCCGGTCGAGGATGTCTGGGCCGGGGTCGTCGACATGACGCCCGATTCACTGCCGGTGCTTTCGCGCGCGCCGGGCATTGACGGACTGGTGATCGGCATCGGCTTCTCCGGCCACGGGTTCGGCATCGGCCCGGTGACAGGACAATTGCTGGCTGATCTGGTCCTCGACCGCACTCCCGCCCATCCGCTCGACGCCTTCGCCCATGACCGTTTCAGCGGAAACGACGATTGGACCCGGGCCCCCGTGATGCTGCACGGATGACGTCCCGGGCTGGACGCGCAAGATGGCAGACCGACCCAGCATCGCTGCAGCTTCTGGATCATTCTCGGCATCGTGTCGGTCACGCGACCACGCTTCGGACAGTAACCAAGCCGGCCTGCCGCAGGATACGGGTCTCAGGGCCCAAGCCAGGCGGCAGGCGTGATCGACCGGACGGGCCTCAGCCGCCAATGGCATTCCGCAGCTGACATGGCTGTTTCGGATTCAACCGTTACGCGTGCCTGCCTGCGCGAATCGTGCGAGCAGCGCGGACGCCTCCTCGGCCATGCGGCGGAGACGGGTGCCGGCGGGGACGATGTCACGGATTCCGCCCACGCCCTGGCCTGCGTAGATCGCCATGGCTTCCAGGTCGCCTGTGGTCGTCCGCATGGGTGAATCCGTGCTGAAGCGCAACCGCGCCACGTCACCATCCCGTGCTATCGGCTCGCGCGGCAGCGCATCCGGATCATGGCCGAGATAATTGCCCTGCAGGGCCTCGGTGACACTGTTGCCGATGACCCGGACTGCCGCTCCCGCCGGCCAGTTCAGAACGAAGACATCGGTGAGAACCGTGTCCGCAGCCCCGGTTTCAACGATTCGCCCCTTGTGGTAGGGATGGGCAAAGGACTCCTCCGTGGCGATGAAGGCGGTACCGCAACTCACACCCGCCGCGCCCATGGCGAGCGCGGCGGCCAGGCCCGCCCCATCGACGATACCGCCCGCGATCACCACCGGCACCCGCGCCTCGCGCAGGAGATCGGCCGCAAGAGCAAATGCTCCGATGCGGCCGTGAACGTGACCTCCCGCCTCGATCCCCTGCGCGATCAGAACATCTGCTCCTGCTGCCTCGGCCTCGCGCGCGGCCTGAACCGTGCCGACCTGGTGGAGGACGAGGCAGCCTGCAGCCTTCACCCGCTCCACCGCCTGCGGAACGACATCCCAGAAGAACGAGAAAGCGCCCACGCCGATTTCCAGGCAGCGCCCGATCTGGGCGTCGAGCAGGTCCGGCTTGGTCGCAGCCGGAATGATGTTGACCGCGAAGGACCGATCCGTCGCCGCGCGAAGCGCCGCCACCTCGCTCTCGATCAGTTCGGGAGACTCCCGCACCATCCCGAGCGTGGGATAACCTCCCGCCGCGGCCACGGCAGCGGCAAGTTCCCAGCGGGCGACGCCGCCCATCCCTGCCAGCAGGATCGGCACGTCGCAGCCCAGGAGATCGCAGAGCGGGGTGCGCAGCGGCGCAAAGACGTCATCGGTCACTTCCCGTTCTCCCGCAGCAGCGACGGTCCGGATGCCGCTCCTTTCCGGGCAATGGAACCCGCAGGCCGGGATGATGAAGCGACCTGACACGAGAGCACATCCCTGACGGAGGCTAGCATCAACCGCGTGGCCCTCAAAGACCTCGTGGCCGCCGGCAAGACCATCGGATGGCGTTGCAGGCTCGGACTGCGCAATGTTCCACAGAGTCAACGGCCGCCTGATGCCGTCGACCTCCGCCGACAGGAGAGCGGGCCACAGAAGTTCCGGTACCCGGACCCGACGGATCCACCGCTTCCCGGCAAGGCTTCAATCGCTCCAGCGGCATCCCGACCTGCTTCACTGCTGTCAGGCTCATCGCATTCATGCAGGATCCGGTGGAAAGTTTGATCGGGCGCAAAGTCTCGATGGCGGCGGGATGATAGCTGCGCGACATGAACGATATCGATCACCTTCGCCGCCTCGGTTTGTTCGAGGCCCGCGTTCCGCGCTACACGAGCTATCCGACCGCGCCCGTCTTCGCGCCATCAATCGGTGCTGCGTTTCAGGCCGAGTGCCTCGAGGCGCTCGACCCTGACAAACCCGTCTCCGTCTATGTCCACATACCGTTCTGCGAACGGCTCTGCTGGTTCTGCGCCTGCCGCACCCAGGGCACGAAGACGATGAGCCCGGTCGAGAGCTATCTCGGCACGCTCGAGGCCGAGTTGCGCCTGCTTGCCGCGCATGTTCCCTCCGGTTTGCGCATGGGGCGCCTGCACTGGGGCGGCGGCACGCCGACCATTCTCACGCCGTCGATGATCCATCGCCTGGCCCAGGCCATCAAGGCGGTGCTGCCGCCGGCCGAGGACTGGGAATTTTCGGTCGAGATCGATCCTACCCTCGTCGACCGGCAAAAGATCACGGCACTGCACGCGGAAGGCATGAACCGGGCAAGCATCGGTATCCAGGACTTCGCGGACATCGTCCAGGATGCGATCGGCCGCCAGCAGCCCTTCGAGACGACGGCGGCCTGCGTCGGGATGCTGCGGGACGCCGGCATCCATTCGCTCAATGCCGACCTCGTCTACGGCCTGCCGCACCAGACGATCGGGCGCATGCAGGCCTCGCTCGACCGGGTCCTGGCACTTGCCCCGGACCGGATCGCCCTCTTCGGCTATGCCCATGTGCCGCATCTCGCGAAACGCCAGCAGCTCATCGACGAAGCGGCGCTTCCCGGCGACGTCGAGCGCCATCGCCTCTTCTCCGAAGCGGCAGCACGGTTCCGCGATGCCGGCTACCGGGCGATCGGCATCGACCATTTCGCTCGTCCGGGCGACTCCCTCACCCGCGCGGCCGAGAGCGGGACCCTGCGGCGGAACTTCCAGGGCTACACGACCGACCGATGTTCCTCGCTCATCGGGATCGGGGCATCCGCGATCTCGCGGTTCGAAAATGGCTATGTGCAGAATGCCGCAGCCACTGCCGCCTATGTCGAACGGATCGAGACAGGCATGCCCGCCGGATGCCGTGGTCACCGCCACAGTGACGAGGACAGGCTCCGCGCCCGCGCCATCGAGATGCTGATGTGCGACTTCCGCATCGACCTTGCCGCGCTCCGGCAGGATTTCGGCAGCGCGGCGGGCAGCCTCGAGCCGGTCCACCAGGCCGTGGCGGCGAAGTTCGCGCCTCATGTTGCGGTCAGCACGAGCGATGTCAGCGTGCTGCCGGAGGGGCGTCCACTCACGCGAATGATCGCGGCCGAGTATGATGCCTATAATGACGTTGCCGCGACCTTTTCGAAGGCATCGTGACGCGAGGCAGGTCGCGGATCATGCGGCCCGCAAGCAGGCGATCAGGCAGGAGCGGATGATGACGATGACGGGAACTGCCGAGCGGATGCGGGCCTGGGAGGGGCATGCGTTCCTCAGCTGTGGCTTCCGGCCGTTCTTTCTGGGCGGCGCAATCTGGGCAGCGCTAGGCATGGCGCTCTGGATCGGGATGCTTGCGGGCGGGATCGCCTTGCCGACCCGGCTCGGGCCGATCGACTGGCACGTGCATGCGCTCGTCTACGGCTTTGTCCCCGCTGTGGTGACAGGATTCCTGCTCACGGCGATCCCGAACTGGACCGGCCGGCTGCCGGTTGTCGGATGGAGCCTCCTTGGCCTCTTCGCCCTCTGGCTCGCGGGACGCATCGCGATGCTCGGCTCTGCCCTCCTCCCCTTCGGGGTAGCGGAGGCGGTTGATCTTGCCTTCCTCCTCACCGTGGGCATCCTTGCGCTACGGGAAGTCGTCGCCGGCCGGAACTGGCGGAATCTCGTGGTGATCCTCGTCGTCGCGCTCTTCTGGACCGGGAACCTCGTCTTCCACATCGAGGCGGCAGCCGGTGCTGCGGCAACAGGCTACGGCACCCGGATCGGCATTGCCGCGATCCTGTTCCTCACACTCCTGATCGGCGGCCGGATCGTGCCGAGTTTCACCCGCAACTGGCTGGCGCGCCGGACGCCCGGTCGACTGCCTGCTCCCTTTGGCCGGTTCGATGTCGCCACGCTTGCGCTCGCCGGCGTGGCACTGGTGCTGTGGATCGCGGCGCCGCACGCCACGGTCACCCTGGTCGCATCTCTCGTTGCCGGCTTCGCCCATCTGCTGCGCCTCGGGCGGTGGGCGGGGTGGCGGACCGGAGCAGAGCCGCTGGTCACGATTCTCCATGTCGGTTACCTCTTCGGGCCGCTCGGGTTCCTCGCACTTGCGGCGGCGGGTCTGGCCCCTGAGTCTATCTCCCCATCGGCGGGGCTTCACGCCTGGACCGCCGGGAGCATCGGCGTGATGACGCTTGCCGTGATGACGCGGGCGAGCCTCGGGCACAGCGGGCGCGAACTGAGGGCCGGAGTGGGCACACTTTTCGTCTATGCCAGCGTCGTCATTGGTGCCCTGCTTCGGGTGGCAAGCGGCGCAAGCGGCGCACCTGCGGGACTGCTGGAACTGTCCGGGCTCCTCTGGATGCTCGCCTTCTCCGGCTTTGCGCTTCTTTACTGGCCGATACTGACCGGGCCGCGGAGCGCCCCGAAGCGTCCCCAGCCGCGGCCGAACTGAGGGAGCAGCACTGCTGCAGCAAGGTCGCTGACAAGCCCCGGGACACATGCCGTACCATCCCGCGAATGACAGGAACCGAGGGTCGTTCACATTCGGAGCAAGAGAAACATGACTGGCAAATCCGTTCCCGACTGGGATCAGCGATCCGACGCGGTCCTCGCCAATCAGATAGCCGCCTATGACGACCTGCGGCGGCGGTGTCCCGTGGCGCGCAGCGAATACCATAACTGGTCGCTCTTCCGGCACGAGGACGTCATGCGCGCCCTGATGGACCACGAGACCTTCAGCAACGTGGTCTCGCAGCGCGTCTCCGTCCCGAACGGCATGGATCCACCCGAACACACGCAGTTCCGGGCGATCATCGACCCGTTCTTTTCCCCCGAGGCGATGGCGGCCTTCGAACCGGTCTGCCGGAAGATCGCGGCGGAACTCGTCGACCGCCTGCCCCCGCGGGGCGAGGTCGAGTTCGTCCGTCTCGTCGCTGAGGATTTCGCGACACTGGTTCAGTGCGCCTTCATGGGCTGGCCGGAAAGGGTGCACGAGCCGCTGCGCCGCTGGACGCGGCACAATTCCGAAGCGACGCTCAGCGGCGATCGCGAGAGGATGGCAAGGGTTGCGCATGAATTCGACGGCGGCATCCGCCGTCTCCTGCAGGAGCGGCGCGACGCCGGCAGCGCCGCCCCGGATGACGCGACGACACGGCTCATGCGGGCGCAGGTCAACGGCCGTCCGCTCGAGGATGCGGAGATCGTCAGCATCATCCGCAACTTCACGGTGGGCGAACTCGCGACGATCTCCGCGAGCGTCGGCATCATCGTCGAATATCTTGCCCGGCGACCGGAACTCCAGGATCGCCTGCGCGGGGAGCCGGCGATCCTGCCTGCAGCCATAGACGAAATCCTGCGGATTCACCCGCCCCTGATCGCCAACCGGCGGATCACGACCAGGCCCGTCGACATCAGGGGACGGCATATAGATGCCGGCGAGCGGTTGACGCTTGTCTGGGCCTCCGCCAACCGGGACGAGGCCGTCTTCGGCGATCCGGACGAATTCCGGATCGATCGTGATCCTTCACTGAACCTTCTTTACGGCGCCGGGATCCATGTCTGTCCGGGTGCCCCGCTCGCACGGCTGGAACTGAAGCTGATGATCGAGGAGATTCTCGCTGCAACCCGCACCTTCAGCCTCGTCGAGGGAAGCGATCCGGTGCGGGACGTGTATCCCAGCAGCGGTTTCCGCAAACTGCCGCTTCAGGTCGAGAGACCGGCGACGTGAACGCGCCGCCATTCCGACCTGCCGGATGACCTGTTCACGCCGAAGGAGGCCGACCGGATGGCACTGAGACACGCACAGCCGGGGGAAGTCGTCGACCTGCGACCGTTCGGAGAGCGCATCAGCGAAGCCAGAACTGCGGCGATCGTGAAGGCAAACGGATTCGAGGCGGTCCGTCTTGTCCTCGCCGCAGGCTCGGAGATCGCGCCGCACAGGGTCCCGGGGGAGATCACGCTCCACTGCCTCGAAGGGCGGGTCGAACTCCGGCGCGAAGGCGAGCACATCGACATGCGGACGGGCGACTGGCTCTACCTCGATGGCGGCGAGCTGCATGCGCTGAAAGGGGTGGAGGACGCCTCGCTCCTGCTGACGATCCTTCTTTCCCCGTCGAAAGACGACGCCGCTTCCGCATGAGGACGTGAGAATGCTCCCGGCGTCGCTGCCCCCTCGCCGGACAGCGACGCCGATCCGTTGCCGGTGCGGCACCCGCTGCCGGACCGGGAGAAGACCGCTCGCGTTTGCGCAACCACAAAGAATTCGAGCGTGCACACTGCCACCCTGACAATTGCGCTATCGGGCCTCAGACCGTCTCATCAGGAAGCCGGATGTCCTTCTCCATCCATGATCCCGAGATTTCGTTGGCCGATATCATGAGGATATGGCCCCGGACGGTCGATGTCTTCCTCCGTTACCGGATGCTGTGCGTCGGCTGCGTGATTGCGCGGTTCCACACGGTGGCAGATGCGAGTCGCGAGCATGGAATCGACGAGTTCGAGCTGCGCGCCGCCCTCGCGGCGGCCGCCGGCGAGGAAGGCCCCGGACCGGGAAGCGGCATCAGGACTGCGCCGAACCGATCAGGACCAGCCGATGAGGATCGGTGACCGCCACGCGTTTGCGCCCGCTCCTGACAATGCCCTGCTTCTCCCAGGCCGAAAGTAGTCGGCTCACCGTATGGAGCGTGGTCCCGGTCATCTCGGAGATATCCTGACGGCTGAGGGGGAAGTCGATCAGCACGCCGCCCTCGACCTTCTTTCCGAACTGGTTGATCATCCGCAGGAGCGCGTTCGCGACCCGCTGCTCGACATGCAGTGTGGCGAGTTCGACGATGCGGTTGTTCATCTCCGCCACACGGTTCCCGACGGTCCGGTAGGTTTCGGTCGCGAAACCGTCGTAGCGGGAAACGAATACATGCCACAGCGACGCGGACCAGGAGAGAGCGAGGCATTCTCCCGCTGCGACCGCGGTGGCGGGATAGGTGCTGCGGCCAAGCGCCGGCGCGATTCCGAAGAGCTGACCGCTGCCGATATGGAGGGCGACCACCTGCTCGCCGCTCTCCGTGGTACGCACGACCCGGATTGTCCCGTCGAGGAGCAGGAAGAAACGTTCTGCTTCCGCTCCCTCGTTGAATACGGCTTCCCCCGAGTCGTAGCGCCGGGGCGTGGCCTGATCGAGGATCTCGCGGATCTGGATGCGGCTGAGCTTACGGAATGGCGGGATCGGGCGCAGCAGGCTTTCGTCGAGCTTGGACAAGGGAACCGCCCTCACGTTGATGAATTGCAAAGAGCGATGTTCCCGACTATCGCATAACATGGCTCAGGAAAACCGAGCATGACACGAGGAGAAGAAGCATGCTTCGCACGTTTGCTCTCGCCGCTGCACTGAGCATGGTCGCCATCGGGGCGCAGGCGGAAACCCATGAGGTCCAGATGCTCAACACCGGCGAGAAGGGACTGATGGTGTTCGAGCCGGATTACATCCACATCCAGCCCGGCGACACCGTGACCTTCGTCCCGACTGATCCGAGCCACAATGCCGAGAGCATCGAGGGCATGATTCCGGAAGGGGCCGAGCCTTTCAAGGGCCAGATCAACGAGGAAATCAGCGTCACCTTCGATGTTGAAGGCGTCTACGGGGTGAAATGCATGCCGCACTACCCCATGGGCATGGTCGCCGTCGTCCAGGTGGGCGAAGCAACGAATCTCGAGGAAGCAAAAGCCGTCAGCCATCCGGGACAGGCTGCTGCCCGCATGGAAGAAGCCCTCGCGCAGGTACAGTAAATCCGGCGACCGGGCGGGATGACGATCCCGCACCGGCACTGACCGGCCACGCGGGCGCACCGGATCGACCGGTGCGCCCGTTCTATTTTCGGGCGTCCCCAGT
>JAJUJF010000005.1 GCA_029265455.1 Paracoccaceae bacterium | reverse complement strand
CGTCCCGTCGATCGGATCGACGGCCCAGACCACGTCATGGTCGCGGGCGGGCCGCTCCTCGCTCTCCTCGCCAAGGACGTCGTGGCCGGGAAAGAGCGCGGCCACCTTCTCGCGGATCATGCCCTCGACGTCATGATCGACCTCGGAGACCGGATCGCGCAGGCTGATGTCGCCCTCGGCATTCTCCTTGTAGCGCACGGCGAGGGTGCGGCCGAGGGCGGTCCTGATCCGCGCCCCGGCGAGGCTCGCAAGTTCCACGGCCTCGCGCTCGATGGCCACGAGTTCGTCTTCCGAAAGCCCGCTCATCGATCCTCCTCCTTCGGCACGACGACCCGGAGCGGCTCCGGCGCGATGCGCAGGCTCACCCGCACGAGCCCCTGCGGCGGGTCGAGGAAATCGTCGTCGATGCGGAGCGCGCCGCCCGTCCATTCGAAGGTGGCCCGCCGCCCCATCCGTGTCTCGATCCCCGGCGCGGGCCGGCGCCGCTCGCCGTCCAGCCATTGCGCGAATTCGTCGCGGCCCTCGTTGCGCAGGAGGACGATGGTGAGGAGGCCGTCGTCGGGCCAGCCGGCGGGGCCGAGGGGAAGTTGCGGCCCGACCTCCGGCATGTTCAGGAATTCCGCGAGAAGGAGATCGTCCGGAATGATCTCGCCGTCGATCTCGATCCGCCAGGTACCCTGCTCGGAGACACGGACGAAACGCTGGGGCGCCACCTCGCCGAACTGCTCCTTCCCCTCGCGATCGTCGTCGAGCGCATCGCCCACCGCGACCAGGGAGGCGAAGGCGCCGAGCCCCACCCCCTCGATGAAGATGCGCTCGCCCCACGGTCCTTCGGCGATGCCGATGTCGAGTTCGCGTTCCGGGGCCGTGCCGCAGGCCTGCGCGACGGCCTCCGGCCGATGCAGGAGGCCGAGGCAGCGGGTGATGTTGTTCGCCGTGCCGAGGGGCACGAAGGCGAAGGGCCGGTCGATCGGCGCGAGGGCGCGCACCACCTTGCCGATGGTGCCGTCGCCGCCCGCGACGACGACAATCTCGGCCTCCTCGGCGTCCTCGCGCCTGATCTCGTCCTTCTTGGTATGCCGGTAGACGACGTCATGGCCGGCGGATTCGAAAATCCCGGCGAGGTTCCCGGCCGAATGATCGCCGGAGCCTGACTCCGGGTTGTGGAGAAGAAGCACGCGCATGCCCCACAACCACGTCGGGGCGATCGCGTTCCATGGCCGGAGGCGGTGCCGACGCTATTCCGCCGATGCTCCGATCAGCCGGCGCGCGGCCTCGGCAAAGGCGCGCCGCGAGTCGCTGCGGGTGTAGAACATGTGCCCGCCCCGGAAGGTGTCACGCGTCACCCGGTCGCCGAAATCCGGGAGCTGCCGCAGGAGGAGCTCACTCGCGAAATAGGGGGTGACGAGGTCGGAGGTGCCGTGGACGACGAGGACGCGGAAGCTCTCGTCAAGGGCAAGCACCCGGCCGAGCGCGGTCAGGGCCTCGGGCTGGGTCAGGCCCTCCCCCCAGTTCCAGGCGCGGTTGACGCCGCGATCGAGGAGGCTGTAGCGCCGCTGCGGCAGCCAGTCGAGCGTGTCGCGGTAAAGGGCGAGGATCGCCGAGGTGAGCGGCGCCGTCATCGCGTCGAGCACCGGGTCCGGCGTCCGTCCGTCCCGTTGTCCGGGCCGGGGATCGGGGCCGGTGATGCCGGCGTCGTAGACGCTCGCGAGCCGGCCCTCCGCCTCGTGGAGGGCGCGGGCGAAGCCGTGCGCGTCGAAACGGCCGGCGTGGTCATCGACCCGCTCGGGCGGGAGGCCGGTAAGCTCGGCCACCCGGCTCACGACCCGGTCGCGGGCCTCCGCATCCTCGAGGCCGCGCAGGAAGTCGGTGACGAAGGCGCCGGCGGCGTAGGTTTCGGCCTCGGCAAGGGCCTCCCGGTCATAGGCGCCCTCGCGCTCCATCGCGGCGGCCGCGAGCGACGGGAGGAGCGTCATCGCCGGCAGCGGGTTGTGCTCGGGCTGCTGCCACCAGCCGAAATCGAGCACGGGCGAGAGCAGCACCGCGCCGTCGAGGCCGATCCCGTGCTCGGTCTGGAGCGTTTCGGCAAGCAGCGGCCCGCGGAAGCCGCCGTAGCTCTCGCCGAGGAAGAATTTCGGCGAGGCGAGGCGGCCGTTCTCGGTGAGCCAGCGGGTGACGAACCGCGCGAGCGCCTCGATGTCGCCGTCGATCGAGAAGTAGCGGCTGCGGCGGCGGTTGTCCGCGTCGACGAGGCGGCTGAAGCCGGTGCCGGGCGGATCGACGAAGACGAGATCGGTGAAGCGGAGCCAGGTCTCGCGGTTCGGCACGAGGGCGATGTCCTGCGACGGCGAGATCGTGTCGCCCTCCATCGGCAGGAGCCAGGGACCGACCGCGCCGAGGTGGAGATAGGCAGAGGCCGCGCCGGGGCCGCCGTTGACGACGAAGGTGACCGGACGCCCGGTCCGGCCTTCGGCCTGATAGGCGATGAAGGCAATGTCGGCCTCCGGCGTGCCGTCGCGGGCGTCGAGCGTGATCGCGCCCGCGGTCGCGATGAAGGCGAGGCGATCGCCGCCGAGGTCGAGGACATGCCGGGTGGTTCGCGCCGCCGGCAGGCGCTCGTCTGCCGCGGCGAAGCCGGCATTCCTGTTCCCGGCCGCCGCTTCCGCGGCGGGGGCTGCCTCGTCGGGCGGGGCATCCACCGGCTGCTCCGCCCCGGCCGGCGAAAAGACGAGCAGGCCGAGAAGGACGAGGAAATGGATGGGCTTCATGCTCTCCCCCGCGTTTCCGACGGGCTTCGTCTGTTCGCGCGGGCGGCCAAGGAGGCCTGCGGCGGGCAAGGCCGCCACGGTCGCCGCGCGCCGGAGTCACTCTCGCGCCCCGCCCGGCTCCGGGCAAGCGACATCAAGCAGTATGGTGAGAGAGGTCGCCGTCATTCCGGGGCTGCATGCACCAGATGTGAACAGCGGACCGGCATGGTGATGGCGAGGACGGGATCATGCCTCGGGAAGCGGCTCCCGCATGCCGTTGCCCGGGCGGACGGGCAGAAGGGCAGCGGTTGCGGGCGGGGCCGCCTCCCCATGATGCGGGAGAGGCCGATCATGATCGTCCGGAGGTTCCGTGACCGGACCGCCGGCACCGGGCACGGATGTGCGCCTTTCACCCGGCCTCCGGATAGACTAGGTCAAACACCATGAACGCTTCCCCTGCCCGGCCGGTCATCCGGCTGCAAATGCCCGCGCGGTTGCGCCGCCATCCCTTCTTCGCAGGCAACGCGGGCCGGACCGGCGCCCCCGCATGAAGGCGGTCCTCGACGCCAATGTCCTGATGCCGAGCGTGCTGCGCGAGATGCTGCTCGGCGCGGCGGCGGAAGGGGCGTTCACGCCGCTCTGGTCGGCGCGCATCCTCGAGGAATGGGCCCGCGCCTCCCGGAAGCTGCCGCCCGGGGCGGAAGCCTTCGCGCGCGCCGGGATCGCCGCGCTGCGCGCCGGCTGGCCGGAGGCGGAGATCGCCGCCGACCCGGATCTCGAATCCACGCTCTCGCTCCCCGACCCGAACGACCGCCATGTGCTTGCCACCGCCATTGCCGGCGGCGCCGGCATCATCGTGACCCGGAACCGGGCGGATTTCCCGACGCGGACGCTCGCCCGGCACGGGGTTCTCCTGCGCGAGCCTGACGGGCTGCTGCTGGAGTTTCATGAGGAACGCGGGCTCGGCCCCGTCGCCACGGCGGTGCGTCGTCGAGCCGAGACGGCAAGCGGCCGGCCGCAGGCGATGCGAGCGATGCTGAAACGTGCCGGGCTACCGCGGCTCGGCAAGGCGCTTGCCGACACCGGAGCGGCGCCCCCGGTCATTCCCCGGTGAAGATCGACCGGTTGAGGATGTAGCGCATGCCGCGGATCCAGGTCTCGTCGGTGTTGCTGCGGATATCGACCGCCTGTCCGCGCAGGTGATGCCCGGACTCGACGTCGCGGATGTAGAGATTCATCGACAGGATCAGGTTCGAGACCTTCTGGACCTCGCCCACCACCGAATAGTCGGCGCCCAGTTCCCGCGCCATGCGGATGTCGCAGTTGTTGCAGTCGGCGGGGTTGCGCACGCGGGCGAGTTCCTCCGCCACCGGCGCGAGATCGACGAGGACCAGCCCCTCCTCCTCGAGCCGCTCGCGGATGTAGTCGTTGACGATCTCCACCCGCGCGATCTCGTCCGGACGGGTGCCGTGGATCTCGCCCTCGATCGAGGTATCGAGAAGGGTGACGCCGAAGAAGGCGACGCTCCGTCCCTCCCACAGGTTCTCGGCCCGCGCGGCGGCGGAAACGGACACCAGCGCGAGGACGAGCAGGACACGAAGACCGGTCAGCATGGGGCTCTCCCGGATCCGGGCCCCATACCGGCAGGCACAGGGACATGCAGGAGTGGCAGGAAGCAGGGCATTCCCCTCGAGAATGGCGTGCCATCAGCGGCCGCACCAATACGACCATGGTCGGAGCCGGCCGTGATTCCCCATACTTATTAATATCTTACCAGAAGATTTTTGACTTCCGGCATTGACGCGGCCAAACCTGCCGCCGAAGAATGCCTGGGGGAGAAAAACCATGCACATACCGACACGACGCGCGCTCGCGGCAGGGGCCGTGGCACTCATCGCGGCAATGCCGGCCGGGGCGCAGGCTCCGGGCAATGGCGAGGCGACCCCGGTGCCGGCTGCGGTCCTCCGCGTCGAGCCGGAGCGGCCCCGGCTGCCGCTCTCGCGGCTCGACCTGCCGCCCGAGGATCTCGGCTTCGCGGGGGCGAGGCTGGCGACGGAGGACAACCGCACGACCGGCACCTTCCTCGGCCAGGACTTCACGCTGGAGGAAGTGTCCACCTCGCCTGACGAGGCGGTGGCCACGCTAGAGGAACTGACGGCATCGGGTATCCAGTTCGTCGTCACCATGGCCGATGCCGACACGCTGCTCGAGCTTTCCGATGCCGTGGCCGACGAGGACGTCATCCTCTTCAACGCTACCGCGCCCGACGACCGGCTGCGGGGCGAGGACTGCCGGGCAAACGTCTTCCACACCATCCCGAGCCGGGCGATGTTCGCCGATGCGCTCGCGCAGTTCCTGATGGTGAAACGCTGGGACCGCTGGTTCCTGGTCGAGGGATCGCACGAGGCCGACACGGCGCTTGCCGATGCCTACCGTCGGGCGGCGGAGAAGTTCGGCGCGAACATCGTCGAATCGCGCGTCTTCGAGGATACCGGCGGCGCGCGGCGCACCGATGCCGGCCATGTCCAGGTCCAGGCGCAGATGCCGGTCTTCACCCAGCGCGCGCCCGAGCACCACGTCCTCGTCGCGGCGGATGAATCGGAGGTCTTCGGCTCCTACCTGCCCTACCACACCTGGGATCCGCGCCCGGTGGCGGGTTCGGCCGGGCTCAGGCCGACGACCTGGCATCCCGCGCACGAGGCATGGGCCGGAATGCAGATGCAGAGCCGCTTCGATCGCCTCGCCGAGCGGCCGATGCGGCCGGAGGATTTCAACGTCTGGGTGGCGCTGCGCTCGATCGGCGAGGCGGCGACGCGCACCAACTCGACCGATTTCGCCAGCCTGCGCGACTACATGCTCGGCGACGAGTTCCAGCTCGGCGCCTTCAAGGGCGTGGCGGTCTCGTACCGGCAGTGGGACAACCAGCTCCGGCAGCCGATCCTGCTTGCCCATGACAACATGGTCGTCTCGGTCTCGCCGCAGGACCAGTATGTCCACCAGTTCTCGCCGCTCGACTCGCTCGGCGTCGACGAGCCCGAGACGACATGCAGCTTCTGAAGAACATACCAAGGGAAAGGAACGTGATGAACAGGCTCCTGGCAACGACGGCGGCTGCGCTCGCGGCGTCGGCGGTGGCGGCGGTGGCCCAGACCGTCTACGTCTCGAACGAGCGCGGCAACTCGATCACCATCATCGACCACGAGAGCGGCGAGGTGGTCGAGGAGGTACCGGTCGGCCAGCGTCCGCGCGGCATCAACCTCAGCTCCGACGGCAAGACCCTCTACATCCTCGCCTCCGACGACAACCGCGTCGAGGTGATGGACACGGAGACGCGCCAGGTCACCCATCACCTGCCGTCGGGTCCGGACCCGGAGCTCGGCATTCTCAGCCCCGACGACAAGATCCTCTATGTCGCGAACGAGGACGACAACCTCGTCACCGCGATCGATGTCGAGAACCGCTCGATCATCGCCGAGATCCCCGTCGGCATCGAGCCCGAGGGCATGGGCATCACCTCCGACGGCAAGACGGTGGTCAACACCTCCGAGACCACCAACATGGCGCATTTCATCGATACCGAGACCTACGAGATCTACGCCAACATCCTCGTCGACCAGCGGCCGCGTTTCGCCGAGTTCACTGCCGACGATTCGCTCCTCTACGTCTCGGCCGAGATCGGCGGCACGGTGAAGGTGATCGACCCCTCGGTGCCGGAGGTCCTGCACACCATCACCTTCGAGATCCCCGGCGTTCCGCAGGAGGCGATCCAGCCCGTCGGCGTGCGCGTCACCGAGGACGGCTCCAAGGTCTACGTCGCGCTCGGGCCGTCGAACCGCGTCGCCCTCGTCAACGGCGAGACCTGGGAGGTCGAGGAGTACTTCCTTGTCGGCCAGCGCGTCTGGCAGCTCGCCTTCACGCCGGACGAGAAGTTTCTCTACACCACCAACGGCATCTCGAACGATGTCTCGGTCATCGATGTCGAGAACAACGAGGTGGTGCGTTCCATTCCCGTGGGCGAGCAGCCCTGGGGCGTGCAGATCGGCGACCACTGAAAACCAGACTGAGCAACGAACCTGAGGGATGAATACGATGATCCGCAAGATGACGCTCGCGACGCTCGTCCTCGCCGCCACCGCGGCCATGGCCGCGGTGCCGGCGATGGCCGACGACGATGACGACGATGACGAGGCCGCCGAGGCCGCGGCACCGGCCGGCGGCGCGATCCCCGGCACCCGCACGCTCGAACTCGGCTTCGCCGGCCTGATGGACAACCGCAACCGGACCGACCTCGAGCCGATCACCCTCACGGTGGGCCAGATGCAGTCCCCGGGCGAGTACCAGCTCCAGTCGGGCGGCTACTACCGGATCGAGATCACCGCCGACGGCACGCAGGAACTCGCCATCGAGGGGCCGGGCTTCTTCCGCAACATCTGGATCAACGAGATCGTCATCGACGACATCGAGATCCGGCCGCTCGGCGTCGACTCGATCGAGTTCGACTCCGCCGGCACCGCCCGCATCTCGTTCATCGCCATCCGTCCGGGCCAGTATGAACTCCGCATCCCCGGCACCACCGGCGAGTCGCAGCGAGCAGTGTTCGTGATCCAGTGACCGAGGCCCTGAGCGTTCGCGGCGTCAGCCATTCATTTGGCGCGACCCGCGCGCTCGATGACGTGAGCCTTACCGTGGAGGAGGGCGCGTTCGTCGCCCTCCTCGGCGTGAACGGGGCCGGGAAGACCACGCTCTTCTCCCTCGTCACCCGGCTTTACGACAACATCACCGGCGAGATCCGCGTCTTCGGTCATGACCTTCGCCGCAATCCCGGCCCGGCACTGGCCGAACTCGGCGTCGTGTTCCAGAGCCGGGCGCTCGACGGCGATCTGACGGTCGCGCAGAATCTCTCCTATCACGCGGCGCTCCACGGCCTGCCGCGCCGGGTGGCGCGCGAACG
This sequence comes from Paracoccaceae bacterium, assembly GCA_029265455.1. Classification (GTDB taxonomy): domain Bacteria; phylum Pseudomonadota; class Alphaproteobacteria; order Rhodobacterales; family Rhodobacteraceae; genus Amaricoccus. The sequence continues at coordinate 36,479 of JAJUJF010000005.1, read as the reverse complement.
TTCCGACGCGGCTCTGGCGGCGGTCGGTCTCGAGCCGCAGCGGGGCAAGCGCGTGGCGGCGCTCTCGGGAGGGCAGCAGCGCCGGGCCGAGATCGCGCGCGCACTCCTGCACCAGCCGCGCCTCCTCCTCCTCGACGAGCCGACCGTCGGCCTCGACGTGAAGTCCCGGCGCGAGGTCGTGCGCCTTGTCCGCGCCCTCGTCCGCGACACCGGCGTCGGCGTGCTCTGGGCGACGCATCTCTTCGACGAGATCGAGGACGATGACGAGGTCGTGCTCCTCCATCGCGGCCGCGTGCTCGAAACGGGCCGCGCCAGAGCCATTGCCGGCGAGCGCGGTCTCGCGGAAAGCTTCCTCGCGATGACCGGCATCGAACGGGAGATGCTCACGCCATGAGCCTCAGCGATCTCGGCTGGCGGGGGCGCGCGCGCGCCTTCCGGGGCATCGTCTGGCGCGAGACGCTGCGGTTCCTGCGCCAGCGCGAGCGGTTCTTCGCGGCGCTCGTCCGTCCGCTCGTCTGGCTCTTCATCTTCGCGGCGGGTTTCAGGGCGGTGCTCGGCCTCTCGATCACGCCGCCCTATGTCACCTACGTCCTCTACGAGGTCTACATCACCCCCGGCCTCGTCGCGATGATCCAGCTCTTCAACGGCATGCAGTCCTCCCTCTCGATGGTCTATGACCGCGAGACCGGGGCGATGCGGACGCTCCTCGTCAGCCCGTTTCCCCGCTGGTTCCTGCTGCTGTCGAAGCTTCTCGCGGGAGTCGCCGTGTCGATCCTGCAGGTCTATGCCTTCCTCGCGATCGCCTGGGCATGGGGAATCCGCTGGCCGGCGTCGGGCTTCTTCACGGTCTTTCCCGCGCTGGTGCTTTCCGGGATGATGCTCGGGGCGATCGGGCTGCTGCTCTCCTCGACGATCCGCCAGCTCGAGAATTTCGCGGGCGTGATGAACTTCGTGATCTTCCCGATGTTCTTCGCCTCGACCGCGCTCTACCCGCTCTGGCGCCTGCGCGAGTCGAGTACGCTCCTCCACGACATCGCCGCCGCCAATCCCTTCACCCATGCGACCGAACTGATCCGCTTCGCTCTCTACGGCCAGGTGAATCTCTTCGCACTGGGCTTCGTCGTCGGCGCCACCGTCGTGTTCATGGGGCTTGCGATCTACGCCTACGATCCGTCGAAGGGACTGATCGGCCGGCGCCGGCGCTGACGGCGGGTTGTCACGGCTCCGCAGGCGGGCTGGTGGGGGTTCTCCGTCACGCCCGCCGCAGCGGATGCCGTCCGGATTGGACTTCCTCACCATGTTGTGGTGGTGTCCGACAAGGTCACGAAGGGTAGAGGCCGGGCAGATGGTGGCGAAGCTGGGTCCCGCGGAAGAACTGCGCAGGTTCCTGGAAGGGGCGAAGTTCGGCACCGTCATGGCGGACCCTCCGTGGCGGTTCCAGAACCGCACGGGGAAGGTCGCCCCGGAACACAGGCGGCTGGCCCGCTACGCCACCCTCAGCCTCGAGGAGATCTGCAGCCTTCCGGTCGCGGACCACCTCGAGGACAGGGCCCACTGCTACCTGTGGGTGCCGAACGCCCTGCTCCCCGAGGGCCTTCAGGTCCTCGACGCCTGGGGTTTCGACTACAAGTCGCACATCGTCTGGCAGAAGATCCGGAAGGACGGCGGCCCGGACGGCCGCGGCGTGGGCTTCTATTTCCGGAACGTGACCGAGCTGCTGCTTTTCGGGACGCGGGGGAAGAACGCGCGCACCCTGCCGCCGGCCCGGTCGCAGGTCAACTTCATCGAGGCGGCGGAGGCCCGGGTGGAGCCGGACGGCGATCTGCTGAAGACGCGCAAGCGCGAGCATAGCCGGAAGCCCGACGAGCAGTACGACATCATCGAGCGCTGCTCTTGGGGGCCATTCCTCGAACTGTTCGGACGCGGACGCCGGCCGGGATGGACCGTGTGGGGAAACCAGGCATCCGACGATTACAGGCCGTCGTGGCCGACCTATGCCTACAACTCCGGCACCACGGCTGCGGAATAGCTGCCCGGGTACGGGGGTGGGTCGTCATGCCGCTGGCGATGTCCGGGGCCCGGAGCAACGTCCGGCCATCCGGCACGATGCTGTCAGGAATGGAGGCGACGGCCGGAATCGAACCGGCGTACACGGATTTGCAATCCGCTGCGTAACCACTCCGCCACGTCGCCAAGCGGCTTGCCCTTAGCAAGCCGCCGCGTGGCTGGCAAGGCGGCAAGGCACCGCCTTCACGCTTTCTCAGCGGCGGGGGCGGTGCCCGAAGAGGATCTTCTGCGCCTCGCGGTCGGTCGCGGCGTCGGATTTCTGATCCTCGGCCAGCGCCCGTCCCTCGCGGACCGCGGGTCTGCTTCCGACGCGATCAAGCCATGCCTTCATGTTGGGAAACTCGGTGATGTCCTGCTCCTGGTTTTCCCAGAGCGTCGCCCATGGCCAGATCGCCATGTCGGCGATGGAATAATCCCCGGCGACATATTCGCGGTCGGCAAGCCGGGTATCGAGCACGCCGTAGAGCCGCGCGACCTCGTTCCGGTAGCGGTCCTTGGCATAGGGGAGATCCTGGGGCGGATCCATGTTCGGCGCGTAACTCAGGAAGTGATGCGCCTGCCCCGCCATCGGGCCGAGGCCGCCCATCTGCCACATCAGCCACTGCTCGATCTCGACGCGCTCGCGTTCCGTGGCGCCGCCGAACCGCCCGGTCTTGCGGGCGAGATAGAGGAGGATCGCGCCCGATTCGAAGATCGAGATCGGCTTGCCGTCCGGGCCGTCCGGATCGACGATCGCCGGCATCCGGTTGTTGGGGGCGATCTTCAGGAATTCCGGGTCGAACTGGTCGCCCCGGCCGATGTTCACGAGGTGGAGATTGTAGGGCAGGTCCATCTCGTGCAACGCGATGGAAATCTTCCAGCCGTTCGGCGTGGGCCAGTAATAGAGGTCGATCGGTGCGGGCATGGGTCCCCTCCGCTTCTGCTCGTTCCCGAGGAGACTTGCCCCTGACCGGCGCGGGTTCAACCCCCGCCTCCGGCTCCTCCCCCTGGCGGCGGCATTGACCCTGCCGGGAGTCGCCGTATAGACGGCGGTGAGCGGATCATCCGAGGGGAAAGGAATGAGCGACAAGCGGCATCCCCGCACGCTGCTCGTGCATGGCGGCACCCGGCGCAGCCATTACGGCGAGATGTCCGAAGCGATCTTTCTCACCCAGAGCTTCGTCTACCCGGATGCCGCGACCGCGGAGCAGCGGTTCATCGAATCCGGCCCCGACGAGTTCGTCTATGCCCGGTACGGCAACCCGACGGTACGGATGTTCGAGGAACGGATGGCCCTCCTCGAGGGGTCGGAGGACGCCTTCGCCACCGCTTCGGGAATGGCCGCGGTCAGCGCCACGCTGTTCAGCGGGCTGAAGGCGGGGGATCACATCGTCTCGTCGAAGGCGCTCTTCGGGAGTTGCCTCTACAACGTCGAGACGCTGCTGCCGCGTTTCGGGGTCGAGGTGAGCTTCGTCGACGGCACGGACCTCGACCAGTGGCGGGCGGCAGTGCGCGAGGACACGAAGCTCGTCTTCTTCGAGGCGATCGCCAATCCGACCCTCGAGATCATCGACATCGCCGGAGTTGCCGAGATCGCGCACCGGGTCGGAGCGAAGGTGGTGGTCGACAATGTCTTCGCCACGCCGGTCTTCCAGCGCAGCCTCGACCTCGGCGCCGACGTGGTGATCTATTCGGCGACGAAGCATATCGACGGCCAGGGCCGCACGCTGGGCGGGATCGTGCTCGGCACCCGCGATTTCATCCGGGGCACGTTCGAGCCCTATATCAAGCATACCGGCGGATCGATGAGCCCGTTCACCGCCTGGGTGATGCTGAAGGGGCTCGAGACGCTCGACCTGCGCTGCCGCGCGCAGGCGGAATCGGCGGCACGGATCGCCGAGGCACTTGCCGAGCATCCGGCGGTGGAGCGGGTGATCTATCCGGGACTGCCGGATTTTCCGCAGCGCGAGCTCGCGGCGCGGCAGATGGAGACCGGGGGCACGATGCTCACGATCGTCGTCAGGGGCGGCAAGCAGGGCGCGTTCCGCTTCCTCGACGGCCTCGATATCGCGCTCATCTCCAACAATCTCGGGGATGCTCGCACGATCGTGACCCATCCCGCGACCACCACCCACCAGCGGCTGACACCGGAGAGCCGCGCCGCCATCGGCATCGGCGACGGGATGGTACGGATTTCGGTCGGGCTCGAGGATGCCGCCGACCTGATTGCGGATTTCCGTCAGGCGCTCGACGCCATCTGAGAAGGAAAGGACGCGCGGCCCGTCCGTGAATTCCCACGTGGAACGGAGCCGATTGATGCTATCGTCGGATGTTGACGGAAGGTTGCAACCACTAGACCCTTCAATTTCCGGCTGGATGTACCAGATAGCGACGCGCGCGTGAGAATCGAAGGGAAGCGCCCGATGAACATGGTCAGCCCCACCATCGCCCCCGACGCCTGCGCCGAGGAGCGGCAGGACCTGCCCACGCGCGCGGAGGCAGAGGCGGCAATGCGGGTGGTTCTTGCCTGGGCGGGAGACGAGGCGAGCGGCGATGCCGCGCGCAACCTCTCGACGCTCATCGGCGGGTCTGCGCCCGGACCGGCGCTCAAGCGCGAATATCCGCATGATTTCCGGGTCGATCCCGGCTATCTCGCGTCACTTCCCGACCTGCAGAACGGTCCGGAGAGCCTCATCAAGGGAGCCAAGGCCGAGATCCAGCATGTCGGCATCTCGAACTTCCGGCTGCCGATCCGCTTCCAGACCCGTGACGGCGACGACGTTACGCTCGAGACCTCGGTCACCGGTTCGGTCTCGCTCGAGGCGAACAAGAAGGGCATCAACATGAGCCGCATCATGCGGTCCTTCTATCGCCATGCCGAGGAACGGTTCTCCTTCGAGGTGATCGACGCGGTGCTCACCTCGTATCTCGCCGATCTCGAGAGCTACGACGCCCGCATCCAGATGCGGCTTCGCTACCCGATGATGCTGCGCTCGCTGCGCTCCGGGCTCGAGGGCTACCAGTATTACAACATCGCGCTCGAGATGCTGAAGACCGAGGGGGAGACCCGGCGGATCATCCATCTCGACTATGTCTATTCCTCGACCTGCCCCTGTTCGCTCGAACTGGCGGAACATGCCCGGACGGTGCGGGGCCAGATCGCGACACCGCATTCGCAGCGGTCGGTGGCGCGGGTCTCGGTGGAGGTCGCGAGCGGCAAGGTCCTGTGGTTCGAGGACCTGATCGAACTATGCCGGCAGGCGATCCCGACCGAGACGCAGGTCATGGTCAAGCGCGAGGACGAGCAGGCCTTCGGCGAGCTCAACGCGTCGAACGCGATCTTCGTCGAGGATGCGGTGCGGCTCCTGTGCAAGGCGCTGGAGGCGGAGCCGAGGGTCGGCGACTTCCGGGTGGTGGCGAGCCATCAGGAATCGCTCCACTCCCACGACGCGGTCTCGATCCTGACGAAGGGCGAGACCTTCCGGCAGCTCAGCTACGATCCGCGGCTGTTCGACACGCTCTACCACGTGGGCTGAGCACCGTGGGCGGAAGGCGCCCACGCGTGAAAACCCCATCAAGTCATTGAAGATCTTGGGTAATCAGAACCTACCCGAGTGTTAACGCGGCTTGGGCCGGGTCCTCGGGAAGGCCTGCGCGCGGGTTCAGATCTGCTTTTCCGGCATGCGGACGATGAGGCCATCGAGTTCGTCGGTGACCTTGATCTGGCAGGTGAGGCGGCTCGTCACCGGGTCGGGCTCCCAGGCGAAATCGAGCATGTCCTCCTCCATCGGCTCCCGTGGCGGCAGCCGGTCTACCCACTCCGGATCGATATAGACATGGCAGGTCGAGCAGGCGCAGGCGCCGCCGCAATCGGCCTCGATGCCGGGGATGCCGTTGTCGCGTGCGCCTTCCATGACGGTCAGGCCGTTCGGCACGTCGACCACATGTTCGGTGCCGTCGTATTCGATATAGGTGATCTTCGCCATCGTCCGCGCCTTCGGTCTCGTTCCGGGCCGCCAGGACGCTCGGGATGCGCCCCGCCTTACCGCGGTACTTAGACAAGCGGAGGGACGGGGCCAAGTCCTGCGACGGGATCTTCCGGCCTATAGCGGCCTGCGCAGCCAGCGCGCGAGGATGCCGACGACGCCTTCGCGGAAGAGCAGCACGCCGATGACGAAGATCGTGCCCTGGATCACCGTCACCCACGCTCCGAAACCGGCGAAATAGTTCTGCATGGTGACGACGATCGCGGCGCCGACGATCGGGCCGAAGACGGTGCCCATGCCGCCGAGAAGCGTGATCAGCACCACCTCGCCGGACATCGTCCAGTAGACATCCGTCAGCGATGCGAGCTGGAAGACCAGCGCCTTCGTGGCGCCGGCAAGCCCGGCCAGCGTCGCCGACATCACGAACACCGCGAGCTTGTAGCGGTTCGCGCGGTAGCCGAGCGACACCGCGCGCGGCTCGTTGTCGCGGATCGCCTTCAGCACCTGGCCGAAGGGAGAATGGATGATCCGGTAGATCAGGAGGAGCCCGCCGACGACGATCGCGAGGACGAAGAAGTAGAGGTTGATGTCGGGCCCGAGGCTGATCATCCCGAAGAGCCGGCCGCGCGGCACCGACTGGATGCCGTCCTCGCCGCCGGTGAAGGGCGCCTGGAGCGAGAAGAAATAGACCATTTGCGCGAAGGCGAGCGTCACCATCGCGAAATAGATGCCCTGGCGGCGGATGGCGAGGGCGCCGAAGACGACGCCGAGGACGGCGGCCGCCCCGGTGCCGAGCAGGATCGCGAGTTCGGGCGTCAGGCCCCAGACCTTGGCGGCATGGGCGGCGACATAGCTTGCCGAGCCGAAATAGGCGGCATGGCCGAAGGAGAGCAGCCCGCCGTAACCGAGCAGGAGATTGAAGGCGGAGGCGAACAGCGCGAAGCACAGCACCTTCATCAGGAAGACGGGATAGAGGAAGAACGGCGCGGCCAGCGCAAGCGCGAGCGCCACGGCGAAGATCGCCAGATGCAGCCGCGCCGCTCCGGTGGCGGTGACGGGGACGCTGATGCCGGCGGGGGCGGTTTCGGGTCCCGTGACCATCAGGCGGCCCTCCCGAAGAGGCCGGCCGGTTTCACCAGCAGCACGATGGCCATGATGACGAAGATCACGACGGCGGAGCCCTCCGGGTAGAAGACGCGGGTCAGTCCCTCGACGAGGCCGAGGCCGAAGCCGGTGACGATGGAGCCGAGGATCGAGCCCATGCCGCCAATGACGACGACGGCGAAGACGACGATGATGAGATCGGCGCCCATGTTCGGGTTCACCGAGTAGATCGGCGCGGCGAGGACGCCGGCAAAGGCGGCGAGTGCCACGCCGAATCCGTAGGTGAGCGTGATCAGCCGCGGCACGTTGATGCCGAAGGCGCCGACAAGGGCGGGGTTCTCGGTCGCGGCGCGAAGAAGGGCGCCGAGCCGGGTCTTCTCGATCATGAACCAGGTGCCGAAACAGACGAGCAGCGAGGCGACCACCACCCAGGCGCGGTAGTTCGGCAGGAACATGAAGCCGAGATTCTGGCCGCCGGCGAGCTGGGTGGGGATCTGGTAGGGCAGACCGGAGATGCCGTATTCGTTGCGGAACAGCCCCTGGATGATCAGCGCAAGCCCGAAGGTCAGCAGGAGGCCGTAGAGATGGTCGAGATGGTAGAGCCGCGCGATCATCAGCCGCTCGATCACCATGCCGAAGATCCCGACGGCGAGCGGCGCGAGGATCAGCGCCGGCCAGTAGCCGATCCCGAGGTAGTTCAGCAGCATCCAGGCGACGAAGGCGCCCATCATGTAGAGGGCGCCATGCGCGAAGTTGATGATGTTGAGCAGGCCGAAGATCACCGCGAGACCGAGGCTCAGGAGCGCGTAGAACGACCCGTTGATCAGCCCGAGCAGGAGCTGGCCGAAGAGGGCCTGCGGGGGAATGCCGAGGAGCTCGAACATGGGGGTGGGACCTTCGGGAAGCCGGGAACTGCGGCGCGCGGCGGGAGAGCCACGCGCCGGGAGGGAGGAATCTATTCGACGAGCGGGCAGCCGCCCTCTTCCATCGGCCGGAAGGCGCGCTCCGCCGGGATGGTGGCGATGGTCTCGTAGTAGTCCCACGGCCCCTCGGACTGGTCGGGGGACTTCACCCGGAAGAGATACATGTCGTGGATCTTGCGCCCGTCGGCCCGGACCTCGCCCTTGCCGAAGAGCGGGTCCTCGGTCGGGGTCGCCTTCATCTCGGCCATGACCGCCTCGGCTTCCTTGGTACCGGTGGCCTCGACCGCCTTGAGGTAATGGAGGACCGAGGAATAGACGCCCGCATGCACCATCGTCGGCATGGCGCCGCCGTGGCGTTCGGCGAACCGCTGCGACCAGGCGCGGGTATCGTCGTTGAGATCCCAGTAGAAGGCCTCGGTCAGCACGAGCCCCTGCGCCGTCTCGAGCCCGAGCGCGTGGATGTCGGTGATGAAGATGAGGAGACCTGCGAGGTCCTGGCCGGCCTGGGTGATGCCGAATTCGGCAGCCTGTTTCACCGTGTTGATCGTGTCGCCTCCGGCATTGGCCAGCCCGATGACGTCGGCGCCCGAGGATTGGGCCTGCAGCAGGAAGGACGAGAAATCGGTGCCCGGGAAGGGATGTCGCACGGTGCCGAGGACCTCGCCGCCCGCCGCCTCGACCACGGCGATGGTTTCCTCCTCGAGCGAATGGCCGAAGGCGTAGTCGGCGGTGATGAAGAACCAGCTGGTGCCGCCCTGCTCGACCATGGCGCCGCCCGTGCCGTTGGCGAGCGCGTAGGTGTCATAGGTCCAGTGGATGGTGTTGGGCGAGCATTGTTCGCCGGTGAGCTCGGTGGTGCCGGCACCGGAATCGAGGAAGATCCTGTTCTTCTCGCGGGTGATGTCGCTCACCGCGAGGGCGGCCGACGAGGTGGGCACGTCGACGATGACATCGACGCCCTGCTCGTCATACCACTGCCGGGCGATGGTCGAGGCGACGTCGGGCCGGTTCTGGTGGTCGGCGGAGACGATCGAGACGTTGATCCCCTTCTCCTCGGCGCCGAAATCCTCGACCGCCATCTGCGCGGCGACGACCGATCCCTGGCCCGCGAGGTCGGCATAGATGCCGGAACGGTCGTTCAGCACGCCGATCCTGATGTCCTGGGCATGGGCCGCCCCTGCCAGGAGCAGTGCCCCGAGGGGTAGTGCGAAACGTGAGAATGTCATTCCGGTCGGTCTCCCTGGATCGGCCCTTCAGGCGGGTCGTTACTGGTCAAACTCCGAGATAGGCGTGCAGTTTCCCCATGTTGCGCTCGAGATCCGCGTTCGGGATCGTGTCGACGACACGGCCCTGGTCGACGACATAGTGGCGGTCGGCGAGGGACGCGGCGAAGCGGAAGTTCTGCTCGACGAGGACGATGGTGAAACCCTCGCCCTTCAGCCGCTCGATGGTGCGGCCGATCTGCTGGACGATCACCGGCGCAAGCCCCTCGGTCGGCTCGTCGAGGAGGAGGAGCCGGGCGCCAGTCCTGAGGATGCGGGCGATCGCCAGCATCTGCTGCTCGCCACCCGAGAGCTTGGTCCCCTGGCTTGCCAGCCGCTCGCGCAGGTTGGGGAAGAGTTCGAAGATCTGCTCGCGGCTGAAACCGCCCGGCCGCACCACCGGCGGCAGCATCAGGTTCTCCTCGACCGAGAGACTCGCGAAGATGCCGCGTTCCTCGGGCACGATGGCGATGCCCATACGCGCGATCGCGCGGGCGGGAAGGCCGATCAACTCCTTCCCCGCGAAGATCACGGAGCCCGTGCGCCTTGCCAGCATGCCCATGACCGCGAGCAGCGTCGTCGTCTTGCCGGCGCCGTTGCGCCCCAGAAGCGTGACGACCTCACCCTCGGCGACGTCGAAGCTGACGCCGTGCAGGACATGACTTTCGCCGTACCAGCCGTTGAGATCGCGGACGGCGAGAAGCGGCGATCCGGGCCGCGCGGCTTCAGGCATGGGCAGCCCCGATATAGGCTTCGATCACCCGCTCGTCGCGGGAGATGGCATCGTAGTCGCCTTCGGCCAGCACCTTGCCGCGGGCGAGCACGGTGATCGTGTCGGAGAGACTGGAGACCACGGAGAGATTGTGCTCGACCATCAGGATGGTGCGTCCCCTGGCGATGCGGCGGATGAGCTGGGAGATGCGCTCGATGTCCTCCTGGGCCATGCCGGCCATCGGCTCGTCGAGCAGCAGCATCTGCGGCTCGAGCGCGAGGGTGGTCGCGATCTCGAGCGCGCGCTTGCGGCCATAGGGAAGGGCCCAGGCCGCGGTGCCGGCGAAGGCGCCCAGCCCCACCTCGTCGAGAAGCGCGAGCGCGCGGTCGTTGTATCGCGAGAGGACCCGGTCGGAGCGCCAGAAATCGAAACTGTCGCCACGGCCACGCTGAAGGGCGATGCGGACATTCTCCAACGCCGTCATGTTCGGGAAGACGGCCGAGATCTGGAAGGAGCGCACCATCCCCAGTCGCGCGACATCGGCCGCCGCCATCCTCGTGATGTCACGGCCGTCATAGACGATGCTGCCGCGCGTGGGCTCGAGGAACCGGGTAAGAAGGTTGAAACAGGTGGTCTTGCCGGCGCCGTTGGGGCCAATCAGGGCATGGATGCTTTCCTTCCGGACCGAGAGATCGACCCCGTCGACCGCGACGAAACCGCTGAACTCCCTCGTCAGTCCGCGTGCAACTAGCACATCCTGACCGATGCTGACCTCCCCACCTGCCGCCCGAGGGCGGCGGTCCGTCATCCATCCACCTGCGGCCACGCTACAGGAGCCCGTCGCACCCTGTAAAGCGGGTTGCGAGACATTCGCATGAGGCGCATCGCGGGGTGTGTCACAACGGACGCGGGCATGAAGGAGGCATCCGCCGGCCCGGACAGCGGCCGGGTTCTCAGGGAATGTCCTTGGGGTCCCGTCCCGGAGCCGGACGATAGCGCGGGAAGGTCCAGCCGAAGAGGAGTGCGCCGCTGCGGACGCCGAAGGCCACGAGGAAGCCCGCCCCCGCCGCGATCGGATCCGTCAGGCCGAAGGCATGGGCGAGGATGTAGGCAAGCGATCCGGCCAGGGCCGCGGTCACGTAGATCTCCGGGCGCAGCAGGACCGAAGGTTCGCGCGCGACCACGTCGCGCATGATGCCGCCGAAGGTGGCGGTCGTCGCGCCCATCACCACCGCGACCACCTGCGAGCCGGTGACGGAAAGACCCTTGTAGGCGCCGAAGACGGCGAAGGCTGCGAGGCCGACGGCATCGAGCCAGAGCAGGAGCTTGTAGCGCGATTCGAGCATCGGCGCGCCGAAGAAGACGAACACGGCAACGATGCTGCAGACGAGGATGTAGGTGGGTTCCAGCACCCAGAACACCGGCACGCCGAGGATGAGGTCGCGCACGGTGCCGCCGCCCACCCCGGTCGCGGTGGCGAGAAACAGGAAGCCGATGAGGTCGAGCTCCTTGCGGGAGGCGGCGAGCGCCCCGGTCGCTGCGAAGACCGCGACGCCGGCGAAGTCGAGGAGAAGGTGGAGCGGCATGGCAGCTCGATAGCCGGAGCCGTCGGCCGGGACAAGCACCCGCATGGCCGCAGGCCGTCCGCCGGGGTTGTCACGAGGGATCAGTGACTTGGCCGGAACCCGTGCCCGGCTGCGGCGCATGCGGGTTGCCCGCTGCGCCCGCCGCCGCTAATCCGGAAAACGGAGAAGGAGGTTCCGATGACCGATCCCGTCGCCCTTGCCGTCGAGCTTGTCCGCTGCCCCACGGTAACACCGGATGCGGAGGCGGCGCTCGCGCTCCTGGAGGAGCGGCTCGCGGCGGCCGGATTCATGACGCGGCGCGCCGACCGGAACGGCGTGCCGAACCTCTACGCGCGCTGGGGCACGGCAGGGCCGGCGCTCGGCTTCAACGGCCATCTCGACGTGGTGCCGGCGGGCGACGAGGCGGCGTGGAAGCACCCGCCCTTCGCCGGCGTGATCGAGGACGGCCAGCTATGGGGCCGGGGCGCGGCCGACATGAAATCGGCGGTCGCGGCCTTCGTTGCCGCCGCGATCGATTTCGTGCGCGAGACCCCGCCCGCGGGCTCGGTGATCCTCGCGCTGACCGGCGACGAGGAGGGGATCGCCACCGACGGGACGCGGGCGATCCTCGACTGGATGGACGCCGAGGGCGAGCGGATGGACCATTGCCTCGTCGGCGAGCCCACCTGCAACGAGACGATGGGCGACATGCTGAAGATCGGCCGCCGCGGCTCGGTCACCGTCTATCTGCGCGCCTACGGCGTGCAGGGGCATGCGGCCTATCCGGAGCGGGCGCGGAACCCGCTGACGGGCCTCGTTCGGCTCCTCGACCGGCTCGCGGCCCGTCCCCTCGACGAGGGGACGGCGCATTTCGACCCGTCGAGCCTTGCCATCACCTCGGTCGACACCGGCAACTCCGCCAGCAACGTGATCCCGGCCGAGGCACGGGCGACGGTCAACATCCGCTACAACGATGCCCACACGGGCCAGAGCCTCGCCGAATGGATCGAGGAGGAGGCCGACCTCGTCGCGGCCGAGTTCGGCATCGGCATCGCCGCGGCCTTCGACCAGTCGGGCGACGCCTTCTTCGTCGAGCCGGGACCGTTCGTCGATCTCGTCGCGGGCGCGGTCGAGGCGGAGACCGGCCGGCGGCCGGAGCTTTCGACCTCGGGCGGCACGTCGGATGCGCGTTTCATCAAGGACCATTGCCCGGTCGTCGAGGTCGGGCTGGTCGGCAAGACCATCCACCAGGTCGACGAGCGGGTGGAGGTCGCGCAGATCCACACGCTGAAGGCAATCTACGCCCGGATCCTGCGCGACTATTTCGCCGCCGGCGGCCTCGCCTGAGGCGGTCAGCGGGAGGCGAGCATCGGGCCGAGGGGGCGGCCGCCGAGGATGTGGAGATGGTAATGCGGCACTTCCTGGTGCCCCGCCCTGCCGGAATTGGTGATCAGCCGGTAGCCCGAGCCGCCCTCCCCGGGCGCCGCGCCGAGTTCGGCACAGAGCCGGGCGACGAAGCGGGTGAAGTCGACGATCTCGGCGTCCGACGCCTCGGCGCCGAAATGGTCGGCGTTGACGTAGGGGCCTTTCGGGATGACGATGACATGTATCGGCGCCTGCGGACTGATGTCATGGAAGGCGAGGCAGTGTTCGGTCTCGCCCACGGTCTTGTTCGGGATCTCGCCGCGGAGGATCTTCGCGAAGACGTTCTGATCGTCGTAGGTATAGGCCATCGGGATCTCCCTCGTCGTTTCCCGGGAGCGCATGGGGCGAAAGGCGACCCCGTGTCAACGGCAGCGGCGGTGACCGCACCGGGGGAGCGCCGGTGACGGCGGTGGGCGCGCGTCGCACGCGGGGCGTGGCGGCGGCGGATGATCGGCGGCCGGACCGGGAGGAGCGGCATTGCGCATCGGAGTGATCGGCGCCGGGGCGTTCGGGACGGCGCTTGCCTGTGTCGAGGCGGCAGCGGGCCGCGAAGTCGTGCTCTGGGGCCGCGACCCGGCGGCAATGGCGGCGATGGCGGAAACGCGCGAGAACCGGGCGCGGCTGCCGGGCGTGCCGCTGCCGGAACGGGTGCGGCCGGTCGCGGAGATCGCGGCGCTCGCGGAATGCGCGATCCTCCTCATGGTGCTGCCGGCACAGGCGACGGCGGGGTTCCTCGCCGACCATGGCGGGCTCCTCCCCGGGGTGCCGGCGGTCTTCTGCGCCAAGGGTCTCGCGCGCGGGGATTTCCGGCGGCAGTCGGAGATCGGGAGCGCGGCGCTGCCGGACCGGCCGGTGGCGGTGCTCACGGGCCCCGGTTTCGCGGGCGAGATCGCGCGCGGCCTGCCGACGGCGCTGACGATCGCCTGCGCCGATACCGGAACCGGGCAATGGCTGCAGACGGCGCTCTCGACGCCGCGCCTGCGGCTCTACCTCACCGACGACGTGACCGGGGCCGAGCTGGGCGGCGCACTCAAGAATGTCATCGCGCTGGCCTGCGGCATGGCCGAGGGGCGCGGTCTGGGGCAGAGCGCGCGGGCGGCGCTGATGACGCGGGGCTTTGCCGAGATGAGCCGGCTTGCCGCGGCGATGGGCGCGCGGGCGGAGACGCTCACCGGCCTCTCGGGGCTCGGGGACCTGTCGCTCACCTGCAACTCGGCCCAGTCGCGGAATTTCGCGACCGGCGAGGCACTTGGCGCGGACAGGGCCCCTGCGGGCGGTACCGTCGAGGGGGTTGCCACCGCGCGGGCCGCCTGCGAGCTTGGCCGCCGCCACGGGGTCGAGATGCCGATCGCCGAGGCGGTCGCGGCGGTCCTCGAGGGCGGACTTACCCTCGGCGCGGCGATCGACGGGCTGCTCAGGCGGCCGCTGAAGGAGGAGTGAGATGCTCTACGCCCTGATCTGCAACGACCGGCCGGGTTCGACGGAGTTGCGGAAACGCGTGCGCGAGGACCACCTCGCCTATATCCGCGAGACCGGCGTCGTGGTCGAGGCGGGGCCCGTCCTCGACAGCGAGGGGGAGATGGTCGGCTCGCTCGTCGTCATCGAGGCCGACACGCGGGCGGCGGCGGAGGAATGGGCGGCAGGCGACCCCTATGCGAGGGCCGGTCTCTTCGAATCCGTCGAGATCCGGGCATGGAAGAAGGTGATCGGGTGAACTACTGGCTTTTCAAATCGGAGCCTGACGTCTGGAGCTGGGACGATCAGGTGGCGAAGGGCGCGGCCGGCGAGGAATGGGACGGCGTGCGCAACTATCAGGCCCGCAACTTCATGCGCGAGATGAAGGTCGGTGACCTCGGCTTCTTCTACCATTCCAACAAGGAGCGGGCGATCGTCGGCATCGTCGAGGTCTCGGCCGAGGCGCATCCCGACAGCACCACCGACGATCCGCGCTGGGAATGCGTCGACATCCGTGCGGTGGAACCCCTGCCGCGGCCGGTCACGCTCGAGATGTGCAAGGCCGAGCCGCGCCTGGCGGAGATGGTGCTCGTGAAGAATTCGCGCCTCTCGGTGCAGCCGGTGCGGCCCGAGGAATGGGCGCTGATCTGCCGGATGGGCGGGCTGGAGGAGAGGCGCAGTGCCGCGGCCCGGGGCTGAACCCGGCGGAGGGGAATGATGCCGCCCCTCGCCACCTATGCCGCCCTCACCGCCGCGATCGTGCTCGAGGTCATCGGGACGAGCTTCCTGCAACGCTCGGAGCAGTTCACCCGCATCGCCCCCACGCTGGCCATGGGGGTCTGCTATTTCGCCTCGTTCTACTTCCTGTCGCTTGCCCTCAGGACCATTCCGGTCGGCCTTGCCTATGCGATCTGGAGCGGCCTCGGGATCCTGCTGATCTCGGCGGTGGGATATTTCGTCTTCCGGCAGTCCCTCGACCTCCCCGCGATCATCGGACTCGGCCTCATCATTGCCGGAGTCATCACCATCAACGTCTTCTCCAGGTCGATCTCGCACTGAGGCCCGACCGTCCCCGGGTGCAGGGAAAAGGGAGACACGCGCGCGGCCGGGCGGGGAACCATCGTTGCGCGAATGTGGTTGATCCTTCCCGCCCGGAAACGGGGCGGGATCCTTGATCGGAGGGGGAGGGACAGGCCGTGAGCGAAGCACCCCACCACCAGGACATGGCCGAGGAATACTCGGAAACTGCCGGAGCGAACGGACGCTCCGCACGTCTGATCTGGAGCCTGCGTGCCCTGGGCCTGATCATGGCGGCCCTCGTCTATCTTCTCCTCGGAGGCTCCGAGGGCCTGACGCCGGATGCGCGCTGGGTGGCGACCATCGGCACGCTGATGGCGGTCTGGTGGATGACCGAGGCGATTCCCCTCTCGGTGACGTCGCTGCTGCCGATCGTGCTGATCCCGATGCTGACGGAGCGGACGGTGGGCGAGGCGACATCTCCCTATGCAAGCTCCGTCGTCTTCCTGTTCCTGGGCGGCTTCCTGATCGCGATCGCGATGGAGAAGTGGAACCTGCATCACCGGATCGCGCTCCTGACGCTCCGGCGGGTGGGGGTCGCGCCGCGGCGGATCGTCCTCGGCATGATGCTGGCGACCGGTTTCCTGTCGATGTGGGTCTCGAACACGGCGACGACGCTGATGATGCTGCCGATCGGCCTCTCGGTGCTGACCCTCGTCATCGAGCACAGCCCCACCAGGGAGGATGCCTCCGTCGTCGACAAGCTCCGGGCCGGGGCGGCGATCAAGGACGTGATCGAGGACGAGAACGTCAGGCGGTTCGGCATCTGCCTGGTCCTTGCCATCGCCTGGTCGGCGAGCATCGGCGGCCTCGGCACGCTCCTCGGCAGCCCGCCGAACGCCATCGTCGCCGGTTATGCGTCGGATGAGCTCGGGCGCGAGATCAGCTTCCTCGGCTGGATGATGATCGGCACGCCGCTCGCCATCGTCTTCATCTTCGTCACCTGGCTGCTGATGACGCGGCTGCTCTACCGCTTCAACCTCGAGGAGATCCCGGGCGGCAGGAGGATGATCGACGACGAGATCGCCGGCCTCGGGCCGCTCAGCCAGGGCGAGAAGGCGGTGCTGGCGGTGTTCCTGTCGGCGGCCTTCCTCTGGGTGGTGCCGGGGCTCGTATCGAACATCCCCGGCGTCTCGATCGGGCCCCTGGGGGAGCTCGACGACACGGCGATCGCGATCGCGGCGGGGATCGCGATGTTCCTCATTCCCGCCCGCGGACGGCGCGAGATGGTGCTGGAGTGGAAGGATGCGGAAAACGGCCTGCCCTGGGGGGTGCTCCTCCTCTTCGGCGGCGGGCTGAGCCTCGCGAGCGCCGTTGCCGGTACCGGGCTTGACGGCTGGCTCGGGGCGCAGGTCCAGGGACTTGGCGCGCTGCCGATCCTGCTCCTCGCCGCTGCGGTGGTGATGATCGTGATCTTCCTGACCGAGATCACCAGCAACACGGCGACCGCGGCAACCTTCATCCCGGTCCTCGGCGGGGTCGCGATCGGCATCGGAGCGGATCCGATGACGCTGCTGATCCCGGCGACCCTCGCCGCGACCTGCGCCTTCATGCTGCCGGTCGGCACGCCGCCGAACGCGATCGTCTTCGGGACCGGCTACGTCACGATCGCCCAGATGGCGCGGGGCGGCGTCGTGCTGAACATGGTCGGGATCACCCTGATCACCCTCGTCTGCTACCTGCTCGGCGGGTTCGCGCTCGGCCTCGAGTTCTAGAGCGACCTCGGAGCAGGCGACCTCGCCTGCTGGCCGGGACGGAAGGCGCTCGGGCGGTGGCTCACGGCGCCGGCCCCTGAGCGGGGGCGGCGGCAACCCACCACGAGGGTTCGGCGAGGGAAAGCGCCACGGCGGCGGCTTCCGCATCGAGGCGGGAGGTAAACAGACCGAAACAGGTCGCGCCCGAACCCGACATCCGCGCGACCCGGCAGCCAGGAAGGGAGGAAAGCGCAGCGATCACCATGCCGATCGCGGGTTCCACCTTCCGGGCCGCAGCCTCGAGGTCGTTGCGCGTCGCCCGGGCGAGCCAGTCGAGGAAGATGGCGGCGGAAGGGCGATCCGGCAGTTCGGGCAGCGGCGGGTTGTCGCGACAGTCGAGTGCCGCGAAGATCGCGGGCGTCGCCACCGGCCGCCCGGGATTGACGAGGACGATCCAGAAGGAGGGGAGATCGACCGGCGCGAGACGCTCACCGATGCCCTGCATCCGCAGCGGGCGCGAGAGGAGACAGGCCGGCACATCGGCGCCGAGAGCCGCCGCCTCCACGGGCGCAGGCAGCGGCCGGTCCCAGAACCGGGCGAGGAGACGCAGCGTGGCCGCCGCATCGGCCGAGCCGCCGCCGATTCCGGAAGCGACCGGCAGCGCCTTCTTCAGCCTGAGCCGCGCCCCCCTGCCCTCGTGTCGCGATGGCGCATCCCCGTCCCTCTCCGCGTCGTCGCCAGCCAGAAGCGCCGCGGCGCGCAGGACGAGGTTGGAAGGCCCGGCATCGATCGCCGCGGCAAAGGGCCCCTCGATGGCGAGGGAAAGCGCGGGCGCCGGCGTGGCGGCGAGCGTGTCACCGCAATCAGGGAAACAGACGATGCTGTCGAGGAGGTGGTAGCCGTCCGACCTCCGGCCGGTGACATGCAGGGCGAGGTTGACCTTGGCGGGCGCGCGTTCGACGGCCGCCCCCGTGAACGCGCTCAGCCTCCGCGTCCGGAGCGGCGGCTTCCGGCCTCCTCCGCGCCGTCGCCGCCGGCGGTCTCCGCCGGAGCGGTGCCGACCGTAGCCTCGTCCTCCTCCTCGGCGAGCACGGCGTCGAGCCCCACCTCGAGCTTGCGCCGGATCCGGTCCATGTCGAGATCCTCGGCCGGACCGAAGGAAAGGGCGCGGCTCCACTGGAAGCGGGCCTCGCGCTCGCGCCCCACCATCCAGAGCACGTCGCCGAGATGATCGTTGAGGACGGCATCGGTCGGCAGCAGCTCCACCGCCCGCAGCAGGTGCGGCAGCGCCTCCTCGTAGCGGCCGAGGCGATAGAGGACCCAGCCGAGGGAGTCGATGATGTAGCCGTCGTCGGGCTCGCTCGCGACGGCGCGTTCGATCATGTCGAGCGCCTCGTCGAGATTGCGGCGCTGCTCGACGAGGGAATAGCCGAGATAGTTTAGCACGAGCGGCTGCTCGGGCTCGAGTTCGAGTGCACGGCGGAAATCGGTTTCCGCGCGGTCCCAGATGCCGGCCCGCTCCCAGGCGATGGCGCGGGCATAGAAGATCGGCCAGTGCGCGGGCGCGGGCTCGCCGATCAGGTCGATCGCGCGGCTGTAGGCGGCGGCGGCTTCCTCGTAATGCTCGGCCACCCGCAGCGCATCGCCAAGCGCGGAATGGACCTCGATCGTCCCGGGATGGCGCTCGGCCAGGGCGCGGAGCGTGGCGATGCCCGCGTCGGGATCCCCGGCCGCGCGCTGGGTGGCGGCGCGGCGAAGCTCGGCGGTGACGAACCAGACGGAATCCTCGGGCACGTCCGCGAGTGCCTCGATGGCGAGGTCGTACTGGCCGTGGCGTTCGAGGATCTCGGCGGCAAGCAGGCTCGCGCGGCTGAGGCCGGGCCGGATCAGCCCGGCGAGCCGCGCGTAGATCAGCGAGAACCGGTCGGATTCCTCGGTATTGAGGGCGGTGGCAAAGGTGAGGAAGGCCTCGGCCGCGCCATCGGAGGGACGGCGGATGACGGAGAACGGCACCTCGTCGCCGGAAGCGAGGCGGCGACGAAGATCGAGCAGCACGAGATCGGGGAATCCGGTGTCGAGGATCGCATCGAGCTGCGCGATCGCCTCCTCCTCGCGGCCGAGCTGGGCAAGCACCTCGGCATGGGCGATGATCGCCTCGCGTTCGAGCGGGAGCGGATCCCCGATCCCGGCGAACAGCGCCTCCGCCGAGACGAAATCCCCGGCCAGCGCGAGGGCGAGCGCCTTGTGATACCGGCCGTAGGCGCCGATGAGCTCGTTGTCGTCGAGCGCGTCGAACCGTGCCTGCGCCGCCTCGAAATCCTCGCGGCCCACCGCGATCCAGCCGGAGACCAGGCCGTCGAGCAGGGGATTGAGCCCCAGCGTCTCGGCGCTGAGCAGTTCCGCCGCCGCCTCGTAGTCGCCGCGCCCGAGCGCATCGGCGCCGAGGACGAGGCCGGCGATCTCGTTGTCGGGCGCCGCCGCGGCAAGATCTGCCGCAAGGGCGAGCGCCCCCTCGAAATCGGCGGCGGCGATCCGCGACACCAGCGTGTTCTGCATCAGCCCGACATTCCCGGGATCGCGGGCGAGGGCGCGCGCGTAATGCTCGGCAGCCGCGACGTAATCGTTGCGGAAATCGGCAAGGATGGCGGCGAGATAGGGACCGGCGAGCCCCTGCGCTCCCGCTCCTCCCGGCAGGACCGCCGATCCGGCAAGCAGCAGCGTCAACGCCGCGGCACGGAGGCTCGATTTCAACCGATTGGCCAAGGATGCGCTCCTCTCGGGCGGCTCAAAGCCTGACGGTAGGCGTCCGCGCCAGGTCTGGCAACGGCGCGGGCGCGCAAATCGTCACATGTTCGGATAGTTCGGTCCGTCGCCGCCCTGCGGCGGGGTCCATTCGATGTTCTGCAATGGGTCCTTGATGTCGCAGGTCTTGCAGTGGACGCAGTTCTGGAAGTTGATCTGGAACCGCGGCGCGCCGGCCTCGTCGCGAACGACCTCGTAGACGCCGGCCGGGCAGTAGCGCTGCGCCGGCTCGTCGAACCGCGGCAGGTTGATCTCGATCGGGATGCGCGGGTCCTTCAGCACCAGGTGGCAGGGCTGGTCCTCGGCATGGTTGGTGAAGGAATAGGCGACATTCGTCAGCCGGTCGAAGGAAAGGACACCGTCGGGTTTCGGGTAGTCGATCGGCTCGAAATGCTCGGCCCGCTGCGTGGCCTCGGCATCGGTCTTGCCGTGTTTGCGGGTGCCGAAGAGCGAGCGCCCCTTGAGCCAGTGCGAGGTCCACATGTCGATCCCGCCAAGAACCATCGACGCGGTCGCCCCCATGCTCGACCAGAGGGGCTTCACGTTGCGCACGGGTCGGAGATCGGCGGCAATCGGCCCGGTCTCGACCGCCTCCGCATAGGCGGAAAGCTCGTCCCCCGCCCGGCCGGCGGCAATCGCCTCGCGAGCGGCCTCGGCGGCGTGGATGCCGGAGAGCATCGCGTTGTGATTGCCCTTGATACGGGGGACGTTCACCATGCCGGCGGCGCAGCCAAGAAGCGCGCCGCCCGGGAAGACCAGCTTCGGCAGCGACTGCCAGCCGCCCTCGGTGATCGCGCGGGCACCGTAGGCCACACGCCTGCCGCCCCGGAGCACATCGGCGATCAGCGGATGATGCTTGAACTGCTGGAACTCGCGATACGGGTCGAGATAGGGATTTTCGTAGTTCAGATGCACCACGAAGCCGAGATACACCTGATTGTCCTCGGCGTGATACATGAACGAACCGCCGCCCGCATTGTTGCCGAGCGGCCAGCCCATGGTATGGGTGACCTGACCGGGGCGGTGCGCCTGGGGGCGGATTTCCCAGATCTCCTTCATGCCGATGCCGTATTTCTGCGGCTCCCGACCCTCCGCGAGGCCGTGGCGGATGATCGCCCTCTTGGTCAGGTGGCCGCGCGCACCTTCCGCGAGGAAGACGTATTTCCCGTGGAGCTCCATCCCCGGCTCGTAGTTCGGTCCCGGCGTGCGGTCCGGGTTGAGGCCGAACTCGCCAACCACGACGCCGGAGAGGCGCTCGCCGTCATAGACGGCCTCGGAGGCGGCCATGCCGGGAAAGATCTCGACGCCCAGTTCCTCGGCGATCCCGGCGAGCCAGCGGCAGACATTGCCCATCGACACGATATAGTTGTCGTGGTTCTTCATCAGCGGCGGCATCGTCCAGTTCGGGACGCGGATCTGCCCGCCCTCGCCGAGGAGATAGAAACGGTCGTCGGTCACCTTCGTCGTGATCGGCGCGCCGCGCTCGCGCCAGTCGGGCAGGAGGCGATCTAGGCCCACGGGGTCGAGCACCGCGCCCGACAGGATGTGCGCGCCGATCTCCGAGCCCTTCTCGAGCAGGACAACCGCCAGGTCGGGATCGAGCTGCTTGAGGCGGATCGCGGCGGAGAGGCCCGCCGGACCGCCGCCGACGATGACCACGTCGTAATCCATTCGCTCGCGCTCGATTTCGGCCATGCCAGCCTCCCGGAGCATTGTTGGCTTGAGGGCGTGACGTAGCGCAGGCAGGCACGGCCGGTCAACGCGAACCCCGCGTCCGGGATGTCTTTCGGCCTGCATCCCCTCATCGTCCGGATCGTGGCGTCCGACAACTGCGCGCTGTCCCGAAGCCCTGCAAGGCCGATACCTGCAATGGCGGGGCGCAGCCGGCGCGGGAGGATCGCCCTGCGATCACGTTGCGGCGGTTTCGATGCGCGGCTCCGGGCGCTTCTGCTTGAACTGACCAGAGCGCCTTCCTATGCTTTCGATGTCCCGGAGTGTCCGGGACGGGGGCGAGGCCGGGCGAAGAGCTGCGGCCCGCCTTTTGTTATTCAGCATGCCACATGCGGGCGGCCGCCCTGCGGCCGCCGCGAGGAGACCGCAATGGAGAAGGTGCCGCTGACGGCGAATGGGTTCGCCCAGCTTGACGCCGAACTGAAGAAGCTGAAATCGGTGGAGCGCCCTGCGGTGATCCAGGCGATCGCCGAGGCGCGCGAGCATGGCGACCTGTCGGAGAATGCGGAATATCATGCCGCACGCGAGAAGCAGAGTTTCATCGAGGGCCGGATCAAGGAGCTCGAGGCGGTGATCGCGCGTTCGGAAGTGATCGACATCTCGAGGCTCTCGGGCGCCGT
Organism: Paracoccaceae bacterium; assembly: GCA_029265455.1. Taxonomy (GTDB): domain Bacteria; phylum Pseudomonadota; class Alphaproteobacteria; order Rhodobacterales; family Rhodobacteraceae; genus Amaricoccus. The sequence continues at coordinate 14,077 of JAJUJF010000005.1, read as the reverse complement.
CAAGTTCGGCGCGACGGTTGTGCTGCTCGACGAGGATACCGAGGACGAGAAGACCTTCCAGATCGTCGGTGAGCACGAGGCGAATATCGAGGCGGGCCGCCTCAACGTGAGATCGCCCCTTGCCCGGGCGCTCATCGGCAAGGAGGAGGGTGATTCCGTCGAGGTCCAGACCCCCGGCGGCGTGAAGAGCTACGAGATCCTTGCGGTGAAATACGTCTGAGCTGATGGCGCGGCTCGACCTCGACAAGTTCGACCCGAAGACGCTCGCCGGCCGGTTCCGGGAGACGAGCCTCGTGAATCGCGTGGCGATCCTCGCCGGCATCCTCTGGGCGGTGCTGGTCCTCTCCTATGGCGGAGGCTATTTCGGCGGCGCGGGTGGCGGACAGGCGCGCGGGACGGTTTTCCTCGACGCGGTGTTCTTCCTCGTCGCCCTCACGCTTCCCCTCGGTCTGATCACCCTCGCCGCCTGGCTCGCCGCAGAGCTTGCCCGGCAGCGGGCGGCGGTGGCGGAGCTGGTGGCGGCGGCGGGGCCGCTTGCGGAGGCGCTCGCGGAGACCAGGGCGTCGCTTCGGGAAGACGGGCCGCTCACCCCGCGCGCGGTCGAGCGTGTCGTGCGCACGGCGGTCGCGGAGGCGCAGGCGGAGTTGCGGCGCGATCTCGACTCCGTGATCAGGGGCGCGATCAATGGCAGCGTCGGCAACCGGTTCGCCGAGCTTGCCGCGGCACAGCAGCGGCTCGAGAGGCTGCTCGCTGCATCTGCCGGTGCGGCCGCCGCCCCGGCGCCCGTGACCTCGAAGGCACCGGAGGTGGAGGTGCGCCAACCCGCACCGCCGGACATCCCGGCCGAGGCCGAGGAGGAACTCGGCCTCGAGGATCTGCTGCGCGCCTTCGACTTCCCGAAGGATGTCGAGGACCGCGAGGGCTTCCGCGCGCTTGGCCGGGCACTGCGCCATCAGGACCTCGCGCAGATGCTGCAGGCAGCGGAGGACGTGATGAATCTCCTGGCCCAGGAGGGTGTCTACATGGATGATCTCGCGCCCGAACCGCCGTCGCCTGCGGTATGGCGCGCCTTTGCCGAAGGCAGACGGGGGAGCGAGGTGGAGACATTCGGCGGCATCCGCGACGAGCGCGCGCTCGCCGTGGTCAGGAAGCTCATGGAATCCAACTCGATCTTCCGCGACACCGCGCATTTCTTCCAGCGCCGGTTCGACGCGGTCCTCCGCGACCTGGCCACGCGGCTCGACGACGTCGCGCTCACGCGTCTGGCCGATACCCGCTCGGCGCGGGCCTTCATGCTCTCGGCCCGGGCCTCCGGCGCCTTCGGCTGATCCCGCATGAGGGCGGCCAGGCGGTTGCCAAGGCGGGCGGAAACCGGAAAAAAGGGACATTCCGGTAATCTGGTCCCGCGTGAGTGCCCGGTGCATCCGTCCCCCTTTCCTGCCGCCGAAGCGCGGCGCATCCGCCGGATGATGCCGGTGCCATGAGCAGGGGAATGGCAAATGACGCGCCCGTGGCGGCCAGCTGGCGCGGCATCCGGGGCTGGATGCTCTATGACTGGGCGAACCAGCCCTTCTACACGCTGATCCTCACCTTCATCTTCGCGCCCTATTTCGCCGCGAAGGTGGCGCATGATCCGGTCACCGGCCAGGCACTTTGGGGGACAGCGGCAGCGGTTGCCGGCGCGACGGTGGCGCTGCTCGCGGCGCCGCTCGGGGCGATCGCGGACCGGACCGGCGCGCGCAAGCCCTGGGTGGCCGCCTTCTCGCTTCCCTTCGTCGCCGGCTGCGCCGGGCTCTGGCTGGCCGAACCCGCCATGGCCGAGCCGCTGCCGGTGCTTCTCGCCTTCGGCCTCGCTTATCTCGGCTCGGAATTCTGCCTCATCTTCACCAACGCGATGCTGCCCGGCCTCGGTCCGCGGGCGGCGATCGGCCGGATCTCGGGTTCGGGATGGGCAATCGGCTATGTCGGCGGGCTGCTCGCGCTCGTCCTCATCCTCGTCTTCGTCGCTCCCGCCCCGGGTTCGGACCGGACGATGGCGGGGCTCGTGCCGGTCTTCGGCCTCGACCCGGCGAAGGGCGAGCCCGAACGCGCCACCGGCCCCTTCGCGGCGATCTGGTACCTGATCTTCGCGCTGCCGCTCTTCCTGTGGACCCCCGATGCCCCGCGCGGGCGGATGCGCGGGGCGGTCGGTGCGGGAATCGCGGATCTCCTCGCCACCATCCGCGGCATCCGCGGCAAGGGGACGTTCCCGGTCTTCCTCCTCGCCTCGCTCTTCTACCGCGACGGGCTCGCGGCGCTCTTCGTCTTCGGCGGCATCTTCGCGGCGGGAGTGCTCGGCTGGGGGATGTTCGAGCTCGGCGCCTTCGGCATCCTTGCCTCGGTCACCGGCGCCCTCGGCGCCTGGGCGGGAGGCCGGGCGGATGCGCGTTTCGGGCCGAAACCGGTGGTGACCGCCTGCGTCACCGGCCTGGTCGGTGTCTGCCTTCTCGTCCTCCTCACGGATCGGGAGGCGGTCCTGTTCCTGCCGGTGGCGGAAGGCTCGTACCTGCCGGATGCGGTCTTCCTCGTCGCCGGCGGGGCGCTCGGCGCGTTTGCGGGCGCGGTGCAGGCGGCCTCGCGCACGCTTCTCGTCGATCAGGCCGAGGGGCGCGTCGCCCCCGCCCAGGCCTTCGGCCTCTACGCGCTATCCGGCAAGGCCACCGCCTTCATCGGCCCGACCATGATCGCCGTCGCGACCGAATGGACGGGCTCGCAGCGCCTCGGGGTGAGCCCGGTGATCGCGCAGTTCCTCGCCGGTCTCCTTCTGTTATACTGGGTGAAGGCCGGAAAACGCACAGGCACGGAGCCGGAATGAGATTTCTCCCCCTCCTGCTCGTGCTCGCCCTCTGGACGGGCACGGGCACGGGCGCCGAGGCACAGTCGGCACGCGCCCTGTTCTCCTCACAGGCGAGCCCGAGTTCCCACCAGCCGCACGCGATCGGCCGGCATGCCCGCGGCTGTCTCGCGGGCGGCATCCGCCTGCCGGAGAGCGGGCCGGGCTGGCAGGCGATGCGGCTCGGGCGCAACCGACACTGGGCTCATCCGAAGACGCTTGCCTTCGTCGAGCGGCTGAGCCGCCAGGCGATCGCCGCCGGCTGGCGCGGCCTCTATATCGGCGACATCTCGCAGCCGCGCGGCGGGCCGGCGCCGGGCCATGCCTCGCACCAGACCGGTCTCGACGTCGACATCTGGATGCTGCCGCCCTCCCGCCTCGATCTCAGCCGGGGCGAGCGGGAGCGGCTGTCGTCGATCTCGGTGCGGTCGGCCGATGGCCGGTCGGTGAACGGCAACTGGACCGTCGCCCACCACCGCATCCTCGAGGCGGCGGCGCGGGATCCGGAAGTGGAACGCATCTTCGTCACCGGCCCGGTGAAGCTCAGGATGTGCGCCGACGCCGGCCCGCGCGACCGCGGATGGCTCGCGAAGATCAGGCCGTGGTGGGGACATGACACGCATTTCCATGTCCGCATGACCTGCCCCGCCGGCCAGCCCGGCTGCGTCGCCCCCGATCCCCTGCCACCGGGTGACGGCTGCGCCGAGGCGGTCTGGTGGGTAACCGAGGCGCTCGAGCCGCCGGATCCCGATGCGCCACCACCGCCGCCGCGGCCCGAGCTCCGGCTCGCCGACCTGCCGCCGCAGTGCCGGACGGTGCTCGAAACTCCATGATCCGTCTCGTCCTCGCCATCCTCGCGCTCGGCGCCATGCCGGCAGCAGCAGCGCCGGTGGCACGGCTCGACGCCGACGTGACCTGGCACGAGAATGTCGAGGGGTTCGGCGGCTTCTCGGGTTTCGAGATCCTCGACGGCGGCACGCGGTTCGTTGCCATCTCCGATTCCGGGCGCTGGGCCACGGGGCGGATGGAGCGGCGGGACGGAAGACTGGTCGCGGCGATACTGGAACGATCGGGGCCGCTCCTTGCCATCGACGGGACGGCGGTCTCCGGCCGTGACGCCGATGCCGAGGGTCTCGCCGTCGACAGCGACGGGCGCATCTACGTCTCGTTCGAGCATTTCCACCGCATCCGGCGCTATGACCGGATCGACGGGCCGGCGGCCGCCGTGCCCGATCATCCCGCCTTCCGCCGCCTGCAGCAGAATTCCGGGTTCGAGGCGCTGGCGATCGATGCCCAGGGCGTCCTCTACGCGATCCCGGAACGTTCGGGCGCGCTCGACCGGCCCTACCCGGTCTTCCGGCTGCGCGACGGGATCTGGGACACGGAGCTTTCACTCGACCGTGCGCCGCCCTTCCTCGTCACCGGTGCCGACTGGGGGCCCGACGGGCGGCTCTACCTGCTCGAACGCGACTTCTCGCTCCTCGGCTTCCGGACTAGGGTCAGGCGTTTCGTGCTCGGGAAGGACGGGTTCGACGGCGGCGAGACCGTGATCGAGACCGCACGGCGGGAACTCGACAACATGGAGTCGATCTCGGTCTGGAAGGACGAGGCGGGACAGGTGCGGATCACGCTCCTCTCCGACGACAACTTCTTTCCGCTGCAACGGACGATGTTCGCCGAGTACGTGATCGAGGGAAGCCAGTTCGCCCGCGGCGAGTCCGGGCTGCGATAGCCACCAACGGAAAGCCCCGCCGGAGCGGGGCTTCATGTTCACGGACGATCAGGCCGGACGGCTACTTGATCTTGCCTTCCTTGAACTCGACATGCTTGCGCGCGACGGGATCGTATTTGCGGACGGTCATCTTCTCCGTCATCGTGCGCGAGTTCTTCTTGGTCACGTAGAAATAGCCGGTGTCGGCGGTGGAGTTCAGCCGGATCTTGATGGTGGTCGGCTTGGCCATGATTCCCTTCCCGCGGTCGCCCGCAATGCTTGCAGAGGGGCGCCCCCGCGCACCCCGAAATCCGAGACCGCCCTTCTACGCGGAATCACCCGCCTGTCAAGATACGGCCCCCCGCCGCTCCGTCCCTGCGCCCGGCCCCCAGGTTCGCGGAGTGGGGGTGACGCCTGCAGGAGTGATGTAGGACACGAAGCGGTCGTCATGATAGAAGGGTACCGGCCGCGGCGCGTTCCGGTCAGCCCCCCGATCGGCGAGGATCGCCTCGATCTCGGAGAGGACGACCCCGGTGATATAGGCATGCGGCAGCGATCGGGCCGTCGCGAGATCCACCCATTGCAGGCAGCCGAGCTCGCCGCAGGCGCGGGAGAAATCCTCCGGATCGCAGCAGAGCGAGGAGGCATGGGCGAGGAAGAAGCGCGCGTCGAAGCGGCGCGGGCGCCCCGGCGGCGTTACCGCCCGGAAGACGAAACGCAGACCCGTCCCGTCCGGCCTGATCCCCGCCTCCAGCATCGGGCGCAGCGTCTCCGGCGCGCGCGGAGCAAGCGCCGGCGCCCCCGGATCGGGCCGGCCGAGCGCGAGGCCCGATTCCTCCCAGAGTTCACGGATCGCGGCGAGCGCGAGGGCGCGGCGCCGCCCGGACGGAGTCTCGACCGCGAGCAGGCGCTCGGTCTCCGGCGCGAGCGTCAGTTCCTCGCCAAGCGCATTGTCCTCGGGGTCGACCGCGCCGCCCGGAAAGACGAATTTCGACGGCATGAAGGCCGCGCGGGTTCCGCGCTGGCCCATCAGCACCAGTGGCCGTCCGCCGTCCTCACGAACGAGAATGACGGTCGCCGCATCACGGATAGGCTGGGGCTGCGGCGGCGCCGCCTCGCTCACTGATGCGTCGGCGCGTCGGCCTCCGCGCCGAATCCATGCATCCGGCGTGACCACTGCAGCCCGATGAACGCGCCCTTGAACCGCGGCAGCAGGAAGAGCGAGACCGCCACGAGGAAGACCGAGAGCGTCGAGGCCATCACGATCGGCGACGGCTGCCACAGGTCCCACATGAGCAGCATGAGCGGCGCGAGCAGATGGCCGGTCACGACGAGCGTCGCCCAGGCCGGCCCGTCATCGGCGCGCTGGTGATGGAGCGCCTCGCTGCAGTTCGGGCACTCGTGGTGAACGGCGAGATAGCCGTCGAAAAGCGACGCCTCGCCGCATGCCGGGCATTTGCGTCGCCAGCCCTTGAGCAGGGCAGGCCCGACCGGACGATCGGCATTCGGATCGACCGGAACCGGGATCGATATCGGGGCGTGGACGGTTTCGCTCATGCGTCGCGATATAGGCCAGGATGCGCCGTTTGCCCAGTACCAAAGATCTCGCGAAAGCGTGATCCATGGCACCGACGGATCGGCGATGCGGCCACGTGAAAGGGGGCACGAACGGCGGGAATGTCCGCCTTCGCTTCAGACGGGAGACCTTCCATGAGAATGCGCAATCTCGCCGCCATCCTCGCCGCCGCCTCGGTCCTCGGCGCCGGCGCCCTGACCGCGGGCGAACGCGGGGACCGCCACGACCGCGGCGGGCACCCGATGCACCACGGGATGCACCACGGCGCGATGCTCGATTTCGACGCGGTGGCCGGCGCCGATGCCGACAGCGTCGACCGCGAGCAGCTCGAGAGCTGGGGCGTCGAGAGGCTGGGCGAGTTCGACACCGATGGCAACGGCGCCCTCGACCGCGAGGAGATCGCCGCGACGCTGCCCGAGATTCCGCGCAGCCCGATGATGGTCTTCGCCGGCGATCCGACCGAGGCGCGAGTCGACCGCATCCTGGCAATGCTGGAGGCCGAGGAGGCGGGCGAGGTCACCCTCGAAGCCCTGGCCGCGCGGCAGGTCGACTTCCTGATGCGTGCTCTCGATCGTGACGAGGATGGCGTCATCACCCGGGAAGAGGCCGAAGCGGGGCCGGCCTGGGATCGCGGGAAGCGGCGGGACCGCGACGGCGACCGCGGCGACCGCCGGGAGCGTCGCCGCGACTGATCATGACCGGCGCGCGGCCCGTTCCGACGATCCCGCGAGAGGGATGCGGAGCCGCGCACGATGGCCTGCGGCAGGGGGGCGGAGATTTTCGGGGAAGGAGAGGCGGACGACGCGCTGCTTGCGCGGGCGGCGGCAGGGGATGGCGCCGCCGCCCGGATCCTTGCGCTGCGCCACCTGCCGCGGGTTCTCGCGGTGGCCGAGCGGATGCTCGGCGAACGGGCGGAGGCCGAGGACATTGCGCAGGAGGCGATGCTGCGGCTCTGGCGCAGGGCGGAGGACTGGCAACCGGACGGGGCACGGCTTTCGACCTGGCTCTACCGTGTGGCGGCAAACCTGGCCATCGACCGGCTGCGGCGCCGCCGTCCGGGGGCGCCGCTCGCGGTTCTCGAAGCCCTGCCCGACCCGGGACCGGGGGCGGAGACGGCACTCGCACGGCGCGACCGGGCGGCGGCACTCGACGCGGCGCTCCTCGCCTTGCCCGAGCGCCAGCGGCTCGCCATCGTGCTGCGGCATATCGAGGAACTCCCTCAGGAGGAGGTCGCGTCGGTGATGGAACTCTCGGTCGAGGCGGTGGAAAGCCTGCTGTCGCGCGGGCGGCGCAGCCTGCGGGCGATGCTCCTGCCCCAACGCGCGGCGCTCGGCCTCGAAGGCGGGTGAGGAAGACGTGACGGACAGAAACGGAAGAGGGCCGATCCCGGGTGTGTCCGGTGAGGACGAGGGCGATCTTGCCCCGTTCTTCGCGGCGGCGCGCGCCTCCCGGCCGGAGCCGGATGCGCGGCTGCTCGAAGCGGTCCTCGCCGATGCCGCGGCGGAAACGCAACCGGCTCCCCGCTGGCGCTGGCCGGCGGCGGCTGCCCTCGCCGCATCGGTGGCGGCGGGCTTTCTCATCGGCATCACCGGGATCGCGCCGCTCGACGACGGCCTCGCCCTCTCCGCCGATGGCACGTTCGAGATCGTGAGCGCCCTCGACTCCGATGCGGCCGGCTTCTTCGACCTTGGCTGGGAGGGATGAGAATGGCCCCGCGTCTTCGCAACCGGCGCTGGCTCGGCTGGGCGCTACTCGCCTCGCTCGCCCTCAACCTGCTCTTCGCCGGCTTTCTCGTCGGCACGGCGTTGCGGGGTGGACATGGTCACGGCCATCACGAGAGCGACACCGGCCTCATCGGCTTCGCGCGGGCGCTTCCCGAGGAACATCGCCACGCCCTGCGACAGGCGATCCGCGGCAGCGAGAGCGAGTGGCGGGCCGGACGTGAGGCCATGCGGGACGCGATGGCCGGGATCCGCGCGGCCATCGCCCGCGAGCCCTTCGACGCCGAGCGCCTGCGTCGTGCCCTTGCCGTCCGGCGCGAGGCGCAGGGACGGCTTGCGGAACGTGCCACCGATCTCCTCGTGGAGCGGATCGGGCAGATGACACCGGCGGAAAGGGCCGCCCTCGCAGAGCGTCTCGGCCGCGGGCCCGAGCGAGACGGCCGGCACTGAGGCTCAGGCAGCTTCGGCGCAGAAACTCACGCGGTTGCGACCGGCGTTCTTCGAGCGGAAGAGCGCAAGGTCGGCGCGGCGAATGATCGTTTCCGGGTCGCCGTCCTCGGCCGTGCCGATCGCCACCCCGATCGAGACCGTCACCCGCAGCCCGTCCTTCGTTCCCGTCACCTCGAACGGGCGGCCCTCCACCGCGCCACGGATGCGCTCGGCGGCGGCGGCGGCCTGTTCATGGTCGATGTCGGGCATGGCGACGAAGAATTCCTCGCCTCCGAACCGCGCGACGAGATCGACGCCGCGGATGTTCTCCTGCAACCGGCGCGAGAATTCCCGCAGCACTGCGTCCCCGGCGTCATGGCCCCAGCGATCGTTGATCGCCTTGAACTTGTCGAGATCGATCATCAGCACCGCGAAGGCGCCCCCGGTCTCCCGCGCGCGCTCCATCACCCGGTTCATGTGCTGCTCGGCATAGCGGCGGTTGTAGATGCCGGTCAGCGGATCGATCACCGCCATCATCAGCCCGTTGCGGACATTCGAGCGCAGCCGGTCGGAATAGCGCTTGCGCCGGAGCTGCGAGCGGACGCGGGCGACGAGTTCGTTCACGTCGAAGGGCGCCTCGATGTAGTCCGAGGCGCCGAGGTCGAGCCCCGTCGCCGCCGCCTCGACATCGCCGGGCTCGACCACGAGGAGGATCGCCGCCTGCCGGGTCTCCGGCCGCGCCCGGAGCGCCGAGACGAGGCGAAGCCCGTCGCCGCCCTCGATCAGGGAGCGGTGCACGACGAAGAGGTCGGGAAGTTCCAGCCGGGCGAGGTTGAGCGCCTCGCGTTCGGAATGGGTGAGGATCGGCGACAGCCCGAGCCGGTCGCGCAGCGCCTCCGCCCAGCTTGCGCCGCTCGCGTCCGAGGGCGGCGCGAGCAGCACCGCGCCTCCGGTCTCCACCTCCATCTCGTGTTCGGTCACGAAATCCGTGAGGCCGAGTTCGCGCGAGGTGAGGTCGCGCAGCCGCAGCTCGTCGAACATCATCTTCATGCGCATGAGGTTGCGCACGCGGGCAAACAGCGCGAGGTCGTCGAAGGGTTTGGAGAGGAAGTCGTCCGCCCCGGCCTCGAGGCCCCGCACCCGCTCCTCCGGGGTGTCGAGCGCGGTCACCATGATCACCGGGATATGCGCGGTCTCCTCGTCTTCCTTGAGCGCCGCGCATACGGCAAACCCGTCCATGTCCGGCATCATCACGTCGAGGATGATCATGTCGGGCTGCTCGCGCCGCGCGATATCGAGCGCGCTCGTCCCGCTTTCCGCGACGACAACGTCGTAGTAGGCAGAACTGAGCTTTGCCCTCAGAAGGAGGCGGTTGGTTGCCACGTCATCCACAACCAGAACCCGACCCGACATCCGAAACCCTCCGCAGGGGGTCCTTGCCCCCGCCTGCCCGACCCGGGCTGGATGCTAGCAGGCAGAATGTTAACGAAGGGTTGCGCCTGCCCTGTTTCAATGCCTCGGGGAGGCCGCAATGACCCCTTCCGCGGCTGCCGATCTCGCCTGCGAGGCGCTGATCTTCCTCGCGGACCGGCCGGAGATGCTTGGCCGTTTCCTCGCGGAGACGGGTGCCGATGCGGCGACACTGCGGCAGGCGGCGGCGGATCCCGGAACGCTCGGCTTCGTCCTCGACTTCCTGCTCGGCGACGAGGCGCTCGTCCGGGAATTCTCGGCGCAGGCCGGTATCGATCCGGCGATGCCGGCGCAGGCACGGGCGGCACTGCCGGGCGGGACGCTGCCGAACTGGACATGAGGGCGACAGCAGTAACCGGGACCGGGACGGCAGGTCTGCGCGGGCTCCTCTTCGACAAGGATGGCACCCTCTTCGACTTCTACGCGACCTGGGGCAACTGGACGCGGGAGCTGATCGCGGATCTGTCGCGCGGCGAGGCGCTGCGTGCGCGCCGCCTCGCTGCGGTGCTCCGCTTCGATATCGCGTCCTGCCGGTTCGACAAGTCGAGCCCGGCGATCGCCGGCACCCTTGACGACATCGTCGATACCATCCGCCGGGCCCTGCCGGAGGTATCGCCCGAGGCGCTCCGTGCCGATCTGGCCCGGCGGGCGGCCCTGGTGACCCCGGTCGAGGCGGTGCCGCTCGCCCCCCTGCTCGACCGGCTGCAAGGCGAGGGCTACACGCTCGGGGTCGTGACCAACGACTCGGCAGCGGCGGCCCGGATCCAGATCGGCGGCGCCGGCGTCCTCGACCGGTTCGACTTCATCGCCGGCTACGATTCCGGCTTCGGCGGCAAGCCGGAGCCGGGCATGATGCATGCCTTCTGCCGCGCCACGCGGCTGCGACCGGCGGAGGTGGCGATGATCGGTGACAGTCTCCACGATCTCCGTCCGGCGCGGGCGATCGGCATGCGCACGGTCGCCGTGCTCACCGGACCGGCCGAGGCCGCGGATCTCGCCGCTCATGCCGATGCCGTCCTTCCCGACATCGGCGCCCTCCCCGCCTGGCTCGCCGGGGAGTTCTGATCCGGGAGATGGACCTGACCGGAGACCGCTGCGGGCGGGTTCAGTGGCCGCGGGCGTATTGCAGGACCGCGCGGCCGAAGGACTGGAAGAGCGGGCGCGACACCGGGTCGATCGCGGCATTCCATTCCGGATGCCACTGCACCGCGAGGGCGAAGCCCGGCGCATCCTCGACGACGATCGCCTCCGGTGTGTCGTCGGGCGCCCAGCCCTCGATCACGATCCGCTCCGCCTTCTCGAGGATGCCCTGCCCGTGCAGCGAATTCACCATCACCTCGGTCGCGTCGAGGATGCGGTGGAACCGCCCGCCCGGAGTCAGACGCACAGGATGGCGGATCGCGAATTTCTCCTCGAGCGTGCCGTCAGGGGGCATGCGGTGGTTCATCCGCCCCGGGATCTCGCGGATCTCGGGGTGGAGCGTGCCGCCGAAGGCGACGTTGAATTCCTGGAAACCGCGGCAGATGCCGAAGATCGGCACCCCGCGGGCGACGCATTCATGGATGAGCGGCAGGGCCAGCGCATCACGATCGGGGTCGAAGGCGCCGTGTTTCTCCGTCGGCTCCTGCCCGTAGTGACTGGGATGGATGTTCGGCCGGCCACCGGTGAACACGAAACCGTCGCACGCCTCCACGAGCTCCGCAACCGCGCCCACCTTCGGCAGCGCCGGCACGAGGAGCGGGATCGCGCCGGTGAGTTCCGCCACTGCCTCGATGTTCGAGATGCCCACCGCCTGGACGGGGTAGGAATCCTCCACGACATGCGCGTTGCCGATGATGCCGACGACAGGCTTCGCCATTTTCCTTCTTCGTTGTTTTCCGTGAAATCCGGAACCCGAGATAGGAACGATCCTCCCGGACGTCGAGGGCCGGTCTTCGCACGGAGAGCCCTGCTTTCGCGGCCGGGCGGCGCAGGGAATGCCTGAGACTACTCGCGAGGACGCAGGCCGGGACGCCCGCGTCCCCGGCATGCCGGACCGGATGTTGGTGCCCAGGAGAAGACTCGAACTTCCACTCCCTCTCGGGAACTGGTACCTGAAACCAGCGCGTCTACCAATTCCGCCACCTGGGCAGGTGCCGATGGAGGGCGGATGTATAGCCGCGACGGGATGCTGTCAACGCGGCTGATGCACCCTCGCCGCCGATCGTCACCCGGCCGGCAGCAGGCGGGACGGCGGCTCCCCTCGCGAAGGACATGGGTTCGGACCGTCCGCAGGCCTGCAATTCGTTTTGAGGACCGGGCCACTCCTGCTAGAATCCGTCGCCGGTCGGGACTCCCGACCACAACCGGGCGTCCTCCGGTCGACATGCCCTTCGGCATGTTCGCACCCCTCGTGACGAGGAGGACCCGATGGCATCCCGATCCACCCTGACAGCCCTCACTGTTGCCGCGTTTGGCGCACTGGCCACGTTCGCCCCGGATCTTCTTGCGGGCGCCGATGACCAGGGCAAGGAAGCGCATGTCGTCCTCCAGCCTGACGAATTCGCCTATCAGCCGGGGCCGGGATCGCTCCCGGAGGGCTCGGAATACGCAGTCCTCTACGGCAATCCCGGCAGCGAGGAGCTTTTCGCCATGCGGCTGAAGCTCCCCGACGGCTTCCACATCCCGCCGCACAGCCATCCGCGGCCGGAGGTCGTCACGGTGATTGCCGGCACCGTGCTCCTCGGCTCGGGCGAGGACGCCGATCCCGACGCCGCGACGAGGCTCGAGACCGGCAGCTTCTTCGCCTTCGACCCCGGCATGGTCCATTACGTCTTCACCGAAGGCGAGACGGTGGTCCAGCTGAACAGCACCGGGCCCTGGGACATCGAGTACGTCGATCCCGCCGACGACCCGCGAAGCTGACGCGGGCGCGCTGCCGGCCGCCCCTCACCTGGCGCCGGCAGCCGCATCAGCGTGATTCATCCCACCCGCAGCCACCGCTCGATCTCGTCCATGACCAGTTCGATCAGCTCGCCCGTCGCCTCGCGGCCGGTGAAGCGCAGCACCCAGCCGTCGCGGGTCATCTCCCGCCGGACGGTGATCCCGCGCCGGGGCCGGAGCACGCGGCGCGGGCGGCCGGGGCGTGAGGGAACCGCTTCCACCCGCGCCATCGCCTCCGCTTCCGCGAGGATCGGCTGCAGGTTGCGCCACTGGCCCGCGGGCTCGGTCATGTCCGATTCGGCAAGCGTCGCCCGGATGAGATCGCCGAACCCCGCCTGACAGGCACGGGCAAGCCGCAGCGCCTGCGCCTGGCTGAGCAGTTCGGGCGCGGTCAGATATCCCTCCACCTCCTCCGCAAGCCGCGCAAGCGCCCGGAGCCGCGAACGTTTCTGCGACGACGCCCCCGGATAGAGCTTTTCCACCGCCTCCTCGATGGTCGGGAAGAAGCCGTTGTCGCGTGCGAGCATCGCGATCCGCCCTCGCTCGTAGGGGGAGATCTCGGCGCGAATCTCGTTTTCCTCGACCATCGCCGCCATCGCGGCGGCAATGCTCCCGGGGGCGCGGACGAAGGCGGGGATGGAGGCGAATTCGGGGCGGCCGGTCCGCTCGTGCAGGCGGCGGAACACGGTGAGCCGCCGCAAGCCGGAGATGAGGCCATAGCGCACACCCTCATCCTGCCCCTCGATTTCATAAACCTCGACCGGCATCCGCAGGCCGTGCCGGAGCACGGAACCCTCCAGCTCCTCGAGGGCCTCCGGACTGATGCTCGCCCGGTCGCGGATCAGCGCGTGCGCGTCGATCTCCGCGAGCGCGATCCGCTCCGGCCGGGAAGAAATATCCGTCGTCATCGTCACCCTCCCGCGCTTGTCCCCCTGCGCGGAAGAATGCCCCCTGTCGCACCGCCGTTGCCGAAAGGGGCGCATCAGCGTTCAGAAGCCGCCGATCCGCTTCCCCCGGTCCCAAGCGATGTGCCCGATCCAGATCTCCGGCCCGTCGGCAGGCGCCGTGGGCGAAGCGTGTTAACACCTGGGTAGGATATGATTTCTCTTCAGACTCAAATGGTTGATTGGGTTTTCACGCGTGGGCGCCTCTCGCCCACGGTCCTTCACCGCAGCCGCCGCGCCGGGTTGCCCGCCACGGTCGCCCCGGGCTCGACATCGCGGGTGACGACCGCACCCGCGCCGATGATCGCGTCGTCGCCGACCGTCACCCCCGGCATGATCAGGGCACCGCCTCCGATCCAGACGTTCCTTCCGACCCGGATCGGCCGCCCGAATTCGAGGCCCCGCCGGCGCAATTCCGGGTCGCGCGGATGG
>JAJUJF010000113.1 GCA_029265455.1 Paracoccaceae bacterium | reverse complement strand
GCGGTGCGCGGCCGGGCCGCTGCGGCTGCGGCTGCTTTCGGGCGCCGGGCTGATCGCCATGCTCGCCCTCGCGGCGGCGGCGATCGCGGCATGGTCGGGCGGGCGCTCGGCGGTGCTGATCGCGGAGGCGACCGGGGCGCAGCAGCGGGTGGAGATCTTCGGCCAGATCTCGGCACGGGTATCGGACTACGCCCTCGCCGCGGTGGAGGGCGCGGCTTCCGGCATTGACCCCGACGAGCGGGGCGAGCGGCTGGAGGCCCGCGCGGCATCGGTGCGCATGGCCTTCCGCGCGGCGGAACGGGCGCTTGCCGAGGCGGTGGATCGTGCCGGGAACCTGCCGGAAGCCGAGCGGCAGCGCCGCGCCGCGCGCTCGGTCGCGCTCGCCCGGATGCAGGCGAATTTCGAGTCGCTGGCGCGCAGGGCGCCGCAGGCGGAGGATGCGCCCACGCTCCGTGCCCAGCTCGACACCTTCGCCACCCTGTTCGCACCGCTCCTCGCCGAGGCGATCGAGGTCGAGCGCCGGGCCGGCCTGCGTGCCCAGATCGCCGCCGAGGAGCAGCGCCGGCTGATCCGGTGGCTCGCCTTCGGCATCGCCGCTCTTGCCGTCCTTGCCTATGGCGCCTTCGTGCTCGGGCTGATCCGGCCGCTCCTGCGCCGGCTCGACCGGGTGGCGGCGGCGGCGGATGCGGTCGGCCGCGGCGTGTTCTCGGCCGTGCCCCCCGTCGATCGGCGCGACGAGCTCGGCCTCGTCTTCGCGCGGGTGGCGCGGATGGCGGCCCGGCTCGGCCGCAGCCGCACCGCGGTCGAGCGCGACCGCGCCCGGCTCGAGGAGATCGTCGCCGAACGCACCGCCGCGCTCCGGGAGGCCAATGCCCGGCTCGAGGAGATCGACGCCGAGCGCCGCCGTCTCTTTGCCGATATCGGCCACGAGCTCCGCACGCCGCTCACCGTCATCCTCGCCGAGACGGAGATCGCCAGCCACGAGGCCGCCGACCAGGCAGAGGTGCGGAGCGCCATCGCCACCATCCGTGCCCGCGCGCGCCGGCTCAACCGCCGGATCGAGGATCTGCTCCGGGTGGCGCGTTCGGAGACCGGGCAGATCGAGCTCGAGGACACGAAGTTCGATCTCGCCGCGGCGATCGGCGAAGCGATCGACGATGTCGCCGCGCTCGCCCGCCGCAAGCGGGTGACGCTCGCTGCCGATCTCGCGCCAATGATGGTGCGCGGCGATGGCGACTGGTCGCGGCAGGTGGTGGCGGGCGTGCTCGAGAACGCGATCCGCCATTCACCGGAAGGTGCTGTGGTCACGGTTGCCCTCGGAGCGCGCGGGGATAAGATCACGGCGGTAATCAGCGACGAAGGGGATGGCGTGCCGGAAGCCGATCAGTCCCGCGTGTTCGAGCGCGGCGTCCGCAGCAGCAGGCGGGGGCTGGGATTCGGGATCGGCCTCGCGCTTGCCGCCTGGGTGATGGAGCAACAGGGCGGCGCGATCGCGCTCGCAAGCCCGATCCGTCCCGATCCCGACCGGCCGGGAACCCGCGTCACCCTGACCTGGCGGCCGGCATGAAACCACGGATCCTGGTGCTCGAGGACGACGAGGACATCGCCTCGGCCCTCGCCCGCGGACTCAGGCGCGAGGGATACGAGCCGGTGATCGCGCATGACATCGCCGGGGCGGAGGCGATTCCGGAACTCGCCTCCATCAATGCGGCGGTGGTGGACGTGATGCTCGGCTCCGACGACGGCAAGCGGATGGTGCGCCGGCTGAGGGGCGCGGGCATGCGGGCGCCGATCGTGATGCTTTCCGCCCTTTCCGGGGTCGAGGACCGGGCAGCGGGGCTCGAGGCGGGGGCCGACGATTACGTGGCCAAGCCCTTCGACTTCGCCGATCTCGTGGCCCGCATCCGCGTGCAGGAGCGCCGCCGCGCCGGACCGCAGGTGCGCCGTTTCGCCGACCTCAGCTACACGCCCGACCGCCGCGAGGCGGCCGGTCCCGAACGCGCCGTCACCCTTACCGAACGCGAGGCGCTGCTGCTCGAGCATTTCCTCGACCACCCCGAGGAAGTCCTCAGCCGCGGCGCGATCTTCGACGCGCTCTGGAGCGGCGTCGGCGGTACCAGCGAGAACGTGGTCGACGTCTACATCGGCTATCTCCGCCGCAAGCTCGCCGCAACCGGCGCGACCGAGGCGCGGCTCCAGACATTGCGGAGCCGCGGCTTCGTGCTCACCCGAACGCGCGAGGAGGCGCAAGCGACATGACCCATTTCCGACGGATCCTTCCCCTCATCGCCCTGCTTGCCGCGGGCTCGCCCGCCGCGGGGCTCGCGCAGGAGGCGGAAAGCAACGGCCCGCACGAAGGGCTCTTTGCCACCGGCGTGCTCGACGATCTCGCCATCGGCGAGAGCATCCGCTTTCGCCACGCGCGCGACGTGGAACCCGATGTTCCGGGCATCATCGATTTCGAGGGATCGGCGGAAGTGTCGATCGAGGAGGGCGAGGAGGGCAAGCGCGCGGCGCGGATCGCGCTCATCGCCAATGACCAGCCACGGCCGGTGCCGCGGATGCCGGCCGATGCCGGGCACCCGCTGCTGCTCATCTTCCTCGAGAACACCGTCCGGACGATGTCGGAGACGGTCGGCGGCAACCCCTTCTACATTCGCAACCGCATCCGCGAATCCTTCTGGGACAGCGGCGAGGTGGCTCCCGTCGAGATCCGCTACGACGGCGAGACCGTGGCGGCGGAGGAGCTCGTCTATCGTCCCTTTGTGGAGGATCCCAACCGTGACAAGATGGGGGGATTCGCCGATTTGACCCTCAGCTTCCTGGTCAGCGACGCGGTGCCGGGCGGGATCGCCCGTTTCGATCTCGAGGTTCCGGCGGTCGCCGACCTTCCGGGGCTGAGCGAGACGATCGAGCTCGAAGGACTGGAACAGGAGGAGGAATCGTGAAGCATCTTGCCGCAGCCATCGCCCTCGCCCTCGCCGTGGCTCCGGCCGCGGCGCAGGGGATCGATCCCGACGTCAACGACTACCCGACCGATGCGCGGGCGGAATATGTCTTCTCCTGCATGGCGGTGAACGGGCAGACGCCCGACATGCTCCGCCGCTGTTCCTGCTCGATCGACGTGGTCGCCTCGATCATGCCCTACGAGCGCTACGTCGAGGCGGAAACCGTCCTGTCGATGCGGCAGGCGACGGGCGAGCGCTTCTCGATGATGCACAACGCCCCGATGGCGAACGAACTCGTGCAGGAATTGCGCCGCGCACAGGCGGAGGGCGCGGTCCGCTGCTTCTGATCCGCTCCGCGCCCCTGGCGGCCCGGCCGGAGACTACATGCCGGCGGTGAAGTCGCCCCCGAAGGTGTTCCCCTCGGTGTCGGAAGCCGTGACCTTCAGGCCCCCGGTGCCGTCGTCGGCATAGCGGAAGCGGAAACTCGGATCCTCGCTGAGCGAGATGCCGCCCGTCATCGAGAAGAGGATCTCGTCACCCTGCCGGACCTCGACCTCGTCGACGAAATGGGCGGGGATGAAGAGATGGGTGATCTGGTCGCGCTGGAGACCGGAATAGTTCGGGTGACGGAACATCACCTGGACCTCGCGCTGCATTCCGGAGGCGGCCGGCGTCTCGTCGAACCAGCGCACCCGCGTCTCGCCGAGCGAGGCCATCGCCTCCTCGGAATCCTTCATCGCCGGCGCCGCGCAACCGCCCGAGGCCCGGACGAAACGGCCGGCCATGTGCAGGGCGCCGTCCTCGGTCTCGGCGATCACCCGGACGTTCGAATAGGCGTTGACGCGCAGACGGGTTTCGAGCGCAAGGGGATGCATCGCCTCGCCGAGCGTGAACTCGGCGGCCACCGGGGCCGGGTTCTCGTCGACGACGAGGGTGAGGCGGGTGATCCGCGGCGTGCCCTCCTTCTGGGTGATGCGGACCGGCACGATGGCCGCGTCATGGGCGCGGAACGGCGCCTCGATCGCGAGGAGGTCCTCGCCGTCGATGGTGGTCTCGGCCTCGCCGATCACGCCCGGCGCGATCGCCTCCCAGGTCTCGCTGGGCTGCATCGGGTTGGGCCTTTCCTCGGCACCTGCCGCTGCGGCGAGGCCGAAGGCTGCGGCAAGGATCAGGCTGCGGACCGGTAGCATGGTGATCCTCCGTCTCCGGTTTGACGTGAAACTAGATCAAACGCGACGGCATGTCATCAATTTGCCTTGTCCGGTCGCGGCCGGCTGCCCCAGTCTCGGTGACATGCTCGACCTGATTCTCGAAGCCTGTCTCGCCGATCGTCCGGAAATCTGCGCGACCCGCCTGCTGCCCGGCCCCTGTACGGAAGCCGAGGCCGAGGCGCGGGCAAGAGGCTGGGCCGAGGCACGGGGCCTGAGCGTCACCGCCGCCCGGTGCGGCCGCGGCGAGGCGCTCGCCGTCGAGGAGGTCGCGCCCGGGGTTTTCGTCCACAACGGCGCGCAGGCGCTCGCGGATTCCGGGAACCGGGGCGACATCGCGACGATCGGCTTCGTCGTGGGCGAAGAGAGCGTGGCGGTGATCGATGCGGGGGGCTCGCGCGCGATCGGCGAGGCCCTCTACGCCGCGGTGCGCGAAACGACCGATCTCCCGATCGGCTGGCTCGTGATCACCCACATGCATCCCGACCACAGCCTCGGCGCCTCGGTCTTCAGCGAGGCAGGCGCGGCCACGCTCGCCCATGCAAAACTGCCGGCGGCGCTCGAGGCGCGGACCGAGACCTATCTCGACACGCTCGTTCGTGAAGCGGGCCCGGAAGCCGCGCTCGGTACCGAGGTGGTGCTGCCGTCCGAAACCGTGCCGGAGCGGCGAAGCCTTGATCTCGGCGGACGGGAACTGCTGCTGGAGGCGCATCCGACCGCCCATACCGACAACGACCTCACCGTGTTCGATACGGCGACCGGCACGCTCTGGACCGGCGATCTGGTCTTCGACGGCCATCTCCCGACGGTGGACGGGTCGGTGCTCGGCTGGCTCGACGTTCTGGAGCAGCTCGCGGGCAGGGAGGCGGAACGGGCGGTGCCGGGCCACGGCGGGCCGGTGCTTGACTGGCCCGAGGGGGCGGCGGCCACCCACGACTATCTCGCGCGGCTGGTCGAGGAGACCCGCGCCGCCGTCGCCCGTGGCGACAGCCTTTCGGACGCGGCCACCACGGTGGGGCAGGACCTCGCCGGCGACTGGGCGCTCTTCGACGTCTTCCACCCCCGCAACGTCACCGCCACCTTCCGCGAACTGGAGTGGGAGTGACAGCCGGTCACTCCCCCGGCATCACGCACTTCCGGATATCGGGGGCCGCCGTGCGGGCGACGATCGGGCCCGTT
The DNA here is from genome assembly GCA_029265455.1 of Paracoccaceae bacterium. GTDB lineage: Bacteria > Pseudomonadota > Alphaproteobacteria > Rhodobacterales > Rhodobacteraceae > Amaricoccus. The sequence goes on along the minus strand of JAJUJF010000113.1, from coordinate 3,714 downwards.
CCCTACAGCATGCCGGCGATCAGCCGCGCGATCGCGAAGGCGCGCTGTTCGAGGAGGACGGGCGACTCGCAGACATACTGCAGCGACTGGGCGCGCTCGCGGTAGACGCGGGTCTCCCAGGCCAGCGCGTCCTCGAGTTCCTCGATCCGGTCGAGGTCCTTCTCCTCGGCGGCATCGAGCGCGACGAGTTCGTTCTGCAGTTCCTCGACCTCTTCCGAGAGCTTCGCCTGGGCGCGGGCATAGCGGCCGATGCCGGCGATCACCTGCTGGCGGTCGCGCTGGATCATGTCGAGCACGGCGTTGAAGAGCTGCGCCGCCTTCTCCTCGCGCTCGGCCTCGGGAACGGTCTCGAGCCAGTCCGCGACGGTCGTCCCGACCTCCTCCATGTCGACCCGGCGCGGCGCGATCCGCGCGGCGATCCGCTCGATCTCCGGATCCTCGCGCCAGTCGCCCTCGGGCATCGCCGCCGGCCACATCTGGAACATGGCAAGCTCATCGACCCGGCGCTGGATGCAGGGCCATTCCGGATCATCAAAGGTGGCGGCCGTGACCGGAACCGCCATCATTGCCATCACCAGTCCCAGAATTGCCCGTTTCGCGCCGTTCATTCCGTATCCTTCCATCCCTCCGCGCAGCCGGTACCCGCCTGCCGCTTGCGGAGCATTTCTCTCGTGATCCTGTCCCTGTCGGATCCTAGCCGCTCCCCGGACCCCTCGGCTACCCCGCAGTCAGGCCTGCCCCGGCCACCGCGCGGTCAGGAGACGAGCGCCGGCGAATTCATCCGGCGATAGACGAATTCCGCCTCCGTCACCGCCGCATCGGCCTCGGCCTCGGCCACCAGCCGGGCATGGAGGGGCGAGCGGGAGCAGACCGGGTCGGTCGCCGCCGCATCGCCCGCAAGCGCCATCGCCTGGCAGCGGCAGCCGCCGAAATCGATATGGCGCCGCTCGCAGCTGCGGCAGGGTTCCTGCATCCAGTCCTCGCCGCGGAAGGCCTCGAAGGCCGGCCCGTTCTCCCAGATGTCACGAAGCGGCCGGTCCCCTACCCGCTCGAAACGGAGCGAGGGGATCGTCTGCGCCGCATGGCAGGGGAGCACGGTGCCGTCGGGGGCGACATTGAGCCCGGTCGAGCCCCAGCCGCCCATGCAGGCCTTCGGGAACTGCGCGTGATGATCGGCGGGCACATAGTCGATGACGAGGATGCCCTTCAGCCGCTCGCGCGCTGCGAGGACGATCTCGCGCGCCCGCTGCGCCTGCGCCCGTGTCGGCATCAGCGCGGCGCGGTTCCTCGCCGCCCAGCCGTGGAACTGCACGGTCGCGACCTCGATCCGCCGGGCGCCGAGCTCGACCGCGAGGTCGATCGTCTCCTCGAGCCGGTCGAGATTCTGCTTGTGCATGACCGCGTTCAGCGTGAGCGGGAAGCCGATCTCGCGCACCCATGCCGCGACCTGCATCTTGCGGTCGAAGCCGCCGCGGTAGCCGCCGACGCGGTCGGCAAGTGCCGCATCGACGCCCTGGAGCGAAAGCTGGACATGGTCGAGACCGGCCTCGTCGAGGGCGCGCAGCCGCTTCTCGGTGAGGCCGATGCCGGAGGTGATGAGATTCGTGTAGAGGCCCGCCTCCCGTGCACCGGCCACCAGCGTCTCGAGATCGGGACGCGAGGCCGGCTCGCCTCCCGAAAGATGGACATGCAGCACACCCATCTCCGCCGCCTCGCGGAAGACGTCGAGCCAGGTTCCGGTCGGCAGTTCCTGCTCCTTGCGGGTGAGTTCGACCGGGTTCGAGCAATAGGGACAGGCGAGCGGGCAGCGATGGGTGAGCTCGGCCAGCAGCGCGAGCGGCGGATTCGGTTTCGGCTTCATGGCCGCACCTCCACGATCCTGCGCTCGACAAGGCCGTCGAGGAAGGCCGCGGCATCGGCCGCGATCCGTTCGGCAGGCGCCTCGTAGCGCGCGGCGAGCCGGGTGACGATCTCGCCGAAGGGGGTCTCGCCATCGACCTCGCCGAGGATCGCGAGGCCGATCGCGTCAAGTTTCAGCGCCCGTTCGGGCGCGAGCAGAACGCTCATGCCCCGCACGCGGTCCTCGTGCACGCGGACGCCGCGCGGCAGGAACGGGACCGCCGCCGGGTTCATGCCGCCTGCTCCAGCAATCCCTCACCCGGCTCCCATGCGCCGGGAGGAACCCGCGCGGGCTCGACATAGGCCGAATGCAGCGCGTCGAGCTGGGACCAGAGCACGTCGGTCTTGAATTCGAGCGCCGCCGCCGCCGCGTCCTGTTTCTCGGCGGTGTCGGCATGGTCGAGGACGAAGGCAAGGCCGAAGGCCACATCCTCCGGCGCCTCGCGCAGCCGGTTGCGGAAATAGGCGAGCGAGGTGTCGTTGGCGAAGGGATAGTGTTTCAGCAGCCCCTCGATCCGCTCGGCATGGATCTTCGGCGCGAAGAGCTCGGTGAGCGAGGCTGCCACCGCCTCGAGCAGCGTCGCCTCCCGCACGAAGCGGACATAGGCGTCCACCGCGAACCGGGTCGCCGGCAGCACGCCGCGGCAGGAGGCGACATAATCGGGATCGAGCCCGACCGCCTCGGCGAGCCGCAGCCAGCGGACGATGCCGCCCTCCCGGCCCTCGGCGCCATCGTGATCCTCGATCCGCTTGCGCCAGGCGCGGCGCAGCGCCGGGTCCTCGACCCGGGACATGAAGGCCGCGTCCTTCATCGGGATGCGGGACTGGTAGTAGTAGCGGTTGATGACCCAGGCGCGGACCTGATCCGGCGTGCAGCCGCCGCCATGAAGGAGCGCATGGAACGGGTGCTTGTCGTGATAGCGCTCGTCGCCGATGCGGCGGAGCCGGGCCTCGAAATCCTCGCGGCTGGCGGCGGGCTCCGGATTCGGGCGGCTGGTCATAGCGTGATCTCCATGCCGTCGCGGGCGATCTCCCATCCCGCGTCCCTTACCTCGGCGGCTTCGGGGGACGCCGGATCGACGGCGGGGTTGGTATTGTTGAGATGGACATAGACGCCCCGGCCGATGCCGAGGCCCGTCAGCGTGGCAAGCGAGCCCTCCGCGCCCGAGATCGAGACATGCCCCATGCGCTGCCCGGTCTTCTGGCCAAGGCCGGCGCGGATCATCTCGTCGTCCTGCCAGAGCGTGCCGTCGAAGAGGACGAGCGGCGCATCCTTGAGGCGATCGGCGAGCACCGGCGTGATCCGGGCGCAGCCGGGGATGTAGAAGGCGCGCGCCTCGGCCGTGGCGAGTTCGACCCCCACGGTCTGCTCCCCCTCCAGGTCGGTCACGACCTCCTCGCCCTCGAGATAGAGCGGCACCTTGCCCGGCACGGCGAAGAGCCGGGCCTCGAGACCGGGAACGAGCGTGAATGGCCGCTCGAGCGCGATTCCCCGCCGCTCCACCAGCGCCGGATCAAGCGCCGCGAAGATCGGGTTCCCCGCAAGGACCGTGTGGATCTCCTCGGTGGCGAACAGCGTGAAGGGCTGCTTTTCCCGAAGCGTCAGCAGGCCGGCGACATGATCGATGTCGCCATTCGTGAGCAGCACCGACCTCAGCGGCATCTCGCGCGGCCCGGTCGGATGCAGTTCCGGGGTGGCGGCGAGTTGATGGCGGATATCGGGCGAAGCGTTGATCACCGCCCAGCTCTCGCCATCCGCGCTGACCGCGATCGAGGACTGCGTCATCGCCGGGATGCGGCCGGCGCGGGCCGCGT
>JAJUJF010000016.1 GCA_029265455.1 Paracoccaceae bacterium | reverse complement strand
CCTCGCGGCACTCCTGTCTGCCACCTGAACCTGCGTCACTTCCGCGCGCGCTCGCGATACCAGCAGAGCACGTGGACCCGGATCGCGCCGGCGAGCCCCGATTCCATGCCGCGTGCGGCGTCGATCTCGGCAGCAAGCGCGTTCACCGACTTCCCTTCGGCAGCGGCGATCTCCCGGAAGGCCTCCCAGAACTCCGCCTCGAGCGACACCGAGGTCCGGTGCCCCCTGAGCGTCAGCGAATGTTTCTCCGGTCGCCCTGCCATCGTTCACCCCACCCCTGATCCGGAGCCCTGCCCGGGAGCGGATTCATTCCCGCCGGTGCTCCTCGTGCCGGCGCAGCGCGCGTTCGGCCTCTGCCTCGCGCCGGCGCCGTTCTGCCCTGCTCTCGCCCGAGCGGGCGGAGGACTCTGTCGCTTCCCGCCGCGTCGCCTCGCGCTTCTGCTGCTTCCGTACCGTCCGGAGATTGACCACCTTCGCCATCATCCCGCCCCCGTCACAGGCGTTCCGCCGCGAAGGTGTCGCAATCGGCCGGATCGCCGCTCTCGAAACCGCGGATGAACCAGCGCTGGCGCTGCTCGCTGGTACCGTGGGTGAAGCTGTCCGGGACCACCACGCCGCGGCCCTGCCTCTGGAGCGCGTCGTCGCCGATGGCCGCCGCCGTTGCCAGCGCCTCCTCGATGTCGTCCCGCCCGATCGCGAGCCGCTCGCGCGCCGCGCGCGCCCAGATCGCGGCATAGCAGTCGGCCTGCAGCTCGACCCTCACCGATACCGCATTCGCCTCGGCCTCGGACATGCGCGCCCGCATTGCATTCGCCTCCCCGAGGGTGCCGATCTCCTGCTGCACGTGATGGCCGATCTCGTGGGCGATCACGTAGGCGGCGGCGAAATCTCCCCCGCCGCCAAGCCGCTCCTCCATCACCCGGAAGAAGTCGGTGTCGAGGAAGATGCGCTGGTCGGCCGGGCAGTAGAACGGCCCAACCGCCGACTGCGCCGTGCCACAGGCCGACGAGGTCACGCCCGAATAGAGCACCAGTGTCGGCTCGGCATACTCGGCGCCGGATTCCGCGAAGATCTCCCCCCAGACCTCCTCGGTCTCGGCCAGCACCACCGCGACGAATTCCTCCGTCTCGTCGTCGATCCGGTTCGGGCCGGAGGGGGCCTCGGTCGTCACCGTGCCCCCGCCCGGATCGAGCAGCGGGGTGACGTCCACCCCGAAGACCAGCCCGACCAGAAGCAGGATCACGAGGCCGGCCCCGCCGATCCCGGCACCGCGCACGCCCACCCGCCGGCCGCCCCGCCCGCCGAAGGCGCCCCCGCCGCGGCGGTCCTCGACATTCGAACTCGTCCGCCGCCCCCGCCAGCGCATCGCCCTAGTCCTTCGGGCCGATCATCTCCTCCGGCCGCACCACGCGGTCGAAGGTCTCCTCGTCGCAGAAGCCGAGGCGGATGGCTTCCTCCTTCAGGGTCGTGCCGTTCTTGTGGGCGGTCTTCGCCACGGTCGTCGCATTGTCGTAGCCGATCTCCGGGGCAAGCGCGGTGACGAGCATCAGGCTCTCCCACATCAGTTTCGAGATCCGCTCCTCGTTTGCCTGGATGCCGACGACCATGTTGTCGGTGAAGGCCACCGAAGCGTCGCCGAGGAGCTGCAGCGACTGCAGCACATTATAGGCCATCATCGGCTTGAAGACATTGAGCTCGAAATGCCCCTGCGAGCCGGCGAAACCGACCGCCGCGTCATTCCCCATCACATGGGCGCAGACCATGGTCAGCGCCTCGGCCTGGGTGGGGTTGACCTTGCCCGGCATGATCGAGGAGCCGGGCTCGTTCTCCGGCAGGATCAGCTCGCCGAGGCCGCAGCGCGGGCCGGAGCCGAGGAAGCGGATGTCGTTCGCGATCTTGAAGAGCGAGGCCGCCACCGTCTTGAGCGCCCCCGACATCTCGACGAGCGCGTCATGCGCGGCAAGGGCCTCGAACTTGTTGGGCGCGGTGACGAAGGGCAGCCGCGTGATCTCGGCGATCTTCGCGGCGACGGCTTCGGCAAATCCCTTCTTGGTGTTCAGGCCGGTGCCGACGGCGGTGCCGCCCTGGGCGAGCGGATAGATGTTGTGGAGCGCCGCCGTCACCCGCTTGATCGCCTGTTCCACCTGGAAGGCATAGCCGCCGAACTCCTGCCCGAGCGTGAGCGGCGTCGCGTCCTGGGTATGGGTGCGGCCGATCTTGATGATATGGGCGAAATCCGCCGCCTTCTGGGCAAGCGCCCGATGGAGCTTCTGCAGGGCGGGCAGCGTCACCTCATGGGCAACCCGGGCCACCGCGACATGCATCGCCGTCGGGAAGGTGTCGTTCGACGACTGGCTCATGTTGACGTGGTCGTTGGGATGCACCGGGCTCTTCGAGCCGATCTCGCCCCCCAGCATCTCGATCGCGCGGTTCGAGATCACCTCGTTCGCGTTCATGTTCGACTGGGTGCCCGATCCCGTCTGCCAGACGACGAGCGGGAAATGATCGTCCCACTTGCCGTCGATCACCTCCTGCGCCGCCGCCGCGATCGCCTCTCCGAGCTTCGGGTCGAGCTTGCCCTGCGCCACGTTCACCTCGGCGCAGGCCTTCTTGACGACGCCGAGGGCCCGGACGATGGCCACCGGCTGCTTCTCCCAGCCGATCGGGAAGTTCCTGAGCGATCGCTGCGTCTGCGCGCCCCAGTAGCGGTCGGCCGGCACTTCCAGCGGGCCGAAGCTGTCCGTTTCCGTGCGAGTCTCGCTCATGGCTTCCTCCGTCCTGACGGCTTCCCCTGCGGGTATATCGGGGCGCGCACCCATGTCCAACGCGTTTGCCGGCCGGGGATGCGCCCTCTGCCTTGCCCATGGTGGCGTCAACACTTCAGTAATCTTTTCTTTTCCTGCAAAAACAATATGTTGATGAGGTTTTCACGCGTGGGGCCCCGTGGGCCGAACCATTCGGGCCGCCGCGGGTTCTCCCTTCGCGCAGACGTTGACCGGCGCTTCGCAGTGGCGCAGAGTAAGGGATATAGCAGGCGAACGACCATGGACGAGCTCACGATCCAGCCGGGCTACATGCAGAGCCTCATCCTCAAGATGCGCGGCCTGATGGCGCAGGAGGATCTGACGATGCCGGATACCGGCTCGAACCTGTCCGACGACGACGCCTCGCCGATCATGCTGCAGGATGATCCCGAAAATCCGTTGCGTCAGGAGATCATCGCCCAGATCGAGGATCTCGAGCCCGACCAGCAGGCCGAACTTGTCGCGCTGATGTGGATCGGCCGCGGCGACATGGAGCCCGAGGAATGGGAGGAGGCGCTTGCCCTCGCCTTCGAGCGGCATGAGGGCTCGACCGCCGAATACCTGCTGTCGCATCCCCACGTCGCCGATTACTGGGACGAGGGCATCGACAAGCTCTACGACGGCTCCGACCTTCTCGAGACCGGCGAGTACTGACATGGCCGACCCACTCGAGCGTGAGGTCGACCTTGCCCCGGAGCAGCTGCTCTACTGGCTCGAGACCGAATTCGCCGGGCGGAACCCGCCACGGTTCACCGTCCGCGCCACCCGCGACTGGCGGTGCGAGCCCGCCGACGGCGCCGAGGAACTCGGTCTCGATCCCGAGGACGAACTGGTGACCCATGTCGCCTTCGGCACGGTCGAAATCATGCCCCCGGATGGCTGCTGGCGGCTCGCGCTCGAGGCCATCGACGCGATCAACGGCGGCAACGCGGACGACTGGCCCCCGGTCGGCGTCGAGTCCGACGGCCCCGACGAGATCTCGCTCGAGACCTTCGCCAACACCTTCGCGGTCGAGGATGTCGAGACCCGCATGACCCTGCAGGCCGAGACGCCGGAGGGATTGCGAAAGGCCGAGCGGCTCATCGCCCGCATCCTCGCCGACACCCACCGGAAGCGGCAGGCAGGCACATCCGCGCGGCCGCGCCCCGACGGGCCCGGCTGACCCGGCGCCGCCATTCCGCATCGCCCGGGGAACGGACGCCGGCCGTCCGTCTACTGCTTGCGGAACTTGTCGAGGCTGACGATCTCGGCCTCTCCCCGCCGCTCGGGCTCGGACGGCTGCCCCGGCGTGTCGGGCTCCGGCGGCAGGTCGTCGTCGCCATCCGGCTCCGACTCCTCCCCGGTCTCCTCATGTGCGTCGAAACGCAGGCCGAACTCGACGGAGGGATCGACGAAGGTCTTGATCGCCTCGAAGGGGATCACGATCGGCTCCGGCACGTTGCCGAAGTTGAGGGTCACCGTGAACCGGTCCTTCATCACCGCGAGATCGGTGAACCAGTCCTGCATGACGATTGTCATCTCCTCCGGATACCGCTCCTTCAGCGACGCCGCCATGTCGACGCCCGGATGCCGCGTATCGAAGGTGATGTAGAAATGGTGGTCGCCCGGCAGGCCCTCGTTCGCGACCTGCGCCAGGACGTCCCTGATCAACTGGCGCAGCGCCTTGTGCATCAGCTGGCCGTAGCTGATCCCCTTCGTCATCGTTGACCGGTACTCCGCATCTCTACCTCCTGGCCGACCTAACCCGATTCTCTCCGGAGGGAAAGTGCCTCGTCCGGTCGCGACGCGGCCGCCTCGGTGCCGCAGCCCGATCACGGGCTGAGGCGCACGACCTCCCAGGGTGCACCCGGGGCAGAACGGGTCCAGCGGAAACGGTCGTGCAGGCGGTGGAGCCCGTCCGCCCAGAACTCGATCTCCTCCGGCACGATCCGGTAGCCGCCCCAGAACGGCGGACGCTCGGGATCCGCGCCCTTCTCGGCCGTGATCCGCTCCATCTCGCGGATCAGCGCGCTGCGGCTCTCGAGCGGCTGCGACTGGCGCGAGGCCCAGGCGCCGAGACGGCTCGGCAGCGCGCGGCTGCGGAAGTATTCGTCGGCCTTCGGCCCGTCCTCGCGCGTGACGGTGCCGCGGGCCCGGATCTGGCGGCGCAGGCTCTTCCAGTGCATGACGAAGGCCGCCTTGCCGGCGGTCTCGATCTCCCGTGCCTTCACGCTGCCGTAGTTGGTGTAGAAGACGAAGGCGTCGGCCTCGATCTCCTTCAGGAGCACCATGCGGGCATTCGGCATCCCCGAGGCATCGACCGTGGCGAGCGCGATCGCGTTCGGATCGTTGGGCTCGAACTTCTCCGCTTCCGCAAGCCAGGCCTGCGCGATCGCGAAGGGGTCGTCGCCCGCGAAGATGCCGTCCCGATCCGTCACGCGTCTTTCCCCTGCCGTTATCCGTCGATCACCGGTCCCCGCCACCGGCGGGAGCGGCAGATTAGAGGATGGAGCCGCCGAGGCAAAGGGGCCTCCCGTCCGCCAGCTTGCAATTGGCCGAGGCGGGGATTAGGCGTCTGCCGATGCATGGAGCCTCGGGAACCCTGACGATGGACGGCACCACCGACCTGCGCGCGAAGTATATCGACGCCATTGCAAACGCGGGCGACGAGGCGGCGCTGGAGGCGGTGCGCCTTGCCGCGCTCGGGCGGAAGGGGGAGGTGAGCCTCGCCCTCAAGGGGCTGGGTGCGATGAGCCCGGAGGAGCGCAGGATCGCGGGACCGGCGCTCAACGCGCTGCGCGACGAGCTGGCGGCGGCGATCGCGGCGCGCAAGGCGGCGCTGGCGGATGCGGCGCTCGAGGAGCGGCTGAAGGCGGAATGGCTCGACATCACCCTGCCGGCGCGGCCGGTGCAGGCGGGGACGATCCACCCGATCAGCCAGGTGATGGACGAGCTCACCGCGATCTTCGCGGACCTCGGCTTCGCCATCGCCGAGGGGCCGGAGGTCGAGAGCGACTGGTACAATTTCGATGCGCTGAACATCCCGGCCGAGCATCCCGCCCGGGCGATGATGGACACGTTCTACATGGCCCGGAGCGAGGGCGACAACCGGGCGCCGCATGTGCTGCGGACCCATACCTCGCCTGTCCAGATCCGCCACATGGAGACCCACGGCGTCCCCTGCCGGATCATTGCGCCGGGGCGGGTCTACCGGGCCGATTATGACCAGACCCACACGCCGATGTTCCACCAGGTCGAGGGGCTTGCCATCGACCGGGACATCACCATGGCCAACCTGAAATGGGTGCTGGAGGAATTCTGCCGCGCCTTCTTCGAGGTGGACACGGTCGAGCTCAAGTTCCGCGCCTCGCATTTCCCCTTCACCGAGCCTTCGGCGGAGGTCGATATCCGCTGCTCCTGGGAGGGCGGACAGCTCCGGATCGGCGAGGGCGATGACTGGCTCGAGATTCTCGGAAGCGGCATGGTCCATCCCAAGGTGCTGCAGGCGGTCGGGGTTGATCCCGAACGCTGGCAGGGCTTTGCCTTCGGCATGGGGATCGACCGGATCGCGATGCTGAAATACGGCATTCCCGATCTCCGCGCCTTCTTCGAGAGCGACCTGCGCTGGCTGAGGCATTACGGTTTCGCGGCGCTCGACCTGCCGACGCTGGCGGGGGGATTGAGCCGCTGACGGCCGGGTGGGGGAGGCGTGGGCCCGAGGATGCCCACGCGTGAAAACCCAGTCAACAGGTTGATTTCAAAGAATAACCAGTTATTACCCAGGTGTTAATGAGGCCTGGGCGGTTCATGGTGCCGGGAGCGGCGGGACGCGCCGCCTCGCGCCTCCGGAAGCGCCATGTGCCGCGGGCCTCCGGCCGCGTCGCCCGACCCGCGGCGGCCGGAGCAGGCGTAACCCCGTGCAGGGCTGGCGGAAGCCGTGCCGGTCTCCTAGGTTCGGTCAATCATGCTGAAAGACGCGAATCCCGCCGGGGACCCTCCCTTCGAGATCGTGGCCGAGGGCGCGGCCGCCAACATCCTGCTCCTGTGCGATCATGCCTCGAATCGCGTGCCGCCGGAGGTGGGATCGGGCAGTCTCGGGCTGCCGGAATCGGAGATGGCGCGGCACATCGCCTATGACGTGGGGGCGCGGGGTGTGGCGGTCGGGCTTTCCGGGCGGCTGGGGGCGACGGCGATCCTGTCGCGGTTCTCGCGGCTCGTCATCGATCCGAACCGCGGCGAGGATGACCCGACGCTGGTGATGCGCCTCTATGACGGCACGATCGTGCCGGGAAACCGGGGGGTGACTCCGGCCGAGGTGGAGCGCAGGCTCGGGCTTTTCCACCGGCCCTATCACGCGGCGATCGACGCGACGATCGAGAGGTTTCTCGCGTCGGGGCGGCAGCCGATCCTGGTCTCGATCCATTCCTACACGCCCAGGCTTCAGGCCGGGCGGCCGCGGCCGTGGCATGTGAGCGTGCTCTGGCATCGCGACGGGCGGCTCGCGAAGCCGCTGCTGGCCCGGCTCCGGGCCGAGCCCGATCTCTGCGTCGGCGAGAACCAGCCCTATCCCGGCCAGCTCGAAGGCGATACGCTGAGCCGGCACGGCACGCGGCGGGGTCTTCCGCATGTGCTGATCGAGATCCGTCATGATCTTATCGACGATGAAGCCGGCCAGGCGCATTGGGCGGCGCGGCTCGCACCCGCGCTGACCGATGCCGTCGCGGCGATGCAAGAGGAGGAAGGATGATGGACGAGCAGACGCGGATCGAACTCGAGGCGGCGGCATTCCGGGCCTTGCGCGATCATCTGCGCGAGCGGACGGACGTGCAGAACATCGACCTGATGAATCTCTCCGGCTTCTGCCGCAACTGCCTCAGCCGCTGGTACCAGGAGGCGGCGAATGCGCGGGGCATCGACATGAGCAAGGAAGAGGCACGCGAGATCGTCTACGGCATGCCCTATGACGAGTGGCGCGCGCGCTACCAGACCGAGGCGAGCCCCGAGGCGCAGGCGAAGTTCTCGGAAAGCCACTAGCCCGGTTTCACCGACCGGATCCGGGTCGCACCCGCAGCGCCGGATGCCCGCCGGGCTGGCGCTGCGGGCCGTTGCGGGTGGGCGGCGGCAGCCCGCCCCGTCACTCCTCGGCCGGGATGTCCTCCCGTTCCTCGCCGCGGCCGGAGAGGAAGTCGCCGATCGGCTCCAGCTTCTCGATATGCTCGCAGAAGGTGCGGATGGTGACGAGAAGCGGCGTCGCCACCAGCATCCCCACCACCGACCAGAGCCAGGCGCAGAGCGAGACGAAGGTGAAGACGACCACCGTGTTGAGCCGCAGCGACTGCCCGACGAAATAGGGCGTGACGAGCTGTCCCTCGATCGCGGTGAGCAGGAAGTAGACGAGCGCGACGATTGCGACGTCGAAGACCTCGGGCAAGCTCACGAAGCCGACCACTATCACGATGACGAGCCCGGCGAGTGCTCCGAGATAGGGGATGTAGTTCAGCGCGAAGGCGAGCACGCCGAACAGGAGCGGGTTCGGCATGCCGAGCCCCCACATCTCGAGGCCGACCGCGACGCCGAGGCCGGCGTTGATCAGGGTGATGGTGGACAGATAGCGCGAGAGCTTGAGCTCGACGTCACGGGCGATTCGCATCGCCTGGCGCTTGTCGTGGAAGGTCGGCAGGACATGCACGAGCTTCTCGTAGAACATGTCGCCCGAGGCGAGCAGGAAGAACAGCAGGATCAGGGTGAAGAAGAGCTGGGCGATCATCTGCGGCGCGGTCAGCGCCCAGCTGGTGAAGTCGCCCGTGTTCTCGACGACGACGCGCTGGACCTCGGGGTCCTCCTCGCCGGCGGCGATGCGCTCCATCTGCGCGGCGGCCTCGCGCATGCCCTCGGTCGCCCAGCTGAGTTCGGCGAGCTTGGCCTCGATCTCCATCCCGAGGAGCGGCAGCCGGCCCGCCCAGTCACTGACCGGGGTGGCAAGGAACGCGACGAGGGCGGCAAGCCCCGCGAGCAGCAGGCCGACGATCAGGCCCGCGGAGATGCCGGGGGCCAGCCCGGCCCGGTCGAGGGCGCGCTGCACCGGCGCGAACACCATCTTGAGCAGGACCGCGAGCACCACCGGCATCAGGAAGTTGCGCGCATAGCCCATGGCGAAGACGATGAGGAGGAGGAACATGCCGATCACCGCCCAGCGTGGATAGGCGGGGGCGGGGGCCGCGGGAGGGGCGGCGGCGGCAGGAGCGGCGGGAGGCTCGTCCGCGGGAACCGGGGTTTCGGTCGGTGTGGCGCGCACGGGGATCTCACTCATGAAGGGGGATCTCACTCACGAACTGGGGGTTCCCGGGATGTGCGGGCCCTCGGACAAACGCCTGTTCCGGCCGGGAAGTTCCGGTCCGCCTCAGATGGCGCGGCGGCGGCTCTCGGCGACGTAGATCTCGCGCAGGCGGGTGGTGACGGGCCCGGGGGTGCCGTCGCCGATGACCGTGCCGTCGATGGCGACCACCGGGGTCACGAAGGCGGAGGCGGCGGTGACGAAGGCCTCGGCCGCCTCGCGCGCCTCCTCGGGGGTGAAGGGGCGCTCCTCGATCGTCAGGCCGGCCTCGCGGGCGCAGGCGAGGACCGCGCTGCGGGTGATGCCGTGGAGGATCGAGGGCGACAGGTCGCGGGTGATGATCCTGCCGTCGGCGCGGACGATCCAGGCATTCGAGGACGTGCCTTCGGTGACGAAGCCGTGCTCGACCATCCAGGCGTCGTCGGCGCCGCTCTCGCGCGCCTGCATCCGGGTGAGCGAGGGCGCGAGCAGCTGCACGGTCTTGATGTCGCGCCGGGCCCAGCGGAGGTCGGGCAGGGTGACGATGCCGATCCCCTTTCGCGCGGCCTCGGTCTCGACGAGGGGGCGGGCCTGGGTGAAGGCGACGAGGCTCGGGCGCGGCTCGGACGGGAAGAGGAAGTCACGGTCGGCGGCGCCGCGGCTGATCTGGAGGTAGATCAGCCCCTCGACGAGCGCGTTCCGGGCGACGAGTTCGCGGTGGATCGCCGTGATTTCCTCGTCGGTCGCGGGCGCGGGAAGGCGGAGGGCGTCGAGCGAGCGATGGAGCCGGGCGAGATGGGCGGGGAAATCCACGAGCCTGCCGTCGAGGACGGCGGTGACCTCGTAGACCGCGTCTGCGAACAGGAAGCCGCGATCGAAGACCGAGATCCGGGCCTCGGCCTCGTCCAGATACTCCCCGTTCACGCAGACGATCCGGCTCATCCCTGTGCTCCCTCTGCTGGCCTCGCGCGAGGCAAGCCCGAGGCGCGGGGCGGGGTCAAGCGCGCAGCATCGGATCAGCCCCAGAGCGCGCGGGACGGGGGATGGACGCCACGGGAGTCATAGGCAAGGGCCGGCACGCGGTCCTCGGCGAGGAGGAGGGGACCGTCGAGATCAGTGAAGGCGGCGCCCTGCGCCACCAGCACCGCCGGCGCCATCGCGAGGGAGGAGCCGACCATGCAGCCGACCATGATCCCGAAGCCCGCGGCCAGCGCGGCCTCGCGCAGCGCCAGCGCCTCGGTGAGGCCACCGGCCTTGTCGAGCTTGATGTTGACGAGGTCGTAGCGGCCCGCAAGCGAGGCAAGGCTCGCGCGGTCGTGGCAGCTCTCGTCGGCGCAGATGGGGACGGGGCGGGGCAGGTCCGCGAGGGCTTCGTCGGCGCCGGCAGGCAGCGGCTGCTCGACGAGTTCGACGCGGAGGCGGAGAAGTTCGGGAAGGAGCGCGGCGTAGGATTCGCGCGTCCAGCCCTCGTTGGCGTCGAGGATGAGCCGGGCTTCGGGCGCGCCTTCACGCACCGCCTCGAGGCGGGCAAGGTCGCCGGGGCTGCCGAGCTTGGTCTTGAGGACCGGGCGGTGGGCATTCGCGGCGGCCTCTTCCCGCATCGCGTCCGGCGTGTCGAGCGAGATGGTGTAGGCGGTGATCTCCGGCCGGGGAGGGGCGAGGCCGGCAAGCTCCCAGACCGGGCGGCCGGTGCGTTTCGCCTCGAGATCCCAGAGGGCGCAGTCGACGGCATTGCGCGCGGCGCCGGGCGGAAGCAGGGACTGGAGTGCGGCACGATCGAACCGGGGCGGCAGGCCGGCGATCTGTGCTTCGACCGAATCGAGCGTCTCGCCGTAACGGGCGTAGGGCACGCATTCGCCGCGGCCGGTGGCCCCGTCCGCCTCGATGGTGACGGTGAGGACATGGGCATGCGTCCGCGAGCCGCGGCTTATGGTGAAGGGGCGGCGGAGCGGGAAGGTCTCGCGGGTGACGGTCAGCCGCATGGCGCTTCCCGTGGGCGGGTCCGGAATGTGCCGGAACGCGACATGGATTCCGCCTGACCCGTCCGGGAGTGCGGCGCAGCGCCCGCGCCCGCATGACAGCACAGGGTCATCCGGCCGGAACTGCATGAAAACGTCATTGCCCGCCTGACGGCCAGAAACCGGCCCATGGCTCAGTCGTCCGTCACGAGCGCATCGACGAGGCGGCCCGCGCCGTCCCGGAAGGGATCGACGGTGGGAAGGCCGAGGCGCTGCTCGACGGCTTCGAGGTAGTCGCGCGCGGCTTCCGCATGCATCGCGGCGGTGTTGACCGCGATCCCCGCGACGCGAACCTCGGGGTTCACGATCCGGGCAAGGGCGAGCGACAGGTCGCGCAGCGCGTCGAGCGAGGGAAGGGGATAGTCGGGCAGGCCCCGCAGGTGGCGCCGCGTCGGCTCGTGGCAGAGGATGAGCGCGTCGGGCCGGCCGCCGTGCATGAGCGCGAGGGTGACGCCGGAATAGGATGGATGGAACAGGCTCCCCTGACCCTCGATCAGGTCCCAGTGGTCGGGCTCGTTCGCGGGGGTGAGCCATTCCACCGCGCCGGCCATAAAATCGGCCACCACCGCGTCGAGCGGCACGCCATCGCCGGCGATGAGGATGCCGGTCTGGCCGGTGGCGCGGAAATCGGCCTTCATGCCGCGTTCGCGCATCTCCCGCTCCATCGCGAGCATGGCGTACATCTTGCCGACCGAGCAGTCGGTGCCGACCGCGAGGCAGCGCCGGCCGCTCCGGTTCGCGCCAGTGGCGATCGGGTAGTCGCGCCGGGGGAGGCGGACATCATGGATCGTTCTTCCCGCCGCCGCGGCGGCCTCGCGCAGTTCCGGCACATCCGCGAGGCGGACATGGAGCCCGGCGGCGAGGTCGAAGCCGAGGCCGAGCGCCTCGCGCAGGATGGCGACCCAGTCGGGGGCGATCGTGCCGCCGCGGTTGGCCACGCCGATGACAAGGCTGCGCGCGCCCTTCTCCCGCGCCTCGGCGAGCGTCATGTCGGGAAGGCCGAGGTCGGCCTGACAGCCTTCCATCCGGAACTGGCCGACCGCCGCTTCGGGACGCCAGTCGCGGATGCCGTAGGCGACCTTGGCCGCGAGCGGGTCGGGCGCATCGCCCAGGAACAGGAGGTAGGGTGGCTCGATCATCGTCGCGCCCCGGCCGGATCGGATGGGCCCCAGCCTAAGCGAGAGGAGGTGCGCCTGTCGAGGCGGGGACCGCGCCCCCGGCGATGGCCGCCTGCATCAGGGAGCGAAATCGCCGGGGGGGCCGGGAAGGACGGGGCTGCGGCGTTTCCAGGTGAGCCGGACGAACTCGCCCTCGGGCTCGGAGAGCAGGATGAGCGCGCGGTCGCGGTGGATCTCGCCTTCGTAGATGTCGGCGAAGCCGCGCAGGCGGATGCCTTCGGGGGCCAGAACGAGGCAGGATTGCCCGTCCTGGTCGATGATCGGGTAGCGCGCGTCCCCGATCCGCAGCGTCAGGCGGGAGACACCCGGAACGGGATATGTTCCGGCGGCATGAACATCCATCTCTCAGCATCCTCAAGACAGGCCGGCGGGCCGACTCGAACACCGACAGTGTAAGCATGGAAGAGGAGGCGCCCAAAGCGAAGCTTTTGCAAAGCCGGTCTGCGGGAATGCCTAACGGGAAACAGTCCGTCGCCCGGGCCGGGGTTCCTTCCCCGGTGCTGCGCGCTACCTCAGGGCCAGCGGCAACAGGAGTGCATCATGGGCAAGCTCATCGACGGCGTCTGGAAGGTCAGCGGTTTCGACACCAGCGAAACCGGCGCCTTCGAGCGGCCGCCTACCACCTTCCGCAACTGGATCACCGCGGACGGAAGCCCCGGCCCCTCGGGCGAGGGCGGCTTTCCGGCGGCGAGCGGGCGCTATCACCTCTATGTCTCCTACGCATGCCCCTGGGCGCACAGGACGCTGATCTTCCGGGCGCTGAAGGGGCTCGAGGAACATGTGAGCGTCGATGTCGTCCATCCCTTCATGGGCGATGACGGCTGGACCTTCGACACGGGTTTCGACGGCGCGACCGGGGACAGGGTGCTCGGCAAGCGGTTCCTGCGCGACATCTATACCGAGGCCGACCCCCGGGCGACGGCGCGGGTGACGGTGCCGGTGCTCTGGGACAGGGAACGGCGGACGATCGTCTCGAACGAGTCGGCGGAGATCATCCGCATGTTCAACTCGGCCTTCGACGGCATCACCGGGAACCGGAACGACTACTGGCCGAAGCCGCTGCGCGCGGAAATCGAGGAGCTGAACGGCCGTATCTACGACACGGTCAACAACGGCGTCTACCGCGCGGGATTCGCGACCAGCCAGCGCGCCTATGACGAGGCGGTGCGCCAGGTCTTCGAGACGCTCGACTGGCTGGAGGAAAGGCTCGCCACGCGGCGCTATCTGCTTGGTGACCGGCTGACGGAGGCGGACTGGCGGCTCGTCACCACGCTGTTCCGGTTCGATCCGGTCTATCACGGGCACTTCAAGTGCAACCGGCGGCGGCTGATCGACTACCCGAACCTCTGGGCCTATGCGCGCGACCTGTACCAGATGCCGGGCGTGGCGGAGACGGTGCGGTTCGATCACATCGTCGAGCATTACCACCGGAGCCATCCGGACATTAACCCCCACCGGATCGTGCCGATCGGCCCCGAACTCGACTGGAGCGCGCCGCATGGGCGCGAGCGGCTGAAGGCGGCCTGAGGGAGGCGCTTGCGGTGAATCGGGAAGGGGGGCGGGTGTCGACACACGCCTCCCCTGCCGCCGCGTTCAGCGTCAGCGGCTCTTGGTGTAGAGGCGCTCCGCGATCTCGAACATCTCCTCCGGCGCGTAGTCCGGAGCAAACGCCCCGTAATTGCCGACGAGCTCGGGCATGGCGCCACCGTCGGGCGGGCCGTCGACGACCTCGAGATTGCCGGGCGGATCGCTGGGGAGAGCCACCTCGTCGTTCGACCAGATCCCCGCGGCCGCGCCGTAGTCGGGTGAACCGAAGCGATAGAGGCGGCGATGGCTGCCCGACTCGAGGTACTTCTGGCATTCCGGGATGCGGTCGAGCGGGATGTTCGGGGTGGGCAGCATCTGCTCGATGGCGACGCCGGTCAGCTTCTTCAGCGCCAGCGCATAGGCATGTGCATGGACCGAGCCGCGCACCAGCAGGTAGCCGCAGACCTCGCGTCCGGTCGGCTCGGTCAGGCTCTCGTAGACCCGCAGCTTGTGCAGCCGCGCCCCGCATTCGAGATGGAAGTTGTGCAGCAGGTCGAAGATCAGGTTGCCGGTCGTCGTCACCATGTCGGCATTCCACGACATGGCGTTGGAGTTGACCGGCATCGCGCCGCCCCCGTTGCTGAAGAAGCTTCCGGCGAGACGGACGTCCTTCATTTCCTCGAAGGGCGCCTTCGATACGTCGACGTCGGGGGTCTCGTCGCCCGGGCCGTTGTTCAGCATGGCGACGCCGTTGCTCACCAGCTCCACGTGCCCGAGTTCCTCGGCGAAGATGCATGACACCAGATCATAGAACGGCCGCAGCTTGGTCTTGTTGCGGAAGTTGAAGCTCTGGAACATGTAGTTGCCGAGTGTCGACATCTCGCCGTACTTGCCGCCGAGCAGTTCCTGCAGGGCTGCCGCGGCATTCGGATTGGCCTGCTTCGGCTGGGGCAGTTCTGCCTGAAGCTTGTCGATGCGCATGAACATGGGCATTCTCTCCCTGACTGGTCCCGGCCAATGAATCGTGGCCGCATAGGTTCCACGGGAAATGCTCCTGAAGGCGGCAGCCGCCCGGCAGACGAAACCGCGCTCGCGAGGGTCGGCGACGTCAGGCGACAGCAGCCGGTGGTGCAAGATAGGCAAGCGGCTGATCGCGCGGCGCATTCCGCAGGCGGGCGAGCATCGCCTCGGCATCGGCGCGCCCCTCCGCGATCCGCTCCCCGATCGAGGAGCGTGAATAGTCGAGCGGCTTCAGCGTGCGCTGATGACCCGCCGGCTGCAGCGCGAGATGGGCAAGCACCGCCGACGGAGCCTGCGGATCGAGGCGGCGGGCGAGATCGCGTTCGCGCAGGAGGCCGGCAATCGCACGGCGGGTCTGGCTTGCGAAGGCGAGATCCTGGACACGGGCGATCGTCTCGTCGAGCGTCGCCGGCCTGCCGTGACCGAGATGAAAGAGATCGACGGCGATGCAGAGGAGGTCGCGTTCCGGCGGCACGGCGAAGACCCTGTCGACGGGCAGATTGTTGGCGAAGCCCGCGTCGCAGAGAAGGCGCCCGTCGATCTCCACCGGCGGAAACAGCGGTGCGAGCGCCGTTGCCGCCAGCAGGTGCTCGGGCAGGATCCCGCCCTGCCGGTTGTCGAACCAGATCTCCTCGCCGGTCTCCATGTCGAGGGCGACGATCGAGACGCGCTCGGCCGCATCGTTGAGCCGGGAGAAATCGACGAGCAGCTCGATCGTGCGTTGGAGCGGCGCATGGTCGCGGATCGCGCGGTCGGGCGGCATTCCCGGCAGCAGCGACCAGATACCGGGATAGCGGGCCCGGAACTGGCCGGGACGGCCGAAGAGGAGGGCGGCGAGTGCGAGGTCGTTGTTGAGCCGGGCGCGGAATTCCCCGCCGAAGGCCGAGATGTCCGGCGCGGTCTGGATCGCCTCTTCCCAGAAGACCCGCAGGCGCTCGAGCCGCGTCTCCGGCGGGTTGCCGACGAGGATGGCGGCGGTGACCGCGCCGATCGAGGTGCCGAGATACCAGTCCGGTTCGATTCCTGCGCCCCGGAGCTGTTCACAGACGCCGAGATGATAGGCACCAAGGGCATTGCCGCCGCCGAGCACGAGCGCGGTGAGGCCATCGCGGAAGGGAAGGGGCCCGGACTGCTCGTGTCGCATGAGCGGGAAACGGCGCTGCCCGCGCTTCGTTCCGTCCGGCCGTTCGCTTGCGTGAAGGCGGGCCAGGGCCTATAGCCCGGTCAAACCCTCACACGATCGGATGCGCATCATGGCCAAGATCAACGGAAACGAGCTCCGTCCGGGCAATGTCATCGAACACGAAAACGGTCTCTGGATCGTGGTCAAGACCGCGCATGTGAAGCCCGGCAAGGGCGGCGCCTTCGCCCAGGTCGAGCTCAAGAACGTCCGCGACGGCCGCAAGCTCAACGAGCGTTTCCGCTCCGCCGACAAGGTCGAGCGGGTGCGCCTCGACCAGAAGGACCAGCAGTTCCTCTACGAGCAGGACGGCATGCTTGTCTTCATGGACACCGAGACCTTCGAACAGGTCGAGATCCCGGCCGACATCCTCGGCGACCGCCGTCCGTTCCTGCAGGACGGGATGACGGCGACGGTGGAATATTACGAGAGCGAGCCGCTGTCGGTCGAACTGCCGGAGAAGGTGACCTGCACCGTGGTCGAGACCGAGCCGGTGGTGAAGGGCCAGACCGCCGCCAACAGCTACAAGCCGGCCATCCTCGACAACGGCGTGCGCATCACGGTGCCGCCCTTCATCGGCGAGGGGGAGGCAGTGGTGGTCTCGACCTCGACGCTGGAATACGTCGAAAGGGCCTGATCCGGCCCCGCAAGGGGCCTCCGTCCTGCAGCAATCCCTTCCGGCAGTGATCCGGAGGCGCCGCGGTTGCGCCCGCCCCGCTTTCGCCGCTATGGTTCCTTCAGCCGTTGGGGTGCCCGGAAGGGCTGAGAGGCCGCGCGCCAACCCATCGAACCTGATCCGGCTCGCACCGGCGGAGGGAACGGCAGCAATCGTGCGCCACTCCTCCGCCTGCGGCCCCTTGTGGAGGAAAGCGACACCATGACCACTCCCGGCACCATCACCCGCCCCGCCCCGCCTGTCGCCCCTGATTACGGCCGCGCCTTCGCGCTCTGGCGCGAGGCGGCCGCCCCGCACTGGGAGGCCTATACCCGCCATGCCTTCGTGGAAGCCCTCGGGGACGGCAGCCTGCCGCGGGAATCCTTCCTCCATTATCTGCGGCAGGATTACGTCTTCCTGATCCATTTCTCGCGCGCCTGGGCGCTTGCCGCGGCGAAGGCGGAGACGCTGGCGGAGATGCGCGCTGCCTCGGAAACCGTGCATGCCCTCGTCCATGTCGAGATGCCGCTCCATATCCGCAACTGCGCCGAGGTGGGGATCGACGAACAGGCGCTCGAGGCGACGGTCGAGGCGCCGGAGAATCTCGCCTACACGCGCTATGTGCTGGAGGCGGGGTATTCGGGCGATCTCCTCGACCTGATGGCGGCGCTTGCCCCCTGCGTCCTCGGCTATGGCGAGATCGGGCTGAGGCTGCGCGGCGCGGGCGGGCCCTATCGCGACTGGATCGACACCTATTCCGGCGAGGAATTCCAGACGCTGTGCCGCGATGTCGGCGCGCTGATCGATGGTGCGCTGGTGCGGCGGCTCGGGGAGGGGTGGGCGGATCTGCCCCGGAACGCGACGCTCGCCGCCCGTTTCGCCGCCGCCACCCGGCTCGAGATCGGGTTCTGGGACATGGGGCTGCGCGGCCACTGACGGCAGCCCTCGCGCAGGGGACTCCCAATCGGCGGCCGGCGCGCTATCGTGGGCTGACCCCTGGCAGCCGGAGGAGGCATCGATGGACGCTACCCGGATCGACGACGTCGCCCAGCGGCTCTATCGCGCGCGCGGCGACCGCGCCGAATTCGAGGCCGCGCAGAAGGCGCGGGAATGCGCCAGCCGCGGCGCGGAGGCGGAGGCGGAAAGCTGGCGCCACATCCGCCAGCGCATCCGCATCCTGCGCGGCGCCAACCAGAGCTGAGGAGCAAGGCCTGCGGGCCGCCCGGGCGGCGGGGCATGGCTCCGCCGCTTCCGCTACTTGGTCCCGAACATCCGGTCGCCGGCATCGCCGAGGCCGGGCATGATGTAGCCCCTCTCGTTCAGACGCTCGTCGAGGGCGGCGGTGATGATGCGGACATCCGGATGCGCCTCGGTCATCCGCGCGACGCCCTCGGGGGCGGCAAGGAGACAGAGGAAGCGGATGTCGGTCGCGCCGTCGCGCTTCAGGAGGTCGATCGCGGCCACCGCTGAATTGCCGGTGGCGAGCATCGGGTCGACGACGATCACCGGGCGTTCGTCGAGGTCGTCCGGCACCTTGTAGTAATACTGCACCGCGTTCAGGGTCTTCTCGTCGCGGTAGAGGCCGATGAAACCCACCCGCGCCGAGGGGATGAGTTCGAGCACGCCGTCGAGAAGGCCGTTGCCGGCGCGCAGGATCGAGATCAGGGCAAGCTTCTTGCCCTGCAGCACCGGCGCCTCCATCTCGGCAAGTGGCGTCTCGATCGTGGTGGTCGTCAGCGGCAGGTCGCGCGTCACCTCGTAGGCAAGCAGCAGGCTGATCTCGCGCAGGAGGCGGCGGAAGCCGGCGGTCGAGGTGCTGCGCTCGCGCATCAGCGTGAGCTTGTGCTGGATCAGCGGGTGACGGACGAGAGTGACGCGTTCGTTCATGATGCTCCCCTGAAATTCACGGGCAGCGCGCTCCTGCCGTGGCGGCCCGGCGCGAGGCCGAGATGGGCGGCGAGCGTCTCGGCCACGTCGGCGAAGCCGATGAGCCCGAGGGCCGCCGGTTCGATGCCGGGGCCGGTGCCGAGGACGGGTACGCGCTCGCGGGTATGGTCGGTGCCCGGCGCGGTCGGATCGTTGCCGTGGTCGGCGGTGATGATCGCCAGATCGCCGGGGCGGAGCCGGGCGAGAAGCTCGGGAAGCCGGGCATCGAAGGCCTCGAGTGCGCGCGCATAGCCCGCGACGTCGCGCGGATGGCCCCAGAGCGTGTCGAAATCGACGAAGTTGGCAAAGACGAGGTCGCCGTCCCCGGCCTCCTCCAGGGCGTCGATCGTCGCATCGAGGAGCGCGAGGTCGTCGGGCCCCTTGCGGTGGGTGGAGATGCCGCGCCCGGCGAAGATGTCTGCGATCTTGCCGACGGCGTGGGTGCGCCCGCCGGCGGCGATGACACGGTCGAGGAGCGTGGGTTCGGGGGGCGGGATCGCGAAATCGCGCCGGTTCGCGGTGCGCCGGAAGGTCTCGGGCGAGGTGCCGACGAAGGGCCTTGCGATCACCCTGCCGACGCGGAGCGGATGGACGATCCAGGCCGCGATCTCGCAGATCTCGTAGAGCCGCTCGAGGCCGAAGGCCTCCTCGTGGGCGGCGATCTGGAGCACGCTGTCGGCGGAGGTGTAGAGGATCGGCTTGCCGCTCGCGAGATGTTCGGCGCCGTATTCGCGGATTACCGGCATTCCCGCCGCGTGGCGGTTGGCAAGGACCCCGGGGAGGCCGGTGCGGGCGAGGAACGGCCCGGTGATTGTCTCCGGAATGGCGGGCACGGTGCGGGGAAAGCGGTGCCATTCCCAGGGCACCGGTACGCCAGCGAGTTCCCAGTGACCCGAGGGAGTGTCCTTGCCGCGGGAGATTTCCGTGGCCGCGCCCCACATTCCCCCGGCCGTGTCGGGAAGCCCGGTATCGAGGCCGGAGGCAAGCCGGATCGCAGGACCGAGGCCGAGCCGGGCGAGGGTCGGGATCCGCAGCGGACCGGAGCGGCCCTCCTCGGCCCGGCCCTCGGCGCAGGCAAGTGCGATATGGCCCAGCGTGTTTGCGCCCTCGTCACCGAAATCGGCGGCGTCGGGGGCACCGCCGCAGCCGACTGAATCCATGACGAGGAGGATTGCCCGCGCCATCGGCTCATCCTTTCCTGTCAGGAGGGGAGGGGCGCGGGACCTCGGCCATCAGACGTCCTCGGCAATGAGGGGACCGGGATCGGGCGCGGCCTCGCCGATCCGGTAGGCGGCACGCACGCGTGCGGTGGCGGCGGCAAGCCCTGCCTCGTCGGCGGCGTGGACGACAGCGAGCGCGTCGCCCGCCTCCACCGCCGCGCCGAGGCCGAGGAGCGCATCGAGCCCGACGCGGTGGTCGATCCGGTCGCCCGACCGCCGGCGGCCGCCGCCGAGCTCGATCACCGCGTAGCCGAGTTCGCGCCCGTCGATGGCGGTGACGAAGCCGGCTTCCGTCGCCGTCACCTCCGCCATCAGCGGCGCGCGGGTGAGATGCTGCTCCCAGGCGTCGAGGAACCCGACCGGGCCGCCGAGTGCCGCCACCATCCGGTCGAACCGCTCGGCGGCCGCGCCGGAGGCAAAGGCAGCGGCGATCCGTTCCGCTCCGGCGGCGGGATCGGCCTCGATCCCGGCCAGTGCGAGGAGCTCGCCGCCGAGGGCGACGGTCACGTCCCAGAGGCGGCTGTCGATGGCATCCCCCCGCAGGAAGCGCGCGGCGTTCGCCACCTCGAGGGCATTGCCGGCGGCACTCGCCAGCGGCTCGTTCATGTCGGTGATCAATGCGCGCGTCGGACAGCCGACGGCGTTCGCGACATCGACGAGGGAATCGGCGAGGTTGCGGGCATCCTCGAGGGTCTCCATGAAGGCGCCCGAGCCGGTCTTGACGTCGAGCACGAGGGCATCGAGGCCGGCGGCGAGTTTCTTGGCGAGGATCGAGGCGGTGATGAGGTCGATCGATTCGACAGTGCCGGTGACGTCGCGGATCGCGTAGAGCCGCCGGTCGGCCGGGGCGAGATCCTCCGTGGGCCCGACGATCGCGCAGCCGGTCTCCGCGACGACGCGGCGCAGCGTCTCCGAGTCGGGCTGGCTCTCGTAGCCGGGGATCGCGTCGAGCTTGTCGAGCGTGCCGCCGGTATGGCCGAGGCCGCGGCCGGCGATCATCGGAACGTACGCCCCGCAGGCAGCTAGCGCCGGGGCGAGCATCAGCGAGACATTGTCGCCGATGCCGCCGGTCGAATGCTTGTCGACCACCGGGCCCGGCAGGTCCCAGCGCAGCACGTTGCCGGAATCCCGCATTGCCTCGGTCAGGGCAACCCGTTCGGAGAGCACCATGCCGCGCAGGCAGATCGCCATCGCGAAGGCCGCGGCCTGGCACTCGCTCACCCGGCCGGTGATGAGCCCCTCGATCAGGAAGCGGATCTCCTCCGGCGCGAGCGTCTCGCCATCACGCTTGCGCCGGATCACCTCCTGCGCCAGCATCAGTAGCCGCCGCCGGGAAGAGTCGCGGCCTCCCCGTCGAGTACCGCGAGGAGGCTCGAGATCAGGCTCGACGCGCCGATGCGGAACGTCTCCGGGCGCGCCCAGTCCGGTCCCATGATCCGGTCGGCAAGCGCGAGAAGGCGCGCAGCGTCGTCCGCCGTGCGGATCCCGCCCGCGGGCTTGACGCCGACCGTCCGGGGCGCGGCCTTCGCCGCCTCGAGCAGGATCTCCACCGCCTCGGGCGTCGCGTTCACCTCCGCCCTGCCGGTGGAGGTCTTGAGGAAATCCGCGCCCTCCGCGATCGCGATCGTGGCCGCGCGGGCGATCAGTTCGGGCCGGTCGAGCGCGCCGGTCTCGAGGATGGTCTTCAGCACCGCATCGCGGGCGGTCTGGCGGATGGTCCGGATCGTCTCGCGCACGGGGCCCTCGTCGCCGGCGTGGAGCGCCTGCCACGGGATCACCATGTCGATCTCCTGCGCGCCCGCGGCAAGCGCCTCGGCCGCCGTCGTGCGGATGGAATCGATCGGGAGGTCGCCGCCCGGGAAATTCACCACCGTCGCCACACGGATGCCGCTCCCGGCGAGCCGCGACCGGGCACGTGCGACGGAAGCCGGAAAGACGCAGACGGCGGCGACGGGTCCGTGCGGCGTCCGCGCCCGGTCGCAGAGCGCGTCCACATCCCGGGGCGTCGCCCCCTCCTCGAGCAGGGTGAGATCAAGACAGGCGAGCGCCCTGGCCGCATCGGCGGCGGGTTCTGCGCAGCTGCGTCTCATGCCGGCATCTCCGGCAGGTGCCCGGCGCCGAAGCTGCCGGGCAGCAGCGCCCCCATCGTCGTGCGCAGCCGTTCGCCGTCCGGGCCGGCGAGGATCACCGGCGTCTCCGGTCCGGCGAATTCCGCGAGCCGCTGCCGGCAGCCGCCGCAGGGCGGGACCGGCGCGGTCGCCTCGGCGACGACGAGGACCTCGGCGATCGCGCGGCGGCCAGCGGCCACCATCGCGGCGATGGCGCCGGTCTCGGCGCAGGTTCCTTCGGGATAGGACGCATTCTCCACGTTGCACCCGACGTGGATGCTGCCATCCGGGCAGCGGATCGCCGCACCGACGGAAAATCCCGAATAGGGGGCATGGGCATTCGCCCGCGCCTCGAGCGCGCGCTGGAGAAGGCTCATGGCTGTCATCCCGTTCGCTCCGTTCGCGCGCCGACTATGCAGTTCGGCATGCGGGAATGACAAGGGCGGCGAGCCCTCCGCACCATGGCGCAGGCGCGCCGGCGCCGCAGTCGAGCAGGCTGCCGTTCGGGCAAACGCCCGGGCCCCGAGCGGATTCGGGGGCCGCACCCCGCGGCAACCCGGGTGCGGAGCAGCGGTTCAGGCGCGGGCGCGGCGCGTCACTCCCGACCATGCCTCGAGCTTGCGGTAGATCGTCGAGGGCGAGACCGCGAGCACCCGCGCCGCGCGGGGGATCGAGCCCTCGCAATGCTCGATCGTCGCCTCGATCAGCTCACGTTCGACTTCCGCGAGCGGCAGGCCGACAAGGGGCTCGACCCGGTCGCGAAGGCTCGTCCCGTCACCCCGGCCGAGTGCCGCGAACTGCGCCACCGCCGCTGTCCGGGCGGGATGAGGGGGGGACGCGGTCTCGGCGCTGCCGAGGCTGCCTTCGGGGGGCAGCATTTCCGGCAGGACGAGGGGCCCGTCGTGGAGGACGACGATGTTGCGGATGACGTTGAGGAGCTGGCGGACGTTGCCCGGCCATTGCCGCGAACTGAGGATTGCCGCTGCCTCCGGGTGGAAGCCGGTGAAGGTCTTGCCCTCCTCGCGGGCGTCGCGCAGGAGCACGGCCTGCGCGATCTCCATGATGTCGTCGGGCCGTTCCCGCAGCGGCGGCATGTGGATCGGCACGACATGGAGCCGGTAGAAGAGATCCTCGCGGAAGCGGCCGTGGCGGACCTCCTCCTCCGGATCGCGGTTGGTCGCGCAGACGATGCGCACATCAACCGGCACGGGGCGGGCGGCGCCGACGGGCTGGATTGTCGCGGTCTGGAGGAAGCGCAGGAGCTTGGTCTGGAGCGAGAGATCCATCTCGCAGATCTCGTCGAGGAAGAGCGTGCCGCCATTCGCCACAGCCGCCGCGCCCGGCTTGTCGGCGAGCGCGCCGGTGAAGGCGCCCTTCAGATGGCCGAACACCTCCGACTCGAGGAGATCGCGCGGGATGGCGGCGCAGTTGAGCGGCACGAAGGGCTTGTCGGCCCGGGTCGAGACGGCGTGGATGGCGCGGGCGCAGACCTCCTTGCCGGTGCCGCTCTCGCCGGTGATGAAGACGGTGGCGGTGGAGCGGCCGATCGAGCGCACCATCCGGTAGATGCTCCGCATCGGTGCCGAGCTGCCGATGAAGCCGAGTTCGCCCGGCTGGTCGCAGGGGGGCTCGTCGCCCGGGGGCGTGACCTCGGCCACCTGCACCGGCTGGGCGATCGCGTTGTTGACGGCACCCATCAACCGCGCCTCGTCGAATGGCTTGACGACGAAGTCGAGGGCGCCGGCACGCATCGCCTCCACCGCGCGGTTGATCGAACCGTTGGCGGTGATGACGATCACCCGGCATTCGCGCCGGCGTGCGCGCAACTCGTGGAGCAGCGCCATGCCGTCGCCGTCCGGAAGCTGGAGGTCGAGCAGCACGAGCGCGAAGTTGCGGGCCTCGAGCTCGGCCCGTGCCTCGGCAAGGGTGGTGGCGACGGTGACATCGTGCCCGGCCCGGCCGAGCACGTTCCGGTAAAGCATCGTGAGGAGGGCCGTGTCCTCGACGACCAGCACCTTCTTCTCGAGAGCCTGCATCAACATGCCGTCCTCTCGGCCCTGACGAATTCCAGCGCGGCCGCGATCTCGGCCAGGCAGGCACGGACCTGATCCCCGAGCCCCGGTGCGGCGGGATCCCGTGCCGCGGCGTTGAGGGCGGTCGCCGCATGTTGCAGCCGGGTCGCCCCGAAGCTTCCGGCGACCGAGATCAGGATATGCGACTTGGCGCGGATGACCTCGACGGCAGGCGGATCGATGGCCCCGGCAAGGGCATCCCGCGCCGAGGCGACATCGCTTTCGATCCGGTCGAGGAGCTCCGGCATCATTTCCGGGCCGATCATCGCCACGAGCGCGTCGAATGCCGCGCGGTCGACGGCCGGATCGGCTTCAGCGCCTGCGGCCGTCAGTTCCGCCGCTTCCCTCTCCGGGCCGCCTGGCTCCTCGATGGCGAGAGCCGGGGGCAGGCGCAGGATCATCCCGGCCCCGCTTGTGGAAGGGTCCGCGAGCCGGAGGCTTCCGCCCGCGCGTTCGGTCAGCTTGTGGGCGATGTGGAGGCCGATCCCGTCGCCTTCCGTCCCGTGGTCCCGGTGCTGGCCGGAGGCGTCCGGGGAACCGGCTCCGTCCCTGCCTCCCGTCCTCCCGGCGGAGACCGCGAGGAGGATGCCGCCATCGGCTTCGCGGCGGATCACGAGGCGCACGATCCCGCCATCGCCGCGCCGGAGGGCGCTGTCGATGAGATTGCCGAGGATGCGCAGGAGATCGAGCGCGGGCACGCGCAGCCCGCCCGGAAGGTCCGGACCGGTCTCGATCCTGAATTCGCGCGACCGCGCCGCCGCTTCTCCCTTCCATCGCCGCCCGACCGTATCGAGAAGGGCGGGAAGCCGGGTCGCTGCGGCATCCCCCGTCCCCTCCGGCCCGGTCCCGCCGCTTTCGCCGAGGGCGGCCGCGACCAGATGGCCGAGCTCCTCTCCCGCAGCGAGGATCCGGTCGAGCTGGGGGATGAGGCCGGGTTCGATCCGGGCGCGGCCGACAAGGGCAATGCCGCCGGTCACTCCGCTCAGCGCGTTCCTGATGTCATGAGCCAGCATCGTCCGGTTGTACGGGTCGCAATCGACAAGGCCCGAGGCTTCAGGCGGGAGATGAAAGGAGGTCATTCAAGTACAATGCCTTTGGCTGCCGCCGGCCCCGCGTCAGGAGTCGCCAAACTTATGGTTGAACGGACTGACTGCGGATCGCCACATGATATCTCTGCGGGAGATAATAGCAAAACGCAAACGTCGCCAGGCGATCACAAAGCCGCCAATTCGGGCATTGTTCTCCTTGCAAAGGAAGAATTGCGCGAGGTCAGGGGCAGCCGGTGCGGACGCCAGGGCCGAATCAGGCCTCGCCGCACCGCCCGGGACGGAATTGCAGGTCTCAGTCCGGCTTGTTGCGCAGGCCTGCGACCGACTCCGAAATCTCGTCGAGGATTGCCGGATCATCGATGGTGGCCGGCGCCTTCCAGTCGCGGCCCTCGACGATCCGCCCCATCACGCCGCGCAGGATCTTGCCCGAGCGCGTCTTCGGCAGCCGGTCGACGACGCAGGCGTTCCGGAAGGCGGCAACCGGCCCGATCCTCTCGCGCACGAGGGCGATGCATTCCCGGATCACCTCGTCGTGGTCGCGGGTCGAACCCCGGTTGAGGCAGAGGAAGCCCATCGGCACCTGTCCCTTCAGCGGGTCGGCAATGCCGAGGACGGCGCATTCGGCGACGTCGGGGTGGCTTGCCAGCACCTCCTCCATCGCCCCGGTCGAGAGGCGGTGGCCGGCGACGTTGATCACGTCGTCCGTGCGGGCCATGATCGCGAGATAGCCGTCCTCGTCGATGGTGCCGGCGTCGCCCGTGGCATAATAGCCGGGATAGGTGTCGAGATAGGCGGACCTGAACCGCTCGTCGGCATTCCAGAGCGTGGGCAGCGTTCCCGGCGGCAGCGGCAGCCTGATCGCGACCGCGCCGAGCGTGTTCGGGGGCAGCGGGTTGCCGGCCTCGTCAAGGATCTGCACATCGTAACCGGGCATCGGCACCGTCGGCGAGCCGGGCTTGACCGGCAGCAGCTCGATCCCCACCGGGTTCGCCGCGATTGCCCAGCCGGTCTCCGTCTGCCACCAGTGGTCGATCACCGGCACCTTGAGGTGACGCTGCGCCCATTCGATCGTGTCGGGGTCGGCGCGCTCGCCGGCGAGGAAGAGATAGCGGAGCGACGAGATGTCGTGTTTCGCTAGGAACTCGGCCTGCGGGTCCTCGCGCTTGATCGCCCGGAAGGCGGTGGGCGCGGTGAAGAAGCTCCGGACCTCGTGCTCCTCGATCACCCGCCAGAAGGTGCCGGCGTCGGGGGTGCCGACGGGCTTGCCCTCGAAGACGATGGTGGTCGCCCCGCGCACGAGCGGGCCGTAGCAGATGTAGGAATGGCCGACGACCCAGCCGACGTCGGAGGCGGTGAAGAACACCTCGCCCGGATCGATGGCGTAGATGTTCCTCATCGTCCATTCAAGCGCGACGAGATAACCGCCGGTGGCGCGCACCACGCCCTTCGGCTGGCCGGTCGTGCCGGAGGTATAGAGGATGTAGAGCGGGTCCATGCCGCCCACCATCGTGCAGGGCGCCGGCTCGGCCCCTTCCTGGAAGGCGTGCCACTCGTGGTCGCGCCCCTCGACCAGCGTCGCCTCGGCCTGTTCGCGCTGGAGGATGACGCAGAAATCGGGTTTCCACCGGCTCATCTCGATCGCCTGGTCGACCATAGGCTTGTAGGCGACGACGCGGCCGGGCTCGATGCCGCAGGAGGCGGCGATCAGCGCCTTGGGCTCGGCATCGTCGATCCGGACGGCGAGTTCCGGCGCCGCGAAGCCGCCGAAGACCACCGAGTGGATCGCGCCGAGCCGTGCGCAGGCGAGCATCGCGATCAGCGCCTCCGGCACCATCGGCATGTAGATCACCACGCGGTCGCCCTTGCCAACGCCCTTCGCGGCCAGCGCGCCTGCAAGCCGCGCCACGCGGTCGCGGGCCTCGCGGAAGGTGAGGGAGGCCCGGGTGCCGGTGATCGGCGAATCATGAATGATCGCGAGCCGATCACCATGCCCCGCCTCGACATGGCGGTCGAGCGCGTTCCAGCAGGCATTGCAGGTGCCGTCGGCATACCAGCCGTAGAAGGGGGCGCGGCTGTCGTCGAGCGCGCGCGAGGGCTTGCGCTCCCAGTCGATCGCTTCGGCCGCCTGCATCCAGAACCCTTCCGGGTCTGCCTTCCATCCCTCGTAGATCTCGCGGTAGCCCATTGCCCTACTCCTAGCCGTAACTCGCGACCGGTGCCCCCGCGAGTGCTGCGATGTTGAGAAGCCCCCGCGAGGTGATCGACGGCGTCACGATATGGGCGCGATTGGCCATGCCCATCAGGATCGGCCCCACCTCGAGCCCGCCACCCACCTGCTTGATGATGTTCCGCGCACAGCTTGCCGCGTCGGTATAGGCGAAGATCAGCACGTTGGCCGCGCCCTCGAACCGGCAGTTGGGGAACATCCGCGCCCGCAGCACCGGGTCGAGCGCCTGATCGGAATGCATCTCGCCGTCATAGGCGAAGTCGGGCTTGCGCCGGTCGAGGATCGCCAGGGCCGCCCGCATCCGCTGCCCGGAATCGGTGTCGAGATTGCCGAACTGCGAATGGGAGCAGAGCGCCACCTTCGGCTCGAGGCCGAAGCGGCGGACCTGCCGGGCCGCCGCGATCGCGGTCTCGGCGATCTGCTCGGGCGTGGGGACGGGATGCACATGCGTGTCGGCGATGAAGAGATTGTCCGTCTCGGTGATCATCAGCGACAACGCGCCCACCGGACGGAAACCCTCGTGTTCGAGCACCTGGGTCACGTACTTGAGGTGCCACAGATACTGGCCGAAGGTGCCGCAGATCATCGAGTCGGCCTCGCCGCGATGGACCATCACCGCGGCGATCGCCGTCGTGTTCGTGCGCATGACCGCCCGGGCAAGGTCGGGGGTGACGCCGCGACGTTCCATGATCCGGTGATAGGTCTCCCAGTACTCGCGGTAGCGCGGGTCGCTTTCCGGGTTCACCGTCTCGTAATGCCGTCCCGGCTCGAGCGGGATCGCGTGGCGCTCGCAGCGAAGCTCGATCACCTCCGGCCGCCCGATCAGGATCGGCCGCTCCACCTCCTCCTCGTTCATTGCCAGTACCGCGCGCAGCACCCGCTCGTCCTCGCCCTCCGCGAAGACGATCCGCCGCCGGGCGCCGCGGGCCGCGTCGAACACCCGCCGCATGATGAAGGCCGAGCGATAGACCTGGTCGTTGAGCCGCGCGCGGTAGGCGTCGATGTCATCGAGCGGCCGGGCGGCGACGCCGCTCTTCATCGCCGCTTCCGCCACCGCGCTCGCGACGACGGCGAGCAGCCGCGGATCGAAGGGTTTCGGGATCAGGTAGTCGCGTCCGAAGCTCAGCCGCTCGCCCTGGTAGGCGGCCGCGGCCTCCGCGCTCGACGAGGCCCGCGCCAGCGCCGCGATTCCCTCGATGCAGGCGATCTCCATCTCGTCGTTGATCTCGGTCGCACCGACATCGAGCGCGCCGCGGAAGATGAACGGGAAGCACAGGACGTTGTTGACCTGGTTGGGATAGTCCGAACGCCCGGTGGCGATGATCGCGTCGGGCGAGACGTCGCGGGCAAGCTCCGGGACGATCTCGGGCTCGGGATTGGCGAGGGCGAAGATGATCGGCGGCTCGGCCATGCGGGCCACCATCAGCTGGCTCAGCACCCGCGGCCCGGAGAGGCCGAGGAAGAGATCCGCGCCCTCGATCACCTCCTCGAGGCTGCGCGGACCGCCCGGCTGGGCGAAGGCCGCCTTCTGCGGGTTCATGTCCGCCTCGCGCCCTTCGTGGACGAGGCCGTGAAGATCGACGAGCCAGATGTTCTCGCGTTTCGCGCCGAGCTTCACCAGCATGTTGAGACAGGCGATCCCGGCGGCGCCGCCGCCGGTGGAGACGATCTTGATGTCCTCGAACTTCTTGCCGGCGAGTTCGAGCGCGTTGCGCGCCGCCGCCCCGACGACGATCGCGGTGCCGTGCTGGTCGTCGTGGAAGACGGGGATGTTCATCCGCTCGCGGCAGAGCCGCTCGACGATGAAACACTCGGGCGCCTTGATGTCCTCGAGGTTGATCGCCCCGAAGGAGGGCTCGAGCGCCGTGATGATGTCGGCGAGCCGCTCGGGGTCGGATTCGTTCAGCTCGATGTCGAAACAGTCGATATTGGCGAATTTCTTGAAGAGGACCGCCTTGCCCTCCATTACCGGTTTCGAGGCGAGCGCCCCGATGTTGCCGAGGCCGAGGACCGCCGTCCCGTTCGAGACCACGCCGACGAGATTGGACCGGGCCGTGTAGCGCGCGGCCGTCTGCGGATCGGCGATGATCTCGCGGCAGGCCTCGGCGACACCGGGGGAATAGGCGCGTGCAAGGTCGCGCTGGTTCGCCATCGGCTTCGTGGCGCGAATCTCGAGCTTTCCCGGCTTGGGATGCTCGTGATAGTCGAGCGCCGCCTGCCGCATCTTGTCGATCTGGCTCTGGTCCACGCCGTCTCCCCTGTCATCCGGATGCCGCTCGTCGTCATTATCGGGCGATCTTCGCGCTTCCGGCAAGCGGCAGCGCCTCAGGTCGCGGGCAGCCTTCCGCCGTAACCGGTCCAGTAGTCACGCACCCAGGGCACCGGCTCGGTGCCCGAGCGGCGTTTCGATCCCCATCGTTCGCCCGGCCTGCCCATCAGGTCGATCGGCCGCGGCCTGCCGTGGAAGACCAGCACCTTCACCCCCGCCGGCGGCCGGCGCGGCGGCAGGACGAGATTGAGCGGCCAGGGCCGGACACAGACGTTCTTGAAACTCGCCGTCCATTCGTAGGGCAGGTAGGTCGCGCCGATCGCGATGTTCGGCAGGTAGAACCGGTCCGACCAGAAGTTCTCCCGTACGTAATCGACGTTGGCGCGGAAATGATCGTAGACATGGCGCTGCTCGCCCGCGCGCCAGACGTAGATCGAACCCTGGCTGCCGCGGTCGGGGCGCCAGGCAAGCGGCAGGACGCGCCAGATCGGCGGGTTCCATTCGCGAAGCGTGTAGAACGCCGGCCTGTCGCGGACGAGGTCGATGAACGGATCGAGCTGGCCGACGATCATCAGGTCGAGGTCGAGATAGAGCACGATCTCGTCGTCGGCGAAGACCTCCGGCGCGAACAGCGCCACCTTGGGCCAGCAGCCGCGTTTCAGCCATTCGCTCGGCGGCACGCCGATGTCGGGCACCGGCATGGTCTCGATCCCCGGATCGAGCCCCTCGGGCTCGTGGGTGAGGCAGACGAAACGGTGCGGGTACCGGAGATGGTCGCGCACGGCACGGTAGAGGACGTTGACGTAATCCGGCCCGAACCGGGTGCCCCATTTCACGCAGCCGACGGCAACCTTCATCGTGTGCTCTCCGAGAATTCGATCGGAAGGAGCCTCGCACCCCTGAAGACCACCGCCGCGACCTGCTGCGGCAGGAGCCTGATCTCCGACAGTCCGCGCCGCGCCCGGTCCCGCAGCGTCTTTTCATGCGCCTTGCGGTCGCGCGAGATGTCGGAGGCGAGGCCCGACCATTCCTGCCGCGCCAACGCCGGCAGCACCATCGCCACGCCGACCTCGCGCGCGAGAGGGGAGATGTTGAGGTTGAAGAGGAGATGGTCGATCGGGTGGCGCAGGATCCCCTTGCCGTCGAGGATCCGCTGCGCGGCACCCGCCGTGATGATGTAGGCGCCGGAGCCGCCGATCCGGGAATAGAGCTTGCGGATCGTGCGGCCTTCCACCGGGCTTCTTCCGATCGGCGGTCCGAGCAGTTTCGAGCTTGCCCGTCGGGACCATTTCTCCAGGCGGATGATGCCGGCCCCGTCGGGCAGCCAGTCCGCGTCACGGAGGAAGCCGGCGACGTCGGGGCTGAGCTCCATGTCGTCCTCGAGCACGAGGGCCGCCGGCGCCCCGGACGCGACCAGGTGCCGCATGATGGTGAAATGGTTGCAGGCATTGCACTGGCTGCCGCGGCCCATCGGGATGAGATGGCCGGAGAGGGCGACATCCTCGGCAAGCCGCTCGTCGCTCACGGTCTTCGCATCAAGGGCCGGTATGCGCACCCATTCCACGCCCATGCCATCGAGCTGGCGCGCCATGAAGTCGCGCCGGTCGGGGCGGCGGTCGAGGTTGATGACGAAGACCGGGATCGCCTGGGCCATCAGCCTGCCATCGCCTTCCGCTCGTTACGGATCAGCCGCAGGATGCCGCGTGCCGCCTCGGGGATGTTGGTGCCTGGGCCGAAGATCGCCTTCACCCCCGCCTTCTCGAGATCGGCGTAGTCCTGGCTCGGGATCACGCCGCCACAGATGACGAGGATGTCGCCGGCGCCGCGCGCGCGCAAGGCCTCGACCAGTTGCGGCGCGAGCGTGCGGTGGCCGGCGGCCTGGCTCGAGACGCCGACGACATGCACGTCATTGTCGATCGCATCCTGCGCCGCCTCCTCCGGGGTCTGGAAGAGCGGGCCGACATCGACGTCGAAACCGATGTCGGCGAAGGCGGTGGCGATCACCTTGGCGCCGCGGTCGTGGCCGTCCTGGCCGAGCTTGACCACCAGCATCCGCGGCCGGCGCCCTTCCTCCTCGGCGAAACGCTCGACCTCCTTCTGGATCTCGGCAAAGCCCTCGTCGCCCTCGTAGGCGGCGCCATAGACGCCGGCGAGGGTCCGCACCTCGGCACGGTGGCGGCCGAACACCCTTTCCATCGCCATCGACATCTCCCCCACGCTCGCCCGTGCCCGCGCCGCCTCGATCGCGGCGGCAAGCAGGTTGCCGTCGCCGCGGGCGGTCTCCTCGAGCGCCTTCAGCGCCGCCTCGCAGGCGGCCGCATCGCGTGTCTCCCTGATCCGCGTGAGCCGCGCAACCTGCGCTTCCCGTACCTTGGCATTGTCGATGTTGAGGATGTCGACATGCTCCGGGTTGGCGGGACGATACTTGTTCACGCCGACGATCACCTCGTCCCCGCGATCGACGCGGGCCTGCCGCCGCGCGGCCGCCTCCTCGATCCGCAGTTTCGGCATGCCCGAGTCGACCGCCTTGGTCATGCCGCCCATGGCCTCGACCTCCTCGATGAGGGCCCAGGCCGCTTCTGCGAGGTCGTGCGTGAGCTTCTCGACGTAATAGGAGCCGGCGAGCGGATCGATGACATTGGTCACCCCGGTCTCGTGG
>JAJUJF010000045.1 GCA_029265455.1 Paracoccaceae bacterium | reverse complement strand
CAGCCGGCCTTGGCCTCCTCCGCGCAGCGGTTGAAGGCGGCGGGGTCGGCGCCGGGGATGCGCGCGCGGGTGTGGAGATGGATGCGGTTGATCGCGAAGCCGCCCTCGACCTGTTCGATCGAGACCTCGGCGCGGGTCGCGATTTCCTCCGGTTCCATGCCGTTCTGGCCCAGCACCATCGACAGGGCCATCGAGTAGCAGGCCGCATGCGCCGCGCCGATCAGTTCCTCCGGGTTTGTCCCCTTCTCGTCGCCGAACCGCCGCGCAAAGCTGTAGGGGAGCCCGTCGAGCGCCCTGCTCTCGGTCGAGATCGTGCCCTTGCCGTCCTTCAGACCGCCGTTCCAGATTGCCGAACCGGTGCGTTTCATGCCCTCTCTCCCATCTTCGACAGGCGGCCCGTGGAGCCGCCCGCGGGAAAGAGCATAGTCCGACCGAGGCCGAAGGCCAGAACGCGGCGCATCCCGGCATCCGCGTCCGGCTACGTCCTCCCCCGGTCAGCCGCCGGTATGGCTCATGTGCCGGGGCATCTGGCCGGAAACGGTCTGGCGGGAATAGTCGAAATCGTGGCCCTTGGGCTT
The DNA here is from genome assembly GCA_029265455.1 of Paracoccaceae bacterium. Lineage (GTDB taxonomy): Bacteria > Pseudomonadota > Alphaproteobacteria > Rhodobacterales > Rhodobacteraceae > Amaricoccus. The sequence continues at coordinate 18,334 of JAJUJF010000045.1, read as the reverse complement.
CCGGGCGATGGCGGCGCGGATTGTCGCGACGAGCGGTGCGTCGTCGGTCGGGCTCGCCCGGAGAGGCGCCCGGAGATCGGCGTCGTCCTCCTGGCCGAGGCACATGTAGAGCTGGCCGGTACAGGTCACGCGCACGCGGTTGCAGCCCTCGCAGAAATTGTGGGTAAGCGGCGTGATGAAGCCGATCCTGCCCCCGGTTTCCTTGACCCGGACATAGCGGGCCGGGCCGCCGGTGCGCTCGGGGCTGTCGGTGAGCGTCCACTGCGTCTCGAGCTCGCGCCGCAGGTCGTGGAGGGAATAATACTGGTCGAGCCGGTTCTCGTTGCCGAGATCGCCCATCGGCATGACCTCGATGAAGGTGAGGTCGTGCCCGCGCTCGCCGCACCAGCGGACGAGGTCGTGGACCTCGTCATCGTTCACGCCCTTGAGGGCGACCGTGTTGATCTTGACCCGCAGCCCGGCGGCGACCGCCGCGTCGATCCCGGCCATGACCTGCTCGAACCTGCCCCAGCGGGTGATCGCCTTGAACTTCGCCGCATCGAGCGTGTCGAGCGAGATGTTGATCCGCTTCACGCCGCAATCCGCGAGCTCCGCCGCGAACCGCTGGAGCTGGCTGCCGTTGGTGGTGAGCGTGAGCTCCTTCAGGGCGCCGCTGTCGAGATGGCGCGACATCGCCCGGAAGAAGGTCATGATCCCCTTGCGGACGAGGGGCTCGCCGCCGGTGATCCGCAGCTTCTGGACGCCGAGCCCGATGAAGGCCGAACAGAGCCGGTCGAGTTCCTCGAGCGTGAGGAGCTGCGCCTTCGGCAGGAACTCCATGTGCTCGGCCATGCAGTAGACGCAGCGGAAGTCGCAGCGGTCCGTCACCGAAACGCGCAGGTAGGTGATGGCGCGAGCGAACGGATCGATCAGGCGCGGCTCATTGGTCAATGCTTCAACTCCCGGGACTTTGCATGCGAAACTAGGACCGCCGGGGCACGGGTGCAAGGTCGCTGCACGGAGCACCTTCCGGTCGGTGGGCGGCGGGGCTAGGCTCCCCGCCGTCAGCAGGAGGATCAGGCTCATGCCCGGCCGCGCACTCGTCCAGACGGGAAGGGACTGGGAGGGGCTGCGCGCGGATTTCGCCTGGCCAAGGCCCGCCCGGTTCAACATCGCCGACGCCGTCTGCGACGTCTGGGCGCGGGCCGATCCCGGCCGCCTCGCGCTTCGCTACCTGCGTCCGGACGGCGAGGTCCGGGACTGGACCTATGCGCAGCTTGCGCGGGCGAGCGCCCGGTTCGGCGAGGTGCTGAAGGCGCACGGGATCGGGCGCGGCGACCGGGTGGCGGTGCTGCTGCCGCAGACGCCGGAAGCGGTGGTGACGCATCTCGCCGCCTACCGGATCGGCGCGGTGGTCCTGCCGCTGTTCACGCTTTTCGGGGAGGATGCGCTCGCCTTCCGGCTCGGCGATGCGGGCGCGAAGGCGGTGATCACGGACGGCGCCAGCCTGCCCAGGATACGGGCGATCCGGGACCGCTGCCCGGAACTTGCCGAGATCTTCTCGATCGACGAGCGCCAGCCGGGGATCTGGAGCTTCTGGCACGAGCTCGGCAAGGCGGCGGACGGCGGGGAGGCGGTCGCGACCGGCCCCGACGATCCGGCCTTCATCGCCTATACGAGCGGCACCACCGGCCCGCCGAAGGGGGCGCTGCACGGCCACCGGGTGCTGATCGGGCATCTGCCGGGGATCGAGCTTGCGCACGAGGGGCTCGGGCAGCCGGGCGACTGCCTCTGGACGCCGGCGGACTGGGCCTGGATGGGGGGCCTCGCCAATGCGCTCCTGCCCGCGCTCTATCACGGGGTGCCGGTGGTCGCGCACCGGATGGCGAAATTCGACCCGGAGCGGGTGCCGTCGCTGGTGGCGGAACTCGGGATCAGGAACGTCTTCCTGCCGCCGACCTCGCTCAGGCTGATGCGGCAGGCGGGGGTGAGGCGGGTCGAGGGACTGCGGTCGGTCACGAGTGCCGGCGAGGCGCTCGGGGCGGAGATGCTCCACTGGGGGCGCGAGGTCTTCGGGCGGGAGATCAACGAATTCTACGGCCAGACCGAATGCAACGCGGTGGTGGGGAACGCGGCCTCGGTGGCGCCGGTGAAGCCGGGCTCGGCCGGCCGCGCCATCCCCGGCCACGAGGTGGCGATCATCGACGGCGAGGGCAGGCCGCTGCCGGCCGGCGAGAGCGGCGAGATCGCGGTCAGGCGGCCCGACCCGGTGATGTTCCTCGGCTACTGGGGCCAGCCGGAGAAGACGGCGGAGAAATTCGTCGGCGACTGGCTGCGAACCGGCGACGAGGGGAGGATGGACGAGGAGGGCCATGTCTTCTTCGGCGCCCGGGTGGACGATGTCATCACCTCCTCGGGCTACCGGATCGGGCCCTCGGAGATCGAGGACTGCCTCGCCGGCCATCCCGCGGTGGTGATGGCGGCGGCGGTCGGCGTCCCCGACCCGATCCGGACCGAGGCGGTCCGCGCCTTCGTGGTGCTGCGGCAGGGCGCGCCCAGGGAGGGACTCGAGTCGGCGCTGATGGCGCGGGTGAGGGAGCGGGTCTCGCCGCATGTCGTCCCGCGGGAGGTCGTGTTCGTGGAGAGCCTGCCGATGACCGCGACCGGGAAGATCCAGCGCCGCCTTCTGCGCGAAGAAGCCGCGGGCGGGCGTGGGCCCACGGGCGCCCACGCGTGAAAACCCAATCAAGATATTGAAAAACAAGGAAAAACAAAAGCTACCCAAGTGTTAACGCCGCGAGCGGGCAGGCGTGTCATCCCCGCGCCGGGCGGCGCCGGCACTCCGGGGCCGCTCACGCGAACTTTGCCGTGCAGCGGCCGTATGTTAGAGGTCGGAAGCGGCACTACGGAGCGGGAATGATGGACGCGGCGGCGGCGCTGACCTGGCTCGACGGCAGGCCGGAGATCACCAGTCTCCGCGCGGCGGTCTGCGATCTGAACGGCGTGCTGCGCGGCAAGCGCGTTCCGGTGGCGCAGGCGAGGACCGTGCTCGAGGGGCGGATGCGGATGCCCTTCTCGATCGTCTTCCTCGACATCTGGGGCGAGGATGTCGCCGACAATCCGGTCGTCTGGGAGGAGGGGGATGTCGATGGCTGCTGCGTGCCTACGGGGCGCGGCCTCCTGCCCATGGACTGGCTCAGCCCGCCGTCGGCGCTGATCCCGCTGTGGCTGGTGGAGGAGGACGGCGCGCCCTATCCGGGCGATCCGCGCCAGGCACTGGCGGCGGTGGTGGAGCGATATGCGCAGAAGGGGCTCACGCCCGTCGTGGCGACGGAGCTCGAATTCTACCTCGTCGATACCGGCAGCGGCGAGCCGACGCCGCCGCGCTCGCCGGTGACGAACCGCCTCCTCGACGGCGACGGGGCGCTCTGCATCGACGATCTCGACCATTTCGAGGCCTTCTTCACCGACGTCTACGCCGCCTGCGACGCCTACGGGATCCCGGTCGATTCGGCGATCTCGGAAAACGGCGGCGGCCAGTTCGAGATCAATCTCCACCATGTCGCGGACCCGCTGCGGGCGGCGGACGACGCGCTCTATTTCAAGCGGTTCGTGAAGGGGATCGCGCGCAGGCACGGCCTCGCCGCGTCCTTCATGGCAAAGCCTTTCCTCGACCGCGCGGGGAGCGGGTTCCACGTCCATTTCTCGCTCAACAACCGCGACGGCAGGAACATCTTCGACAATGGCGGACCCGAGGGTTCGGCGGCGATGCGCCACGCGGTGGCGGGGCTTCTCGACCACATGCGGTCGTCGGCACTTGTCTTTGCTCCGCATCTCAACAGTTACAGGCGGTTGCAACCGAATGCTCATGCGCCGACCGAAGTCTGCTGGGGCTATGACACGCGGCATGCGGCGATAAGGATCCCGGGCGGCGCGCCCGATGCCCGGCGGATCGAGCATCGGGTCGCGGGGGCGGATGCCAATCCCTATCTCGTGCTGGCCGCGATCCTCGGGGCGGCGCTCGCCGGGATCGAGGCGGGCGTGGAGCCGCCGGCGCCGATGCAGGCGGTGCAGGACGAGGGGGCGGCGCCGGCCCTGCCGGAGGACTGGAAGGCGGCGATCACGGCGTTCGAGCAGTCGAACCGGATGGGGACGATCTTCGCGCCCATCCTGCGCCGCAGTTTCGTCGGCATGAAGAAGCAGGAATTCCAGGTCTTCGCGCGGCAGATCAGCCCCTTCGAACACGAAACCTATCTGGAGACGGTATGAGCGGGGGGATCGACTATCCCCCGAGCTATTACTCCGCCTCGGCCAATCCCGCCCCGGCGCGGCCTGCGCTGGACGGAGAGGCGGAGGCGGATGTCTGCGTGATCGGCGCGGGGTATTCCGGTCTTTCGGCAGGGATCGAACTCGCCGAGCGCGGATACCGGGTGGTGGTCCTTGAGTCGGCGCGGGTCGGCTGGGGCGCGTCGGGACGGAACGGCGGCCAGATCGTCAACGGGCTGAATGCCGGGCTCGACCGGATCGAGGCGCGCTACGGCCGCGACACGGCGGATTTCGTGGGTTCCGTGGTGAAGGAGGGGAACCACATCATCCGCGAGCGGGTGGCGAGATACCGGATCGCCTGCGACCTGAAGGACGGGCAGATCTTCGCGGCCTTCACCGCGAAGCAGATGCGCGAGCTCGAGGCCAGGCAGGTGCTCTGGCGGCGGCACGGGCATGATGATTTCGAGCTTCTCGACCGCGACGGCATCCGCCGCCATGTCGCCTGTGATCTCTACGCGGGGGGAATGCTCGACCGTTCGGGGGGGCACATGCATCCGCTGAACCTCGCGCTCGGCGAGGCGGCGGCGCTCGAATCGCTCGGCGGGCGCATCCACGAGGGATCGGCGGTGACCGCGGTCGAGGAGCAGGGCGGTGGTGTCATCGTGCGCACGGGCCGGGGCGCGGTGCGGGCCCGTGCGGCGATCGTCTGCGGCAATGCCTATCTCGGCCGGGTCGTGCCGGAGCTCTACGAACGGGTGATGCCGTTCTCGACCCAGATGATCGCGACCGTGCCCCTCGGCGAACGCGGGCGGGCGCTCCTGCCGACCGATGCCTGTGTCGAGGACGTGCGCTACGTGCTCGACTACTACCGCCTCTCGGCGGACGGGCGGCTCCTCTTCGGCGGCGGCACGGTCTATGGCGGGACGGATCCTGCCGACATCAGGGCCAAGCTCGTGCCGAACATGGAGAAGGTGTTTCCCGGTCTCCGGGGCGTGCGGGTCGATTACGCCTGGTCGGGGAACTGCGCGATCTCGTATTCCCGCGTGCCGCAGCTCGGGCGACTCGGACGTGCGGTCTATTTCGCCCATGGCTATTCCGGCCACGGGGTGGTGGGGAGCCATCTCTTCGGGCGAATCCTCGCGGAGGCGGTGGATGGCGACATGAGCCGGTTCGACGTCTTCGCCGCCATGCCATGGATCCCGTTTCCCGGCGGAAGACGGTTCGCTGTCCCCTATTCGTTTCTGGGTTCTTGGTGGTACGGTCTGCGCGACCGGTTCGGGTTCTAGTAGCAGGAAGGGACGGGAATGACGCGACTTTTCACGGGGACTGCACTCGCGCTTTCGCTCGGCGCGCCTGCCTTCGCCCAGGAGGTGGTGCATGTCTACAACTGGTCGGACTATATCGCCGAGGACACGATCAGGCGGTTCACCGAGGAGACGGGGATCCAGGTCGTCTACGACGTCTATGACTCGAACGACGTCCTGGAGGCGCGTCTGCTTGCCGGCTCGTCGGGCTACGACGTGGTGGTGCCGACCTCGAGCTATCTCGCCCGGCAGGTGCCGGCGGGCGTCTACATGCCGCTCGACCGCAGCAAGATCCCGAATGCCGAGGGGCTCGACCCCGACCTGATGGAGGCCGTCTCCGCGCATGATCCGGGCAACGAGCATTCCGTCATCTACATGTGGGGCACCAACGGCATCGGCTACAATGTCGAGATGGTGCGCGAACGCCTCGGCGATGACGCGCCGACCGACAGCTGGGCGCTGCTGTTCGATCCGGAGGTGACGGCGAAACTCGCCGACTGCGGCATCAGCTATCTCGACAGCGCGACCGAGATGATCCCGGTGGCGCTGCAGTATCTCGGGCTCGACCCGACCTCGACGGCGGAGGAGGACCTCGCGCAGGTGTCGGAGCTCTTCGAGGCCGTGCGCCCGCATATCCGCTACTTCCATTCGTCCCAGTACATCTCGGATCTCGCGAACGGCGAGATCTGCGTCGCCGCGGGCTGGTCGGGCGACGTGCTGATCGCCATGGACCGGGCCGAACAGGCGGGGACGGGGGCGGAGATCGCCTACACGGTGCCGAAGGAAGGCTCGATCGAGTGGTTCGATCTCATGGCGATCCCGGCCGATGCGCCGAATCCGGACAATGCGCATGCCTTCATCAACTTCATCCTCCGCCCCGACGTGATCGCCGACGTCACCAACTACGTGTTCTATCCGAATGCGGTGCCGGCCTCGCTCGAACATGTCGATGCCGAGATCAAGGAGGACCCCTCGATCTATCCGCCGGCGGAAGTGATGGAGAACCTGTTCCCGTCGCCGGTCTATGCGGCCCGCGACGACCGGGTGCTGACCCGGATCTGGACGCGGATGCGCACGGGACGGTAGTGGAACGCGGGCGCTTCCCGCGCGTTAAGCCGGCCAGCCGGGTTCAACCGGCTGGCTGCACGGCACGAACCACGGGGGAGAGGTGATGCAGGCGTCGGCGGCGGGAACCGGAAGGGACTGGCAGGCGGAACGGGCGGAGGCCGCCGCGCGCGCGGATCGGGAATTCGAGGACGCAGTCGCGAAACTCGCGGCGGAGGTCACGGAGCTGCGGCGCATCTTCGGCGAGCTCGTCGACCAGGTGGGCCGGGTGGGTGACGCCGGCAAGCACGGGCTCGCGGCCGCGGTGCAGGCGGCGTCGACCGAGGGTTTCGGCATCAGCGGCAAGGCCACGGCGGATCTCGGCGGCGAACTTAAGGGAATCCGCGAGGATCTCGTGCGTACCGCCAGGGAGCATCCGTGGCGCACGCTCATGCTTGCCGGGCTCGGCGGTCTGGTCGCCGGTCTCGCGATGCGGCGCTGAGCGAACAGTGGAAAGGCTTCTCAACGCCTTCCTCGCCCTTCTCCGCAATCATGCCGGGGACATCGGGCGGCATGCGGTCGTCATCGCCCTCCTGGCGGCCGGGATCATGTTCCTCGGCTTCATCGCGGTGATCTATCTCGTGGTCTTCCTCACCTACCTGCTCATGCTCCTGCTCGGCACCGGCCTCGCGCTGGCGGTGGTGACACTGGCGGCGTTCGCGGGGGCGGCCCTGCTGGCCCTCGTGCTCCGGCGGATGGTGCGGCGGCTCCGCGAGAGGCATCAGGCGCATCTCGAGCAGGAGCGGCTCTTCATCAAGGCCGCGGGGCTCGAGGTGGTGCAGGCAAGCAAGCTCGGCGGCGCGATCGCCGCGGTCTCGACCAGCCTCGCCGCGGTCCTCGTGCTGATCCTGCGCCGCATGCGCGGGGGCGACGACGGTACCGGCCCCCCGCCCGGAGCCGGAGGGCCGGATGCAGGCGGTCCCGCCCCGGGGCCCGGCGCCGGAGCGTGAGCGGCGGTCAGCCGTGGGCCTTGAGGAGGCGCGCCTTCTCGCGCTGCCAGTCGCGCTTCTTCTCGGTCTCGCGCTTGTCGGCCATCTTCTTGCCGCGCGCGATGCCGAGGAGGAGCTTGGCCACGCCGCGCTCGTTGAAATAGAGCTTGAGGGGCACGAGGGTCATGCCCTGCCGGCCGATGCCCTGGTGGAGCCGGGCGAGCTGGGAGCGGTGGACGAGGAGCTTGCGCCGGCGGCGTTCGTCATGGCCGAAGGTCTTCGCCTGGGAATAGGCGGGAATGTAGCCGTTGATGAGCCAGAGCTCCCCGCCCTCGATCGATGCATAGCTCTCGGTGATCTGGGCCTTGCCGTTCCGGAGGGATTTCACCTCCGATCCCTCGAGCACGATCCCGGCCTCGATCTCGTCCTCGATGAAATAGTCGTGCCGGGCGCGGCGGTTCTCCGCGACGAGCTTTATCTTCGGCTGATCCTTCCTGGCCATTGCCCGCATCTAGGCAAGCAGGCCGCGCTTGTCCATGCGCCGGATGCATCTCCCGCACCGGCCGTTCCGGGTCTCATCCGGAAGGCGCGTCCTCGCGGAGACGTTCGGTCACGTCGTGGAAATCGTAGATGTTCCCGTCGTTCGGGAAGGCGAAGATGCGGTCGGGGAGTTCCGGGAAATCCGTGCCGAAGACGGTGTTGAAGACGAGGCGGTAGGTGTTGACCGCGGTCATGTCCTGCCGGAACCGGCCATGGTCGCCGCCGGGGACGAAGATCGCGGTGAGGATGCCGTATTTCATTGCCAGATCGGCGGCCGGCGCCTCCTGCCATGGGCCGCGCCCGTAGCTTTCCGGGAAGGGGCCCTCGTCCGCCTGGAAGATGATGACCGGCGGCGCGCGATCCTCCGAGAGGAGCGCCGCCACCATGTCGCGCATGATCGTGTCCGCATAGCCGATCTGATCGACATAACCCTGCCGCGGGCCGCGGGCGCGGGCCGCGACCTGATCGAGGCAGTCGCCCTCCGGCGTGAAGACATAGGGCCCGTGCGGCACGAGGATATGGGCGAAGACATAGACGGGTCGGTCGCGCTCGCCGATCGAGCGGATCTCCTCGAGCTGGGGGCCGAGGCGCTGGCACTGGGCGTTGTCCCAGTCGAGGCGCATGGTGAGCGGGGTGTCCGGCAGGAGGTGGAAGAGCGGGCGCAGGATGGTGCCCCGCAGGTAGATCATGTTGAATTCGGAGAAACCGTGCGGCCGGTTCACATCGGCCCTGCTGTTGTGGAAGGTGCCCGCCCACCACGAGCCGTACTGGTGGTGCTCGTAGCCACGCTCGCGCAGGAAGCGGCCTACGGCATGGTCGTCCAGCATCCCGAAGATCGGCCGCCAGTTGCGGCCGCCGTAATCTCCCTCCGCGAGCGGCGTGAGATAGTCCATCGCGAAGATCGAGGCGAGGGAATGGCCGGTCTTCTGGTAGTTCGCCCGGGCCTCGCGGGCGACGTAGAAACCCTGTGACTCGAGGAAGGTGCCGATCGGCTCGTCGATCCCGTATCGGTCCGCCAGCGTACGCTCCGAGCCGTAGCGGTCGAAGATGAAGTGGTAGATGTCGGGCGGGCGGCTGTCGCCCGCGGCTGGCGGGGCATGCCCGTCCCCGTCCCTGCCGGAGGCCCGCGCGGCGGTTGCTGCATCGGGAACATGGGCGCGGGCGACATCGCCCTGGGCCCATTCATGGGCGGCGATCTTCCAGACCGGTGGCAGGAGCATGGCCGCGCCGATGCCGATCAGCACGAGATCGACGACGCGCAGCAGATGCCCCCAGCGCCACGCCGCCCAGGTAAGGAGGCCCATCGCGGCGAGAGCGACGGGAAAGGCGTGAAGCAGCGGATACCCCCCGCCGAGGGAGCGGTCGAGATTGCCGAAGATCTCCGCGTAGTAGAGGCAGGCAATCGTCCAGATGGCGGCAATCAGCGCCGCCCCGGCATCGGCCCGGCGCCGCGCGAGCGCGGCAAGAAGCCAGACGCCCAAGGCGAAGGCGAGGGTGGCGGCCACCGTCGGCGCGACATCCGCAGGCGTCGTCTGGCCGAGGTTGCGCGCCATCCGCTCGAGCACCGAAGCGGCGGCGAGGAGAAGCGCCGCAAGCGGGTAGACCCGTCCGCCGGTATTCGCGCGGGAGTGGATGCTTTCGCGGTCTGCGCGCATGTCTGGTCCGCTTCCCCGGATGATGAACCGGCGCCCGGGCGCCGGCGCGAAGATTCTTCTTGCTCGCTGCTCTTGATGACAGAAACTTGTCGGGGGTGCGAAGCATTGTTGCAAGCGGGCCGGCCGGTGGCGGACCGGAACCCGCCTGACGGGTGCCACGGGAGGAAGAAATGCCGAAATTGGGATTCCAGGTTCTGATATTCGCCGCTCTTGCCTATGCGACGGGAACGGCGCCGGCTCATGCCTATCTCGATCCGGGCACCGGCAGCATGATTCTCCAGGTGCTGATCGGCGGCATCGCCGGGCTGGCGCTCGCCGGGCGGTTCTACTGGAACCGTCTGATGGTGCTGATCGGCGTCCGGTCCGAGCCGCCTGCCCAGACCGGCGCTGACGAGGTCAGCGGACGGTCGGATCGGTGAACGAAGTCATCGAGTTCCGCTCGGGACGCACCATCGGGAACGCGCCGGCTGCCGGGGCCGAGGCCGAGCCCGGATCGTTCCGGGATCGCAACGGAAGCATCTTCTACCGCGAGGGCCGCGTCTACCGCACGATGAGCCCCCGCGCCTTCGCGAACTGGCAGCGCCTCGAGGCGCTGCCGTTCTTCCAGCGCCATCAGGAGCTGGGCACGATCGTGCGCACCCGCACCGCGGAGGAGCCGGTCGAAGGGGCGGGGGGGATCGTCGAGCACGAGCGCATCCCGTTCATCTCCTATCCCTACGAGTGGACATTCGGGATGCTGCGCGAGGCGGCGCTCCTCCATCTCGCGCTGATGCGTGACGCGCTCGCGGACGGGTTCATCCTCAAGGATGCCTCGCCCTACAACGTCCAGTGGGAGGGGATGCACCCGGTCTTCATCGACGTGCCCTCCTTCGAGCCGCTCGGCCCCGGCGAGCCATGGGTGGGCTACCGCCAGTTCTGCGAGCTGATGCTCTACCCGCTGATGCTCCAGGCCTACAAGGGGATCGACTACCGGCCCTGGCTGCGCGGGCGGATCGACGGGATCCCGGCCGACGAGATGAGCCGGCTGATGTCGAAACGCGATCTCCTGCGCAAGGGGGTGCTGCTTCATGTCGTCGCCCAGGCGGCGCTGCAGCGGCGCTACGCGGGGAGCGGGCGCAACGTGAGGAAGGGCCTCGCCGAGGCCGGTTTCGGCAAGGAGCTCATCGAGCGCAACGTCGCGAAGCTGGAGGCGCTTGTCCGCGGGCTGGAACCGGCGCGAACGCGAACCGAATGGTCGGAGTACGACCGGACGCATTCCTACGACGAGGTCGAACACGCGGCGAAGGTCGAATTCGTGCGGCAGGCGGCGTCGTCCCGGCGCTGGCGGCTCGCCTGGGACATCGGTTGCAACACCGGGACCTTCTCGCGGATCGCGGCGTCCCATGCCGATCATGTCGTGGCGATGGATGCCGACTGGATGGCGATCGAGCACCTCTACCGCCGCGAGCGGGAGGGGGAGGCGTCGCGGCGGATGCTGCCGCTCGTCGTGAACCTTGCCGATGCCTCCCCGGCGCAGGGGTGGCGGGGAGCGGAGCGCAAGGACCTTGCCGCGCGCGGGCGGCCGGATCTCACCCTCTGCCTCGCCCTCGTCCACCATGTCGTCATCACGGCGAACATCCCGCTCGCGAGTTTCCTCGACTGGCTCGCGGAGCTTCGCACCTCGCTGGTGATCGAGTTCGTCAGCCGCGAGGACGAGATGGTGCAGGCGCTGCTCGCCAACCGGGAGGACCAGTATCCGGAATACTATCCGGACAGTTTCCGCGCGCTGCTGGCCGAGCGGTTCGACATCGAGAGGGAGCAGCCGCTGAAGGGAGGAAAGCGGCTCATCTTCTTCGCGCGGGCGAAGGGGTAGGCAGACAGCCGGGCCGTGCGGGGTGCCGCGCGGCCGTTTCCCGCAGGGTCCGGATTCGCGGGATACGCTCCGGCATCACCTGCGACGAGGCTGCTTCAGCAGGAACGGGACGGGACCGACCAGCCTCAGTCGAGGATGCCGGCGTGGCGCATCGCGGCGCGGATCTTCTCCCGGCTCGCCTCCTCGAGGCCGACGAGCGGCGGGCGCACCTCGTCCGAACATCTGCCGAGCAGCGACAGCGCGTATTTGACCGGCGCGGGATTGGGCTCGATGAAACAGGCACGGTGCAGCGGCAGCAGCCGGTCCTGATAGGTCAGGGCCTTCGCGTAGTCGCCGGCGAGCATCGCCTCCTGGAACTCGGCGGAGAGCCGCGGCGCGACATTGGCGACGACCGAGATGCATCCCCGGCCGCCATGGGCGTTGAAGCCGAGCGCGCTCGCGTCCTCGCCCGAGAGCTGGAGGAATTCGGGGCCGCAGGTGGCGCGCTGGTCGGAGACGCGGCTGACGTCGCCGGTTGCGTCCTTGACGCCGATGATCCGCGGCAGGCGCGCAAGCTCGCCCATCGTCTCCGGGTTCATGTCGATGACCGAGCGCCCGGGAATGTTGTAGATGATGATCGGCAGATCCACCGCGTCATGCAGGGTGCGGAAATGGTGGATCAGGCCGCGCTGGTTCGGCTTGTTGTAATAGGGCGTGACCACGAGGGCGGCGTCGGCGCCGACATCGCGGGCGAATTTCATCAGGCGGATGGATTCGGCGGTGTTGTTCGAACCGGCACCGGCGATGACCGGGACGCGCTTGCGCGCGGTCTCGACCACGATCTCGATGCAGCGCTCGTGTTCCTCGTGGGTGAGCGTCGGCGTCTCGCCGGTGGTGCCGACAGCGACGAGGCCGTGGCTGCCTTCGGCGATCTGCCATTCGACGTGGCGGGCGAGTGCATCCTCGTCCACCCGTCCATCACGGAAAGGGGTGACGAGTGCAGGGATGGAGCCCTTGATCATGATGAAAGTCTCCGTGATCGGCCCCGGAAGCGGCCTGGCGACACGGCCGACACCCCTAGACCCGAAAACCGCCCCGGGCAAGTATGCGATGCAGGACGCGGCAGCCGATCCCATGCTATGGATGGGCGGAAAGTCGCCGATGCGGAAGGGCGGCCGAACTGGAACGGGGACAGGTCATGTCAGCCAGAGCAGGCGGGCTCCCATCACTTCTCGTCGCCACTGTCCTCGCCGTTGCCGGAGTGACGGCGGCCGCGGAGCCGAGGGCGGATGCGCGGCATCTTGCCCGCGCGCTCGAGGAGGCGCGCAGCGGCGACTGGGCCGGGGCTGCACGGTTCGGCGCACGGGCGAAGAACGCGCTCGTCGACGGGATCATCCTCTGGATGCGGCTGCGCGAGGGCGAGGGGAACTGGGCCGAGTACCGGGACTTCCTCGAGCATAACGGCGACTGGCCGAACACGGCAACGATCCGGATGCGGGGCGAGAGGATGATCCCCGCCGATGCCTCGCCGGCGGAGGTGATTGCCTATTTCGGCGAGGCGCTGCCGCGAACGGGCAAGGGGGCGCTCGCGCTTGCCGAGGCCCTGGCCGCCAGCGGACAGGAGGGTGCGGCCGCGGCGATGCTCCGGCGCGCCTGGCCCTCGCTTCTGCTGGGCCGGACCGAGCAGGCGGCGCTGATCTCGCGGTATGGCGACCTGCTCGCGCGACATCATGTCGCGCGGCTCGACAACCTTCTCTGGGAGGAACGGCTGACCGAGGCGTCGGCGATGCTTCCCCATGTAGATGCCGGCTGGCAGGCGCTTGCCCGGGCGCGGATCGGCCTGCGGCGGGACGCGGGCGACGTCGACCGGCTGATCGCCGAGGTGCCGGCCGTGCTCGCGCGGGATCCCGGGCTTGCCTACGAACGTTACCAGTGGCGGCTGCGCAAGGGCCGCTGGGAGGAGGCGGAGGACTGGCTCCTGCGCCATTCGCGATCGGCGGCGGCCCTCGGGCGACCGGAACTGTGGATGGCGCGGCGGGCGTGGCTCGCCCGACTGGCCCTCGGCCGTGGCGAGGTCGAGCGCGCCTACCGTCTCGTGGCCGAGAATTTCGGGAGTGAAGGCGGCGATCTTGCCGAGGCCGAATGGTATGCGGGCTACGTCGCGCTGACGCGGATGAACGAGCCCGACCGCGCCATCCGCCATTTCGAACGGTTCGAACGCGTGGTCTCGACGCCGATCTCGCTCGGCCGGGCGGGGTTCTGGCTCGGCCGCGCGCATGAAGCTGCGGGGCGGCCGGAGGAAGCGGCAATGGCCTATGCCCGGGCGGCGGCGCATCAGACGAGTTTCTACGGCCAGCTCGCGGCGGAGCAGGCGGGGATCGAGCCCGATGCGGCACTCGCCGCGAACGACGTGTCCGACTGGCGGCGGAGCGGGGTAGTGCGCAGGCCGGTGGTGGCGGCGGGGTATCTCCTCCATCTCGCCGGGGAGGAGGGGTGGGCGGTGCAGTTCTTCCGCCATGCGGCCGAATCCCTGCCCCCGGCCGAACGCGCGGCGCTCGCGCAGATGGCGATCGACCTCGACCGGCCCCATGTCGGGCTCCGACTCGCCAAGGACGCGGCGACGGCGGGGGTGGTGTTGCCCGGCCAGTATTACCCGATGCACGCGATCGCCGAGGAAAGCTGGGCGGTGCCGACCGAATTCGCGCTGGCGATCGCGCGCCAGGAATCGGAGTTCGATCCCGGCGCGCAAAGCCCCGCGGGCGCGCGCGGGCTGATGCAGCTGATGCCGGGGACGGCGGAGGCGATGTCGCGCGTGGCGGGCGTCGATTACGACCCGGGCAGGCTCACCCGCGATCCCCTCTACAACGCCCGGCTCGGCACGACCTATCTCGCCGAGATGCTCGAGGCGTTCGACGGCTCCTACATCCTTGCCGCCGCGGCCTACAACGCCGGTCCGGGACGGGTGCGGCGCTGGCTCGAGGAGCATGGCGATCCGCGCGAGCCGGACGTGGATGTGGTGAACTGGATCGAGTCGATCCCCTACGGCGAGACGCGCAACTACGTGATGCGCGTGCTCGAGGCGCTGCATGTCTACCGTGCCCGCCTTGCCGGCCAGCCGCAGCCGATGCGGCTGGTGGCGGACGTCAACCGGAGTGGCTGACCGTCGATGTTCCGACCGGGCGTTTCTTCAGCACGCTGATCTCGCCATCGGCCTCGAGACAGGCCGAGGCGACCTCGGCGATGTCGGCAATCCCCGCCTTGCGCAGCGTCGCCATCAGCTCCTCCTCGGTCACCATCTCCCGGCGCATGTTCCGCCGCAGGAAGCGGCCGTCCTCGATCAATGCGGTCTGCCTGTGGCGCATCAGCCGCCGGAAGGCGGGCACCCGGTATTCCAAGACATCGAGAAGATAGCCCCAGAGCAGCACGAGCATGGTCATCAGCATGAGGTCGCCCGCCGACGCCGTATCGCCGGTGATCGCATCGGCCGCAATGGTGCCGGTGACGATCAGGATGAGCATGTCGTTCGGCGAGATATGTCCCGCGTTCCGCTTCGGCACCAGGCGGACCAGCGCGACGAGCCCGAGGAAGGCGGCGCTGCTGCGAAGGACGATCTCCCACAGCGGCGTCGCGAGGCCGAATGTCTCGATCAGATACGCCATGCGGCCATCCTCCGTTCACGCTTGCGGCCGCCCCGTGCGGCGCGGGCGGTCCTGAGGATGGTATAGATGCCGGCGCCGAGGATCAGGCCGCCGCCGAGCGCCGTGAGCGGGTCGAGCCGCTCGTCGAAGATGCCGAGCGCGATCAGGGTCACGAAGACGAGCTGGAAATAGCTGAAGGGCTGGACGAGCGAGGCTTCCGCCACCTCGTAGGTCTTGATCAGGAGGAAATGCCCGGTCACGCCGGTGAGGCAGAGCGTGGCCATCCACGCCCAGTCCACCCATCCCTGCATCGGCTCCCAGAAGAACGGGCCGACGAGGGTGATCGCCACCGCCCCGGCGACGCCGGTGTAGAAGAACGAGGTCTCGGCGCTGTCGGTCCGCGCCGCGCGGCGGGTAAGCAGGCCGTAGAGCGCGAACATCAGCGCGGCGAGGAACGGGACGAGCGCCTCCGGCGCGAAGACCCGCAGGCCGGGGCGAAGCACGACGAGGACGCCGACGAGACCGATGCCGATCGCGCTCCAGCGCCGCCAGCCGACATGCTCGCCAAGGACGGGGCCGGAAAGGGCGGCGATCAGGAGCGGATAGATCGCGAAGACCGCATGGCTCTCGATCAGGCCGAGGAGCACGAAGGCGGCGATCATCACGCAGATCTCGGACGCGAGAAGCACGCCGCGGAAGATCTGCAGGAGCGGCTGGCCGGAACGGGCAACCCGGGCAATCCCGCCGCCGCGCGAGGCGGAGAGGGTGATGACGAAGGCGGCGAAGAACCAGTAGCGCAGCATCACCACGGTGAGGATGCTGTAATTCTCCGCGAGATAGCGCGAGATCCCGTCCTGGAGCGCGAAGACGAAGGAGGTGAGGATCATCAGGGTGATCCCGAGCCGGTCGTTGTTCTCCTTCATGCCGGCCTCGCGGCGCGGGTCATGTGGCGCTTGCGGCCGAAACCGGGGGCGCGCGTGACGACAAGGCCGGCCCCGGCAAGGGCGCGGCGGACGTTTCCGGCGGCGGAATAGGTGGCAAGCGTGCCGCCCGGCGCGGTGCGCTCGGCCACGGCACGGAGCAGGCCCGGCTCCCAGAGCTCCGGGTTCCGCGCCGGCGCGAAACCGTCGAGGAACCAGGCGTCGGCCGTGATCGCGGTTTCGGGAAGCGTTGCGCGGGCGTCGCCCACGATGACCGTGAGCTCGAGCCCGTCGAGCGCGATCCGCCGCGCGCCCTTCTTCCATGCCCGCAGGAGCGGGTCGGCAAGCGGGGCAAGCTCGGGCCACGCCGCGAGGGCGCGGGCCATGTCGGCGGCTGTCATGGGAAAGGCCTCGAACGCGGTGTAGCGCAAGCGCCCCTCTATCGCCGATAGCCGCCACGCCTGCAATGCGGCGAGGGCGTTCAGCCCGGTGCCGAAGCCGAGTTCGGCGATGTGGAAGCCTGGCCGGAAACGGCCCGGCAGGTCATTGCCGGCGAGGAAGACATGGCGGCTCTCGGCAAGTCCGTCCGCCGCCGAGAAATAGGAATCGCCGAAGCGGGCCGAGACCGGGACATGTCCCTGCCATTCGAGTTCGGGGGGAGGCTCTTCCTGCATCAGGCGGGTGATTCACCGCGCGGCCACGGATGGCAACAGGCGACCCCGGAAGGTCCGCGGCGCCGGTGCCGAACCCCATGCCTTGCCATCCTCCGCGACATCTGGCGGGAACGAGCCGAATACCACCGAGATCATGTAGTTCTCCGTTGACAGCAATAAGCGTGACCGGAATGGTGGCTTTTCAACCACCACGGGATTGCCGCGTCCATGCATTTCACCCGCCTGCGCCTGGTCGGCTTCAAGAGTTTCGTCGATCCGACGGAACTCGTCATCCGGGACGGCCTTACCGGGATCGTCGGGCCGAACGGTTGCGGCAAGTCGAACCTGCTCGAGGCGCTGCGCTGGGTGATGGGCGAGAATCGGCCCTCGGTGATGCGCGGCGACGGCATGGAGGACGTGATCTTCGCCGGTTCCTCGGCCCGGCCCGCCCGCGCCCATGCCGAGGTCGCGCTCCGGATCGACAACAGCGACCGGCGTGCTCCGGCCGCCTTCAACACCGCCGACGAGCTCGAGATCAGCCGCCGGATCACCCGCGCCGCGGGATCGGTCTATCGCGTCAACGGCAAGGAGGCGCGGGCGCGCGACGTGCAGCTCCTGTTCGCCGACGCGGCCTCGGGCGCGCAGTCGCCATCGCTGGTTCGCCAGGGGCAGATCTCGGAGCTGATCAATGCGCGGCCAAAGGCGCGGCGACGGGTGCTGGAGGAGGCGGCGGGGATCTCCGGTCTCTACCAGCGCCGCCACGAGGCCGAACTCCGGCTGCGGGCGACAGAGGCCAATCTCGCGCGTGTCGCCGATGTCATCGAGGCGCTGGAGACCCAGATCGCGAGCCTCGCGCGGCAGGCAAGGCAGGCGCGGCGCTACCGCGAGATCGCCGAAGGATTGAGGCAGGCCGAGGCGCTGCATCAGCTGAAGGTCTGGTGGGAGGCGGCAAGCGATTACCGCTCGGCGTCGGCGGCGCTTGCGGCGGCGGTCACGGATCTCGCCCGCGCCGAGGGCGAGGCGTCGCGGGCGAACCGCGCACGGGAGGCGGCAGGCGAGGCGCTGCCGGCGCTTCGCGAGGAGGAGGCGATTGCCGGCGCAGTGCTGCAGCGCCAGCGGCTCGAGGGCGAGCGGCTCGCTGGCGAGGAGGCGCGGGCGGTGGCGCGGGCGAGCGAACTCGAGCGCCAGCTGGCGCAGCTGCGCGAGGACGAGGCGCGGGAGGCGGCGCTCGACGCCGATGCCTCGGAAACGCTCGAGGTCCTCGAGAAGGAACGCGCACGGCTCGAGGCAGCCGGCGAGGGCGAGGAGGAGCAGCTCGCGGCGGCCGAAGAAGCGGCGGCGGAAGCGCGCGAGGCGAGCTCCGAGGCGGAGGCCGAGGCCGTTGCCGCCGCCGCGGAGGCTGCGCGGCTCTCGGGCCGGCACGATGCCACGGCGCGCGCCGTGGAGGAGGCAAGGGCACGGGACGCGGAAGCGGCGCAGGCGCTCGCCGAGGCGCAGCTCGCGCTCGAGACGCTT
>JAJUJF010000019.1 GCA_029265455.1 Paracoccaceae bacterium | reverse complement strand
GTCGACATCACCCGCCGCAAACAGGCCGAACAGGCGCTTGCGGAGAAGGAAGCCGCGCTCCGCGCGAGCGAGGCCCGCTTCCGCGCCGCGCAGGAGACCTCGATCGACGGCTTCGTGATGCTCGAGGCGGTTCGTGATGGCGCGGGAAGGATCATCGACTTCCGCTGGATCTACGCAAATGACGCCGCCGAGCGCATCCTGGGCCGGCCGCGGGAATGGTTCATCGGCCGCCGCCTCCTTCAGGAAATGCCCGGCACCGTGGAGACGGGCATCTTCGATGCACTGGTCGGCATCATCGAGACGGGCGCCCCGTGGTCGCAGGAGCTTGCCTACACCCGGGAGGGCCTCGACCTCTATCTCCGCATCGTCGCCGGCAAGGTCGAGGACAGCGTCGCCGTCACATTCGCCGATCTCAGCGATCGCCGTCGCGCGGAAGAGAGCGTGATCGCCGCCGAACAGCGGTGGCGCGCCATCCTCAACACCATGCCGCAGATGGTGTGGTCAACGCTCCCGGACGGCTCCCACGACTTCTTCAACGACCGCTGGTACGAGTTCACCGGCGCTGCCCGCGGCTCGACCGAGGGCGAGGGCTGGGCGGACATGTTTCATCCCGACGACCGTCCGGAGGCATGGCGGCGCTGGCGGCATTCCCTCGCCACCGGCGAGCCCTACCAGATCGAGTACCGCCTCCGCCACCATTCCGGCCGCTGGCGCTGGACGCTCGGCCGCGCGGTGCCCCTCATGGGGCCGGAGGGCACGATCGAGCGATGGTTCGGCACCTGCACCGATATCGATGACATCAAGGTCGCCGAAGCCCGGCTCCGGACGAGCGAGCGACGGCTCCAGCTCGCTCTCGATGCCGCCGAGGTGGTCGGGACCTGGGACTGGGACATCGCCGCCGACCGCATCATTCCCGATGCTCGTCTCGCCCGCCTTTTCGGCATCGATGCCGAAAGGGCCGAGGCGGGCTCCCGTTTCGCCGAATTCCTCGCAGGCGTGCACCCGGAAGACCGCGACCGCCTCGAGAGGGCCGTCGATCGCGCGCTGAGATCGGGTTCGGCGCTCGAGGTCGAATACCGGGTGATGAGGCCCGACGGCACCATCACCTGGCTGAGTGCGCGCGGCCAGTATGTGGAGGAGGACAGCCACGCGATCCGCTTTCCCGGCGTTGCCATCGACATCACCGAACGGAAGGAGATCGAGGAGGCGCGCGAACTTCTTGCCCGCGAATTGTCGCACCGGATCAAGAACATCTTCGCCGTCGTCAACAGCCTCGTCACCCTGTCGGCGCGCGGGAACGAGGCGGCGAAGCCCTTCGCCGAGACCGTGCGGGCACGGCTGACGGCGCTTGGCCGGGCACATGACTACGTCCGCCCCGGCCTCGGCGACGGTCCGGCTGCCGAGGGCCAGACGGCGCACGGCCTCTTCGCGGCGCTGCTCGCACCCTACCAGGACAACGACGATCCCCTGATCATTGTCGAGGGCGACGACGCGCCGATCGGAATGCGTGCGGCTACCGCGCTTGCCCTCATCATCCACGAGCTCGCGACCAATGCAGTGAAATACGGCGCCCTCTCGGCCGAAACCGGCCGCGTGCGCATGATCTGCCGCAGCGAGGGAGACAGCTATCATCTCCTCTGGCAGGAACGGGGCGGCCCGGTCGTCCCCGGCGCGCCCGAGCGGCGCGGATACGGAACGCTCATGTCGGAACGCACGGCCCGCGCCCAGCTCCGCGCCACGGTCGACCATGACTGGAACCCGCTCGGCCTCACCGTCTCCATGGCCATGCCCCTTGCCGAACTCGCGCAGTAGCCGTCGCCTGCCGTCTCTCTGTTCCGGGGAAATCTGCCGGCCGGCCATCCGCTCAGGAAGCGGTTCCCGGCGGATGACAGTCTCCTCCGCTCTCCGTACCGCGTGTCCCTTGGCCGGAATAATTCTCGGACGAACATTTCCCCGCGCACTTATCGGACTAGGGGAGGTCCTGCAGCCTGAAAAAGGGGCGGGCAAGTTTCCGCCCATAGAACGTGATACGGAACATTTTCCCTGACGTCCCCGGCATTTCACTGCCTCATGGTCTTTTTTTCCATCAATTAATTGCTAGGCAGCCATTCACCGTTGCCGCACTGCGCAAAGACTGCTAGGCGGCGCGCAACCACCGCAATCCTTTCGAGAGTGTCGCGCCATGATGTCGAACCTTGCCCCCATTCCCGAACTCTTCATCTCGCCCGACAGCGCGGTGAAGCTCCGGCAGGAGGCAGGCGACCTGCCGTCATGGGATCTCACCCAGCGGCAGCTCTGCGACCTCGAACTCCTGATGAACGGCGGGTTCGCGCCGCTCAAGGGCTTCCTCTCGGAGGCCGACTACAACAGCGTCGTCAGCGACATGCGCCTCGCCGACGGCACGCTCTGGCCGATGCCGATCACCCTCGATGTCACCGAGGAATTCGCCGAGAAGGTCGAAATCGGCCGTGACATCGCGCTCCGCGACGCCGAGGGCGTGCTTCTCGCGATCATGTCCGTCACCGACAAGTGGGTGCCCGAGAAATCGGCCGAGGCCGAGGGCGTGTTCCGAACGCAGGAAACCCTGCACCCCGGTGTCAACTACCTGGTCAACAAGGCAGGCCCCGTCTATCTCGGCGGCCCGATCACCGGTCTTCAGCCGCCCGTCCACTATGATTTCAAGCTGCGGCGCAACACGCCGAACGAGCTCCGCTCCTTCTTCCGCAAGCTCGGCTGGCGGCGGATCGTCGCCTTCCAGACCCGCAACCCGCTCCACCGCGCCCATCAGGAACTCACCTTCCGCGCCGCCCGCGAGGCCCAGGCGAATCTCCTGATCCATCCCGTGGTCGGCATGACCAAGCCCGGTGACATCGACCATTTCACCCGCGTGCGCTGCTACGAGGCAGTGCTCGACAAGTATCCGGCCGCGACGACGACACTGAGCCTTCTCAACCTCGCGATGCGCATGGGCGGCCCGCGCGAAGCGGTCTGGCACGGCATCATCCGCAGGAACCACGGCTGCACCCACATGATCGTCGGCCGTGACCACGCCGGCCCGGGCAAGAACTCCAAGGGCGAGAATTTCTACGGCCCCTACGAGGCGCAGGACCTCTTCCGGAAGCACCAGGACGAGATCGGCGTCGAGATGGTCGACTTCAAGCAGATGGTCTACGTGCAGGAAAAGGCTCAGTATTTCCCGCGTGACGAGGTACAGGAAGGCGAGACCATCCTCGACATCTCCGGCACCGAACTCCGGCGCCGTCTGCGGGAAGGACTGGAGATCCCGGAGTGGTTCTCCTTCCCCGAGGTTGTCTCCGAACTCCGCCGCAGCAAGCCCCCGCGCGCCCGGCAGGGTTTCACCGTCTTCTTCACCGGCCTCTCCGGTTCGGGCAAGTCGACGATCGCCAATGCACTGATGGTCAAGCTGATGGAGATGGGCGGCCGTCCGGTGACGCTCCTCGACGGCGATGTCGTGCGCAAGCATCTCTCCTCGGAACTCGGCTTCTCCAAGGAACATCGCGACATCAACATCCGCCGTATCGGCTATGTCGCCTCCGAGATCACCAAGAATGGCGGCATCGCCCTCTGCGCGCCGATCGCCCCCTATGCGGCGACGCGGGCCGCGGTACGCGAGATGATCGAGGAGCACGGCGCCTTCGTTGAGGTGCATGTCGCGACCAGCCTCGAGGAATGCGAACGCCGTGACCGCAAGGGCCTCTACAAGCTCGCTCGCGAAGGCAAGATCAAGGAATTCACCGGCATTTCCGATCCCTATGAGGCACCGCAGAACCCGGAGATCCGTCTCGACACCGAAGGGTTCGACATCGACTACTGCGCGAGCCAGGTGATCCTGAAGCTCGAGAGCATGGGCCTCATCCGGGCCTGAGCCCGGCAAGGGCACCCGACCGTGCACGAGGACCGGCGCCGCTTCACCGCGGTGCCGGCCTATTCATTCCGGCCTGATCCGTTCTGCGGCCGCCTGCTCAGCCACCTGCGGCGGCGCGCTCGAGTCCGGCGACGTCGAGCTTCACCATCCCGAGCATCGCCGACACCACGCGCGCGGCCTTCTCCCGGTCGGGATCTGCCATCAGCTCGTCGAGCTGGCGCGGCACGATCTGCCACGAGACGCCGTGACGGTCCCGCAGCCAGCCGCACCGCTCCGCCTCGCCGCCGTCGAGCAGCGCTTCCCAGTAGCGGTCCACCTCCGCCTGATCCTCGCACCGCACGAGGAACGAGATGGCGTGATTGAACGGATCGAGCTCGCCCGCCGCAAGCGCAATGAACTGCTGCCCCGCCAGGGTGAACTCGACCTGCTCCACCGTTCCGACAGGCCCCGATGGCGTCTCCGCCGGGATCGTCATCGTCGCGTCGATGCGGGAATCGGGGAATATCGAGACATAGAATTCCGCTGCCTCGCGGGCGCCACGAGCAAACCAGAGATGGGGACGTATCTTCGCGATCTCGGCCATGGGTTCCTCCTCACTTGGCCTCGCGTTTCGGAACGATGCCCCATGCCGCCGGTTCCCCGCTGCCGGTCATTGCCGGCCGCTTTCCGCCGTGGCCGCACTGGTCGCAGGAACAATTGCGTTGGCGCGCGCGATCAGGAAAAGGCGCGGATGGCGAAGATTGCGCTCATCACGAAGCCGGTGACGACGATCACGCCCCGGACCACCCGCCGGGGCAGCGCCCGGGCGATCGGCGCGCCGGCATAGCCGCCGATGCTCGATGCCACCATCATCACGATCGCCTGTGGCCAGGCAACGAGACCCGCAAGGGCGAAGGTCGCCACGGAGATGATCGAGACCGCGAAGGAAATCCCGTTCTTCAGCCCGTTCATGACGTGAATGCCGCTCATCCCCCAGAGCGCGAACAACGCGAGCAGCACGATGCCGAGGCCGCCGTTGAAATAGCCGCCATAGACGCTGACGAGGAAAAGCCCCGTTGCGCCGAAAGGTGTGATGCCGCCCGCATGCCTCGCCGCCGCCGCCCGCAACCGGTCGCCGAAGAGGAAGCTGAGCGTCGCCGCGAAAAGGAGGAACGGCACGATCAGCGCGAAGGCCTCGTCGGAGGAGACAAGAAGGAGGCTGGCGCCCACAAGTCCCCCCAGAAGCGCCACCAGCACGAGCCGGCCAAGCCCCTCCTTCCCGATGCTGCGCAGTTCCCGCCCGAAACCGATCGCTCCGGCAAGATATCCGGGAAACACGGCAACGGCGCTCGTGGCATTCGCCGCGACCGGCGGCACGCCAAGGAACACGAGTGCCGGGAAGGTGAGAAACGTCCCGCCGCCGGCAATGGTGTTCAGCACGCCGGCGCCGAAGGCGGCGGCGACAAGAAGACTGATCTCGAGCAGCATCGTCCCTCTGCGATGGATCGGGAACGCTCCTCATAGATGAGGGATGGAGACGGAGACAACGAGCTCCCGGCGCGGCCCCGCCCTGCCCCATGCCCGTTTACACTTGATTAGCAACTGATTGTTGTTGTATTTCAAACACTTGCGCTGGTTTTCACGCGTGGGCCCCCTTTCGCCCACGGTCCGCCCCATTTCCCCGCCCCTCTCTCATCCCTTGCATCTTGAGCCGAAATCCGCGAACGGAGACGCCGCAATTCACCGCCTGGAGCGTCGCTCCCGGGCCGGGCCAACCAGGGGAACGTGACCATGCGCGTCTATTACGATCGCGACTGCGACATCAATCTGATCAAGGACAAGAAGATCGGCATCGTCGGCTACGGCAGCCAAGGTCACGCCCATGCGCTGAACCTTCGCGACTCCGGCGTCAAGAACGTCGCGGTCGCACTGCGCGAAGGCAGTGCGAGCGCCGCCAAGGCCGAGGCCGAGGGGCTGAAGGTGATGTCGATCGCCGAGGCGGCAGCCTGGGCGGATGTCCTGATGATGACCATGCCGGACGAGCTCCAGGCCGAGACCTACCGCCGCCACATCCACGACAATCTCCGTGACGGCGCCGCCATCGCCTTCGCCCATGGTCTCAACATCCATTTCGGGCTGATCGAGCCGAAGCCCGGTGTCGACGTCATCATGATGGCCCCGAAGGGCCCCGGCCACACCGTCCGTGGCGAATTCCTCAAGGGCGGTGGTGTTCCCTGCCTCGTCGCGGTCGCCAATGACGCCTCCGGCTCCGCCCTCGAGATCGCCAAGTCCTATTGCGCCGTTATCGGCGGCGGCCGCTCCTGCATCATCGAGACTTCCTTCAAGGAGGAGTGCGAGACCGACCTCTTCGGCGAACAGGCGGTCCTCTGCGGCGGCCTGGTCGAACTCATCCGCATGGGCTTCGAGACGCTGGTCGAGGCCGGTTACGCCCCGGAAATGGCCTATTTCGAGTGCCTCCACGAGGTGAAGCTGATCGTCGACCTCATCTACGAGGGCGGCATCGCCAACATGAACTACTCGATCTCCAACACGGCCGAGTACGGCGAGTACGTCTCCGGCCCGCGCGTCCTCCCGCGCGAGGAGACCAAGGCCCGGATGAAGGCGGTGCTGCAGGACATCCAGACCGGCCGTTTCGTCCGCGACTGGATGCAGGAATGCGCTGTCGGCCAGCCCTCCTTCAAGGCGACCCGCCGCAACAACGACGCGCACCAGATCGAGGCCGTCGGCGAGAAGCTGCGCGGCATGATGCCCTGGATCACCGCGGGCCGCATGGTCGACAAGTCCCGCAACTGATCTCCCGCCTGATCGGGCCAGCCACCACATCGGCGGCTGGCCCCTGCGATCCTCGGTTGCCCCGGGAATGAAGCGCCACCCGAAAGGTGGGACCGAACGATCCGTGGTGCCGAGTGACACCCGGCAATCCGTCCGCGGATGAACGGTCAGTTCTGCGGCATGACGATCTCGAGGTAGGGTGCCTCGGGTTCATCGCCATCGGCGACCGGCACCGGTTCGTCAGGAAATTCACGCGGCGGCAGACTCCTGAGAAACGCCGCGAGTGCGCGTGCATCCTCGTCCGTCAGCACCGAATAGGAACCCCAGGGCATGACCGGGGCCAGCATTCGCCCGTCGGGACGCACGCCCTCCCGCACCGCGCGAATTATGTCCTCGTCACTCCAGTTGCCAAGGCCCGACTCGGGATCCGGTGTAAGGTTGGGAGGATAGAAATAGCCGAGGCCCGGCAGGTGAAAACCGACATCCGATCCGGCGAGATAGAGGTCCGGATCAGGCCTGCCGACAAGGACGCCGCGAGTGTGGCAGCCGCCGCAATCCATGATCCTCGCCAGATATTCGCCGCGCGCGAGATCCGCCTCTTGTGCTGCTGCCTCCTGTGCTGCTGCGGTCCCTGCAATGCTCAGGCACGCGATAACCAGTGTTCGCGCCAACCCCGTCATGTCCGCCACTCCCCCCGGCGGCCGCGCTTCCTGCCCGGCCATTCCGGCAGGATAGCACCAGGCCGCGCGGCACGACATCATCGTGTCGCGCCTCTCGCACAGCCGGTTTGCCCATCGACATCCGGCTGCCAAGCGGCTAGAGACCCGGTCAACCCCGACACGTTCCGAGTTCTTCATGGCCACCGTCATCCTGACCATCCATCTCCTGATCGCCCTCGGCCTCATCGTCGTCGTCCTGCTTCAACGGTCGGAAGGCGGCGGCCTCGGAATTGGCGGCGGCGGTGGAGGCATCATGACCGGGAGAGGCGCGGCAACGGCGCTTGCCAAGGTGACCTGGGCACTGGGGATCGCCTTTGTCGTCACCAGCCTCGTTCTGACGATACTCGCCGCGAGTGACAGCGCGAGCGACTCGGTGCTCGACCGCGTACGCATCGATCCGGGTCAGGCACCGGCACCCGAAGCGCCGGTTGCTCCGCTTGGCGAAGGAGAAGACCTGCTGCCCCCGGTCGCGCCGTCCGCGCCGTCGACGCCGCCCGGAAGCGAGGGGCCATCGGCACCTCCACCGCTCGAGTGATCCCGCGTCGGTGCTGCAACCTGCTGCTGCGCCGGATGCTTCATCCACAGGTTGTTACAGGGCGGCCCTTGCTGCGCCCGTTCGGCTAGCATAGAGATCAAGTCCCGTAGAGCTTCCGCCATCGGTCGCGGAGCCGGTAGGAAGCAGCGGGAGCACGCGATGGCACGTTTCATTTTCATCACCGGCGGGGTCGCCTCGAGCCTCGGAAAGGGTCTCGCCTCGGCTGCGCTCGGCGCGCTGCTGCAGGCACGCGGATATTCGGTCCGCCTCCGGAAACTCGACCCCTATCTGAACGTCGATCCCGGCACCATGTCCCCCTATGAACATGGCGAGGTCTTCGTCACGGATGACGGCGCCGAAACCGATCTCGACCTCGGCCATTACGAGCGGTTCACCGGAGTCGCCGCGCGGCGGTCGGACTCCATCTCGGCCGGGCGGATCTATTCGAACGTGCTCGAGAAGGAGCGCCGGGGCGACTACCTCGGCAAGACCATACAGGTGATCCCCCACGTCACCGACGAGATCAAGGAGTTCATCCGGATCGGCGAGGACGAGGTCGATTTCATGCTGTGCGAGATCGGCGGCACCGTCGGCGACATCGAGGGCCTGCCGTTCTTCGAGGCAATTCGGCAGTTCGCGCAGGAGAAGCCGCGGAAGCAGTGCATCTTCATGCACCTCACGCTCCTCCCCTACATCGCCGCGTCCGGCGAACTGAAGACCAAGCCGACCCAGCACTCGGTCAAGGAGCTTCGCGCGATCGGCCTTGCGCCCGATGTGCTCGTATGTCGCTCGGAAAAACCCATCCCGGAGAAGGAGCGCGAGAAACTTGCGCTCTTCTGCAATGTCCGCCCGGAAGCGGTGATCGCGGCGCAGGACCTGAAATCGATCTACGAGGCGCCGCTTGCCTATCATCGGGAGGGGCTCGATCAGGCGATCCTCGATGCCTTCGGGATATCGCCGGCGCCGCGGCCCAATCTCGCCGTATGGGAGGATGTGGTGGATCGCATCCACAACCCTGAAGGCGAAGTCCGGGTCGCCATCGTCGGCAAGTATACCGAACTCGAGGATGCCTACAAATCGGTTGCCGAGGCGCTGGTTCATGGCGGTATCGCCAACCGCGTGCGCGTCCGCGCGGACTGGCTGGAGGCCGAACTCTTCGAGCGTGAGGAGGGGATCGTCTCCCTGCTCGAGCCCTACCACGCGATCCTGGTACCGGGCGGCTTCGGCGAGCGCGGCACCGAGGGCAAGATCCGCGCCGCGGAATATGCCCGGAATCGGAAAATTCCCTATTTCGGCATCTGCCTCGGCATGCAGATGGCCGTGATCGAGGCGGCGAGGAACCTGATCGGAGTGCACGACGCCGGCTCCGAGGAGTTCGAGAACGCGGCATCGGGCCAGCGGTTCACGCCGATCGTCTACTATCTCAAGGAATGGATGGAGGGCGGTCGGGCGCAGCGGCGGAGTGCAGGGGACGCGAAGGGAGGCACGATGCGGCTTGGCGCCTATCCGGCCCGGCTTGCCGAAGGGAGTCAGGTGGCGGCAATCTACGGCACGACGGAAATCTCGGAGCGTCACCGCCATCGCTACGAGGTTGATATCAGCTATCGCGAGCGTTTCGAGGAGCACGGCGTCTGCCTTTCCGGCCTCTCGCCCGACGGCCGCCTGCCCGAGATCATCGAGATCCCGGACCATCCCTGGTATATCGGTGTCCAGTTCCATCCGGAGCTGAAATCCAAACCCTTCGCCCCCCATCCCCTGTTCGCCGACTTCATCCGCGCGGCGGTCGAGCAATCACGGCTCGTCTAGACACGAGGCGGGTGGCACGGCAGCGCTCGGCGCATTAAATGGGTCGTCATGCTCGGAGACATTCTCAGGCGCCTCACCGCCGAACCCGATGCCACCCCGATGTCGCGGGAGGACAGCCGCCTGGCGCTGGCGGCGCTGATGGTGCGTCTCGCCCGGCAGGACGAGCACTACAGTGAAAGCGAGCGGCAGGTGATCGAGCGGGTCATCCGCAGCCGCTACGGGGTCGATGCCGCTGCCGCCCGCGCCCTGCGCGAGGAGGCCGAGACGCTCGAGGCCGAAGCCTCGGATACCGTCCGCTTCACGCGGCTCATCAAGGAGGCCGTGCCCTACGAGGAGCGCGAGGGAGTGATCGAGGCGCTCTGGCGGGTGGCGCTCACTGACGGCATTCAGGCCGAAGAGCATGGGTTGATGCGCCTCGTCGCTGCCCTGTGCGGTGTCTCGGATGTCGACAGCGGCCTCGCCCGGCAGCGTGCGAAACAGGACTTGCGGAAGCCGGATGGGCTACCGGGATCACCCGGTGAGGAAGGCTGAGCGAGCTACCGGATCCACTCCGCTTCCGGAATTCCTTGTAGTGCGAGAATTGCCGTGAGATCGGAATGGTCGAGCCTGGCATCGGCCTCGGCCGCCAGCGCGGGTTTGGCATGATAAGCAACGCCGAGCCCGGCTGCCCGCACCATGTCGAGGTCATTTGCGCCATCCCCGACCGCGACCGCCGCCGCTTCCGGCACGCCGGCCCGGTTGCAGAGTCGTGCAAGCACCTCGCGCTTCGCTGTCCGTCCGAGTATCGGCCGGACCACTTCTCCGCTCAGCATCCCGTCTACCATCTCGAGCCGGTTGGCATGATGCTCGCCGAAACCCGCCGCAGCCGCAACCCGCTCGGTGAAATAGGTGAACCCGCCCGAGACCAGTGCCGTCACGGAGCCCGCGCCCCGCATGGTTCGCACAAGCACTTCCGCACCGGGATTGAGCCGCACCCGCTCCTCGAAGGCTCGCCTGAGTGCCGCCTCCGGCAGGCCCTCCAGCAGCTTCACCCGTGCGACAAGTGCTGCCTCGAAATCCAGCTCTCCCCGCATCGCCGCCTCGGTCACGGCCGCGACCTCGGCCTTGAGGCCCGCGAAATCGGCGAGTTCGTCGATACACTCGACATTGATGATGGTGGAATCCATGTCGGCGACCAGAACGCGTTTGCGCCTACCGGCCGCCGGCACGAGATTGACATCGACTTGCCAGTCGGCACGAAGCGCCTGCAGATCGACGTCCCCGGAACCCGGCGGCAGGTCAGTCGCGATCTCGACTGCCGTACCGGCCAGCCGTCGTGGTGCGTCCGGCACGGCGCCACAGCGGCGCAGCGCGTCTGTCGCCGCTGACGCCACGCCATCGTCAACCCCTGCCGCCGCGGTCAGGACGACGAAGACCTGCACCCTCAGCCAGCCGCCCGCTGTGCCTGCAGCCGCTGGTCAAGCTCCTCGGCGACAAGGAAGGCGAGCTCGAGCGACTGTGCTGCGTTCAGCCGCGGGTCACAGGCGGTATGGTAGCGGTCGCTCAGATCCTCGTCCGTGACCGCGCGCAAGCCGCCCGTGCACTCGGTCACGTCCTTGCCGGTCATCTCGAAATGAACGCCGCCGGGGATGGTGCCTTCCGCCGCGTGGATGGCGAAGAACTCCCGGACCTCGCGCAGCACCCGGTCGAAGGGCCGGGTCTTGTAGCCCGAGCCCGACTTGATCGTGTTGCCGTGCATCGGGTCGCAGGACCAGACCACCCGCCGCCCCTCGCGCTCCACCGCACGGATGAGCCGCGGCAGGTGCTCGCCGACCTTCCCCGCGCCGAAACGTGCAATCAGCGTGAGCCGTCCGGCCTCGTTCTTCGGGTTGAGGATGTCGATGAGCTGCAGGAGCTCGCTCTCGGTGATCGAGGGACCGCATTTCAGACCGATGGGATTCTGCACGCCCCGGCAGAACTCGACATGGGCACCGTCGGGCTGGCGCGTGCGGTCACCGATCCAGATCATGTGACCCGATCCCGCCACCGGCACACCGGTCGTGGAATCGACCCTCGCCAGCGCCTCCTCGTATTCGAGGAGCAACGCCTCGTGCGACGTGTAGAAATCCACCCGGTGCAGCGTATCCGAGCTCTCCGGGCTCACTCCCGCCGCGGCCATGAATTCCAGCGATTCCGAAATCCGGTTGGCAAGCTGATGATACTTCTCGTAGCCAGCCGCACCCCGGGTGAAGTCGAGCGTCCAGGAGTGGATGCGCGTGATGTCAGCATAGCCGCCCTGACTGAAGGCGCGCAACAGGTTCAGCGTCGCCGCCGCCTGAAGATAGGCCTGCAGCATCCGGTTGGGATCGGGTATCCGTCCCTCGGCCGTGAAGGAAAAGTCGTTGATGATGTCGCCCCGGTACGAGGGAAGCTCGACCCCGTCCACGACCTCGGTCGGCGAGGAACGCGGCTTGGCGAACTGACCCGCCATCCGGCCGATCTTCACCACCGGGCACTTGGCCCCGAAGGTGAGGACCACCGCCATCTGCAGCATGACCTTGAACGTGTCGCGGATGTTGTCCGCGCCGAACTCGGCAAAACTTTCGGCACAGTCGCCACCCTGCAGCAGGAAGGCACGGCCCTCCGCCACCTCGGCAAGCGCCGCCTTCAGCTTCCGGGTCTCACCTGCGAAGACGAGCGGCGGATAGGAAGCAAGCCGCGCCTCGACGGCGCCGAGGGCCTCCTGATCGGGATATTCCGGCATCTGCACCCGCGGCCGCGAGCGCCAGCTCGACTTGGTCCATTCCACGGACATGGCAATTTCCTTAAGGCTAGCTGCGGTGCATATACGCGAGGGGGCAGGAATTGGCTACCCCGAGCCGGACGTGGTCATGACAACGTCAGGACTGATCCTCCCGAGGCAGTCGGGACATCCGGCCTCCGCCATCACCAGAGACATCGACCGCCGTCAGAGCCCGCGCTTTCCCGCATCACGCAGCGCCTTCCGGATGAAGTCGGTCTTGGCCGCGGCGTACGCCCGACGATCGTTACCGTGCGCAGCGGCCGCCTTGCGCTTGAGTTCGGCATAGGCGCGCGCCGCCGCCGGGTTGGCCCGCAGATGGTCGCGAAAGCTGATGCGAACCTGAAAGCCCCGGCCGGGGGTCATGAAATGGATGTGATGCGTCCGCGCGCCTGCCTCGTCACGCTTGATGAACCAGGCCAGCGCGTCCGGACCGGGGCGCCAGAAGAACTCGTACCCTCGCGCGGTGAGGATCGGCGCGATCTCTTCCTGCACCCGCTGGAGGCTGGGAGTCTCGATCAGGATGTCGATGATGGGTTTCGCCGCAAGACCCGGGACGGCGGTCGAGCCGATATGCTCGATCCGGCCGGTGCTCTCCGGAGGCAGGATCGCTTGCAGCGCATCGGCCTCGGCCTCGAACAGCGCCGGCCATTCCGGGTCGTATTCCGAAAGCTCGACCGGTTCGGAGAGAGCACGGGCGACATGATCAGGCCGGCGTGACACGAGCAAACCCCCTGACGATCGCGCCATGATCAACCGGGTGACCGGCGCTGACAAGCAGGCGGGTGATCCGGGCCAGCGTGCACGCCAGCCGGCAGTTCTGTCTCAGAGCATCTCGCCCTGCTCCGGGGCCTCGGCATCGCCTTCGGTGCCGGAGGCAGAGCCCGGAGCCGGGCGGGCGTCGAGAAGTCCGGAGGCACGCAGTTCGGCAAGGCCGGGCAGATCCTCGGTCGACTCGAGGCCGAAATGATCGAGGAAGGCCTCGGTCGTGACGAAGGTTGCCGGCCGACCGGGCGTGGCGCGCCGCCGCCCGGTCTTGATCCAGCCCATCTCCATCAGAAGGTCGATCGTCCCCTTCGAGACCGCGACGCCGCGGATCTCCTCGATCTCCGTGCGCGTGATCGGTCCATGGTAGGCAACGATGGCGAGAGTCTCGACCGCGGCGCGCGACAGCTTGCGGTTCTCGATCACCTCGCGATGCATGAGATGGCCGAGGTCGGGCGCGGTGCGGAAGGCCCAGCCCTGCCCTACCCGCACAAGCTCGACGCCGCGGCCCGCGTAGAGGCTGCGCAACCGGACGAGTGCCTCCGGGATGTCGGAGCCTTGCGGCAGCCGCTCGGCCAGTTCGCGGCTGTTGAGGGGTTTCGGACTTGCAAAGAGGATCGCCTCGATCATCCGCATGAGATCGGGGATCGCGGGCGGAGCAAAAGGGGCTTCGGCGTGCAGGCCCGGGAGCGGGATGCAGGTCTCGGAGACTGTATCGTTCACGCGGCATCTCCCTCCGTGCGGCGGAGATAGAGGGGCTGGAATGTGGCTTCCTGCCGGATCTCGACTTCACCACGCTTGGCAAGCTCGAGAACGGCGGCGAAGCTCGCTGCGGTGGCGGAGCGGCGGCGGCGGGGACAGGCGCGCCAGTCCTCGGGCAGCCAGGCGGCAAGCTCGGTCCAGTCCTGCGCGGTGCCGAGCAGGTCACGCATCCGCTCGAGGGCGCGTTCCATGGTAAGCACCGGCTCGCGTTCGAGGTGGAGCGGCGTGAACTCGTCGCGCGTCTTGATCCGGGCATAGGCGCGGAGAAGGTCGTAGAGGGTGACCTCGTGGCGGATGCGGCGATCCTCGGTCGCCTGCAGGACTTCGCCGCGGGCGAAGAAGTCGCGGCCGAGCTGATCGCGGCCCATCAGCCGGGCGGCGGCTTCGCGCATCGCCTCGAGGCGCTGGAGCTGGAAGGCGAGATGGGCGGCAAGCTCCTCGCCGGAGGGCCCCTCTTCCTCCGGGTCGGGCGGCAGGAGCAGGCGGGATTTCAGATAGGCAAGCCACGCCGCCATCACGAGGTAATCGGCCGCGAGCTCGATCCGGAGGCGTTTCGCCGCCTCGATGAAGCCCAGATACTGCACGGCAAGGCCGAGGATCGAGATGCGGCGGAGATCGACCTTCTGCGCACGCGCCAGCGTCAGCAGGAGATCGAGCGGCCCCTCGAAGCCATCGATATCGATGACGAGCGCTTCGGCCGCGTCGCCGGCTACGGGCGCGGCATCATCGAGGCCCTCGAAGAGATCCTCAGGCACGAGCGTTCCTCAGTTCGGCGAGCGCGGCCTCGAGCCCTGCCGGATCGGCCTCATCCGCCGGCCGGCGCATCGCGAGGGCACGGGCGGCCCGGACAGCGGCTTCGTCGGCGAGAGGCGGGGTGCCAGCGGCGACCATCTCCATCTCGCTGCGATCGCCGTTGCAGTGAAGGACGAGGTCACAGCCGGCGGCCAGAGCGGCGCGGGCCCGGGCTTCCATCGGACCGTCAAGCGCCCGCATGGAGAGATCGTCGGTCATCAGCGCGCCCTGGAAACCGATCATCTCGCGGATCGCGGCAATGCAGGTGGAGGAAAGGGTCGCCGGACGCTCGGGATCAAGAGCAGTGTAGACGATATGGGCCGTCATCGCGAGCGGCAGGTCGGCAAGCGCGCGGAAGGGAGCGAAGTCGGTGATCCCGAGTTCGGACAGCGGCGTCGTGACTGTCGGCAGGTCATGATGGCTGTCGGCACGGGCGCGACCGTGGCCCGGAACATGCTTGAGGACCGGGAGGACGCCGCCCGCGAGAAGCCCGTCCGCCACGGCACGGCCGATATGGGCGACTGTCTCCGGATCGTTGCCGTAGCAGCGGGAGCGGAGGAAGGGATGGGTATCGGCCTGCGCCACGTCGGCGAGCGGCGCGCAGTTCACGTCGATGCCGAGATCGGCGAGCTCCGCGGCGATCAGGCGGTAGCGCAGGCGCATCGCTTCGGCCCGGGAGGCGGGCTCGGCGAGGGTCTCGACCTCGTCGAGCGCATCCGCCCAGCCGCGCCAGAGCGGGGGATGGAGACGCGCGACACGGCCGCCTTCCTGGTCGATCAGGATCGGCGCATCACGGCCGACGGCCTCGCGCAGGGATGCGGCAAGGCGGCGGACCTGGTCGGGAGCAACGATGTTGCGGGAGAACAGGATGAAGCCCCAGGGGTCGGCCTCCGCGAAGAAGGCCCGTTCGTCGGGCCCGAGCTCCGGACCGCGGCAACCGAAGATCGCGGCGCGAGGGGCCATGATCAGGCCCCTGCCCGGACCGTGGGCAGAAAGACGCCCACGCGTGAAAACCCCATCAAGCCATTCATATCATTGAGGATTCAATAGTTACCCAGGTACTAACGGCCGCCTGCCCACGCGGTCAGTACATCTGCACCGGGATGCAGTCCACGCCGCGATCGCGCAGCCGTTCGCAGACGATGCGGGTTTCATCGACATCGGAGAAACCGGCGACCCGCAGGCGGTAGAAGACGCGCGCGTTATGGGTGGCGCGCTCGAGGAACAGGCTCCTCGAGCCGAGGAGATCGCCATGGGCCTGGGTGAGCTGGCTCCAGACCTGCCGGGCAAGGCCTTCGCTGTCGAAGGCGCCGAGCTGGACGAGGCGGCTGCCGGGAGCGACGCTCGCCACCTCGCGCGCCGCGGCGGCAGACGTCGGCGCGGGCGAGGCGGGCGGGAGCGATTGCGGCGCCGGAGCTTCGGCCCGGGCCGGACGGCTGGCAAGGCCCGCGGGCCTTCCGCGCGGGCGCGGCCCCGCGACGAGCGCGGTGGCGGACTCCTCCTCGGCCGCAGCCTCGGCCCCACGCAGCGCCGCCTCGATCAGCGCGGCGACCTCGCCGCCCGGATGGGAAGCAGGCGCGGGATCGGCCTCGGCGAGTTCCGGCCCCGACTCGGGCGGCGGCATCCGCAGGTCATCATCCGCGCCGAGGGTCATCGGCGGGATTTCCGGGGTGGCGACGACGAGTTCGCCCTGCGGCCCGTCCTCGGGCTGGAGCGTGACCTCCGGGCGATGGATCGCCGGCGGATTGGCGGCATCCGGGACCGGAGCGGGCTCGCCCGCCAGCACGCTGTTGACCTCGAGCCCCTGGTGGGCGGCGACAATGCCACCGGGATCGTCGGGCTGGACGCGAGCGGGCTCCTCCATGGCGCGGATGATCGGAACCTCCGTCGCGTCACGGGTCCCGAGCCGGTAGGCCCAGACCGCCATGCCGATCACGAGGACCAGAAACAGTGCCGCCCCCGCAGCGCGCCTGATGGCGGGCGAGATCGCCGGCCGGCCATCCGCGTGATCGGACGCAAAGTCGTCAGCGTAGATGTCGCTCATCGAAGATCATGCCTGTCCCGTTCGCGCCACATTGGACGCGTTTTACTGCTCTGCCCCTTGTGGATGCTTCAGCGCATCTCCTCTGCCGGGGTCACGCCGAGAATAGCAAGTCCTGACGCTATGACAACCTGCGTTGCCCGGACGAGCGCGAGGCGGCTGCGGGTGACGGCAGGCGCATCCTCGCGCACGAAACGCAGGGCGGGATCGAGCTTGCCGGCGTGCTGGAGGGAGTGGAACTCACCGGCGAGTTCATTGAGGTAGAAGGCGATCCGGTGCGGCTCGTGGGCTTGGGCGGCGAGCTGGACCTGGCGCGGCCATTCGGCCACCTTGCGCACGAGGTCGATCTCCCGCGGGTCGGCGAGGTGACCGGTATCGGCGGTGGCGAGCTGGCCGTCGTCCGTGTCGAAACCCGCCTCGCGGGCGCGGGCGAGGACGGAATTGGCCCGGGCATGGGCATACTGGACGTAGAAGACCGGGTTGTCCTTCGACTGTTCCAGCACCTTGTCGAAGTCGAAATCGAGCGGTGCGTCGTTCTTGCGCGTCAGCATCACGAAACGGGCGACGTCGCGTCCGACCTCGGCCACCACGTCACCGAGGGTGACGAAGGTGCCGGCGCGTTTCGACATCTTGTATTCCTGCCCGCCCTTCATGAGCTTGACGAGCTGGCAGAGCTTGACGTCGAGCGGCACCTTCCCGTCCGACAGCGCCTCGACCACGGCCTTCAGCCGCTTGACATAGCCGCCGTGATCGGCGCCGAGAACGTCGATGAGCTCGTCATAGCCGCGCGAGATCTTGTCCCAGTGATAGGCGATGTCGGGGGCGAAATAGGTCCAGGTACCGTCGGATTTCCTCACCGGCCGGTCCACGTCGTCGCCGAAGGCGGTGGAGCGGAACAGCGTCT
The DNA here is from genome assembly GCA_029265455.1 of Paracoccaceae bacterium. Taxonomy (GTDB): domain Bacteria; phylum Pseudomonadota; class Alphaproteobacteria; order Rhodobacterales; family Rhodobacteraceae; genus Amaricoccus. The sequence continues at coordinate 12,391 of JAJUJF010000019.1, read as the reverse complement.
GCTCGCGCGGCTCCCAGTCCTCGGGCACCCTGCCCTTCGGCGGCTCGAGGACGCCGGTATAGAGAAGGCCCTTCTCCTCGAGCGCGGCGAGCGCCTTCTCGATCGCGCCGGTGCCGTAGAGGGACTTCTCCGAGAAATAGTGGTCCATCTCGACGCCGAGGAGCGCGAGGTCCTCGCGGATGGTCGCCATCATCGCGTCGGTGGCGAAGTCACGGAATTCCGCGAGCCATTCGGATTCGGGCTTGCCGACGAGAGCCCGTCCGTGACGCTCGGCAAGCGCCTGCCCCACCGGCACGAGGTAATCGCCGGGATAGGTGCCTTCGGGAAAGGCCACCTCCTCGCCCAGCGCCTCAAGATAGCGGAGATAGACGGAACGCGCGAGGGTATCGACCTGACCGCCGCCGTCGTTGATGTAGTATTCGCGCGTGACCTCGTAGCCCGCGAAGGCGAGCAGACCGGCAAGCGCGTCGCCGAAGACCGCGCCCCGCATGTGGCCGACATGCATTGGGCCGGTGGGGTTGGCGGAAACGAACTCGACATTGACGCGGCGACCGGCGCCGATGTCGGAGCGGCCGAAGTCGCGCCCCTGGCCGAGGATCTTCGGGATCACCGCGAGCCAGACGGCGGGATCGAGCCGCAGGTTGAGGAAACCGGGCCCGGCGACCTCGGCCGAGGCGATGCGCGGATCGGCACCGAGCCGCCCGGCAACGAGGGCGGCAATGTCGCGCGGCTTCATGCGGGCGGGCCGGGCAAGCACCATCGCGGCGTTCGTTGCCATGTCGCCATGGGCGGGATCGCGTGGCGGCTCGACGGTGACGGCGGATAGATCGAGGCCTTCCGGCAGATGCCCTTCGCGTTCGAGTGCGTCGAGCGCCTCCACCACCATCGCCCTGGTTTCGCCGAAGAGGTCCATGAGGGTCGTCTCCTTCTGAGCCCGCCGGCTCCCTTACCCGCTCGTGCGCAAGGGGGGAAGTCCCGGCGCGGGGCCGATCCGGCCGGATGAGAGGAACAAGGACCGGGGTTCGCGCTTTCGTCTGGATGGTGGCGCGTGTTCTCCATGACGGCGCGAGGGGGCCGGTCCTGCGGGGCGCCGGCCCGGTCGTGGCATTGATGGTCGTCCTTGTTTCCGGGCCGGCTGGTGCGCAGCCTCGTCCGCTGCCCCGGCCCGATCAGCAGCCTCCGGTCGCGGCCGAGCGGCCGATGCCGCGACCCGGCAAGGCGGCGCCGGAAATCGCCGGCGAGCTGGCGGAGAGGATCGCGGCGGCGCTCGATGCCGGGGCAGCGCAGCAGGCAGCGGCGCTGAGCACGGTGGGACGGCTGTGGCTTTCGGAGGCCGGCCCGCTCTGCGGCGATGCCCGGATAGAGGGCGAGCGGGTCGCGCCAGTACCGGGCGAAGGGGAATGCGGCATCGACCGGCCGGTGCGGGTGGACCGGATCGCAGGGGTGGCCTTCGATCCGCCGCCGGTGCTCGATTGCCGGCTGGCGACGGGGCTCGCACAATGGATCACGGCGACTGCGACGCCGCTTTTCGCGGCGGATGGCGCGGCGCTTGCAGGGCTCGGGATTGCCGGCGGCTATGTCTGTCGCGGCGTCAATTACAGCGAGGAAGGCCGGATCTCGGAACACGGCCGCGGGATGGCGATCGACATTGCCCGCTTCGAACGGGCGGACGGCAGCACGATCGCGGTGCTGGATGGCTGGGGGAGCGAGGGGGGCGGCGATCTGCTCGGCCGGGTGCACGGGGATGCCTGCGGGATCTTCGGCACCGCCCTCGGCCCCGGAAGCGACGCCTTCCATCAGGACCATTTCCACTACGACGCCGCCGAGCGCCGCCGGGGCTACTGCCCGGATGACTACGCGCCCGAGGAAGAGGAAGGGGGCTGAGCCCCTCCCTTCAGGTGCCGACGTCGGGAACCGTGCCCATGCCGGCCTGGTCCTCGGTGAGCACGACGACCCGGGCGCCCGGCTCGACCCGTTCGTAGAGGTCGATGGCATCGTGGTTGTAGAGCCGGATGCAGCCGGCGGAGACGGCGCGGCCGACCGACCACGGGGCATAGGTGCCGTGGATGCGGTAGAGCGTGTCGCGGCCGTTCCGATAGAGGTAGAGCGCACGGGCCCCGAGCGGATTCTCGAGTCCGCCCGGCATGCCGGCCCTCCAGGGCTCATAGAGCTCGGGCTCCTCGCGCAGCATCCGTGGCGTCGGTGTCCAGGATGGCCATTCGCGCTTGAAGGCGACCGTGGCGCGGCCGGAGAACTGGCGGCCGAGTTCGCCGACGCCGATCCGGTAGCGGATGGCGCGGTCATCCTCGAGCACGTAATAGAGGAACATCTCCCAGGGATCGACGATGATGGTGCCGGGACGCTCGTCCGTCACGTAGGGCACGATCTGGCGGCGGTTCCGCGGATCGGCGAGGTATTCGTCGGGGATCGCCGGGATCACGAAATCGCCGTCGGCGCGGGAGGCGTACATCGCTCGCGTCTCGGGATCCACCGTCAGCGCCGTCCAGGTCCCCTTCGGACCGCCGGCGCAGGCAGCGACGAACAGCGCCGCTGCGAGCGCGAGCAGGTGGATGGAGCGGATACGGACGGATATCGGCATGGCTGCTCCTTTGCCGGCGGATCGCCGCCAATCGGCCCATTCGATGGCACGAGTGCTGCCCCGCGTGAACCCGTGGAGCGACAATTTGGTGCCAGGTGTTGCCGATGGGTCGAGGCGGGTTCAGCTCCGGACCATCGGGTCGGTGAGCTTCCGGTGCTCCTGCAGCGCGAAGCGATCGGTCATGCCGGCAATGTAGTCGGCGACCGTCCGGGCACAGGTGGTTTCGTCGCCCGGCAGGGCGCGTGCCGACCATTCGTCCGGCATCAGCTGGGGATGTTCGAAGAAGAGCTCGAACAGCTCGCGCACGACGAAGGCGGCCTTTCGCCGCATCCGCTGCACGGTCCAGTGCCGGTACATGCGGTGGAAGAGGAAGGTCCGGATCTGCTTCAGCTCGGCAAAGGTCGCGTCCGAGAAGCGGATCACCGGCGCATCGAGCGCACGCACGCCCTCCGGCCCCTCCGGCCGGGCCGCGGCGAGATTGGCCTGCGAGGTGGCAAGGACATCCTCGACGAGAAGGCCGAAGAAGCGCCGGAGCGCCTCGTGCTCGCGCCGGGAGGGCTGGAGCCCTGGCCAGCGGGCATCGACCGTGGCGATGCAAGGGCCGATCAGGGGCAGTTCGCGCAGGTCGTCCATGGTGAAGAGCCCGGCCCGCAGCCCGTCGGCAAGGTCGTGGTTGTTGTAGGCGATGTCGTCGGAGATCGCCGCCACCTGCGCCTCGGCCGAGGCATGGGTGGAGAGTTCGAGGTCGTGCCGCTCGTTGTAGGCGGCGAGCGCGTAGGGCACGGGCTCCGACACCGGCCCGTTGTGCTTGGCGATGCCCTCGAGCGTCTCCCAGGTGAGGTTGAGCCCGTCGAACTCGGCATAATGCGCCTCGAGCGAGGTGACGATCTTCAGCGCCTGCGCATTGTGGTCGAAGCCGCCGTAGGGCGCGGTCAGCGCCTGCAGTGCCTCCTCGCCGGTATGGCCGAAGGGCGGATGGCCGAGGTCATGGGCAAGCGCCACCGCCTCGGCGAGCTCCTCGTTCAGCCCGAGGGTGCGGGCGAGCGTGCGGGCGACCTGGGCCACCTCGATCGAGTGGGTGAGCCGCGTGCGATAGTAGTCGCCCTCGTGCTCGACGAAGACCTGGGTCTTGTGCTTGAGGCGGCGGAAGGCGGAGGAATGGATGATCCGGTCGCGGTCGCGCTGATAGGCGGAACGATGCGCCGAGCCCTCCTCCTCGTAGAGGCGGCCACGGGAACGGGCGGGATCGGTCGCATAGGGCGCTGGCATGGAGCTTCCCTTGTCCTGCGGGGGCGGAAGGCCTAGGTTGTTGACGGATTCCCTAGATCATCCGGGACGCGTTTGTAAGATGCTCGCCCTGCCACCGAAAGTCACCGATCGCGCCTTCAGGCGCCTCGCGGAAATCAATGCCGGCCGCACGCCGCAATGCCTGCGCGTCGCGGTCGAGGGCGGCGGCTGTTCGGGCTTCCAGTACGACATCAGGCTCGAGGAGGCGCCGGAACCGGACGATCTCGTCCTCGAGAAGGACGGCCAGCGGGTGCTGATCGACCCGGTTTCCCTCCCCTTCCTGCAGGACGCGGTCATCGACTTCACCGAGGAACTGATCGGCGCCCGTTTCACGATCGAGAATCCGAACGCGACGATGAGCTGCGGTTGCGGGACGAGTTTCTCGATCTGACCCGACCGGAGCGCGGAGGATGGCTTGCCCGGCCGTGGCCGCGCGGGTAAGCCTCCCTCATGAAGATCGCGACGTTCAACATCAACGGCATCCGTGCGCGGCTGCCGCAGCTTCTCGACTGGCTCCGGGCGGCGGAACCCGACGTGGTGGCGCTGCAGGAGACGAAATGCGTCGATCACGGGTTTCCCTCCCTCGAGATCGAGGAGCTGGGCTACAACATCGCGATCCACGGCCAGAAGGGTTTCAACGGGGTTGCCCTGCTCTCGAAACTGCCGCTCGAGGACGTGAGCTGCGGCCTGCCGGGCGACGACGAGGACGAGCAGGCGCGCTGGATCGAGGCGACGGTGGTCGGCAGCCGGGCGGTCCGGATCTGCGGACTCTACCTGCCGAACGGCAATCCGGCACCAGGTCCGAAATACGACTACAAGCTGAGCTGGATGGAGCGGCTGCGCCACCGGGCCGCCGCCCTTGTCGAGGCGGAGGAGACGGCGGTCATCGCCGGGGACTACAACGTGATCCCGCAGGCGGAGGACTGCCGCAATCCGGAAGCCTGGGTCACCGACGCGCTCTTCCTGCCGCAGACGCGGGCGGCCTGGCGGCGGATCGTCAATCTCGGGCTCACGGATGCGCTGAGGATCTATGAGCCGGGGCCGGAGGTCTACACGTTCTGGGACTATCAGGGCGGCGCCTGGCAGAAGAACAACGGCATCCGCATCGACCATCTGCTGCTGACGCCGCAGGCGGCGGATCTTCTCACCGACGCGCGGGTGGACCGTCACGTGCGCGGCTGGGAGAAGCCTTCCGACCATGTGCCGGTCTGGGTCGAGCTCGACGCCTGACGGGTGACGTCCACGCCATAGAGCCAGTCGAACCGGGCAAGAAGCCGCCCGGGGGCGAGGCGGGACGCCATCGCCATGCCGCCCTGGGCGATCGGTGCCGCCGGCCAGCGCAGATGGTAGATACGGCCCGAACGTGCCGCTTCGCGCTGGACGCGGCTGGTGCGGGGCCTGCGGCGATCCTCGTAGGCGGCAAGCGCCCTTTCGGGCTCCGGCGACTCATCGAGCAGCGCCGCCAGCACCCAGGCGTCCTCGAGCGCCATGGTGGCGCCCTGCGCGAGGAAGGGCAGCATCGGGTGGCAGGCGTCGCCGAGGAGCGCGAGGCGGCCCATGGTCCAGCGCGGCAGCACGGGATGATCGAAGAGCCCCCACAGGAAGGTCTCGGGGAGCGCGGTGACGAGGGCTTCGGCCTCGGGGCACCAGCCGACGAAGGCGCGGGCGGGTGCTGCGGGATCGTCGGGATGGGTCCAGCCTTCCGCCGCCCACTCCGCGCGCTTCTCGATCGCGACGAGATTGACGATGCTGCCGCCCCGCAGCGGATAGGCGACGAGGTGACGGCCGGGACCGGTGAACACCGTGGTCTCCCGGGGGATGAACACGGGGTCGAGCCTGTCCGCCGGAACAAGTCCGCGCCACGCGACATGGCCGGTGAAACGCGGCCGGCTGCCCCCGAAATGGACGGACCGCACCCGCGAGCGGACACCATCGGCGGCAATGACGATGTCGAAGGGGACCGGGCCCGCGTTCTCGGGAACGATCAGCACCCGCTCGGCCTCGGGTTCGACAGAATCGATACGGGTGTCGAGGCGGAGAACCGCGCCGGTGGCGGGCAGCGCAGCCGTGAGGATGCCCAGGAGATCGGCGCGGTGAAACTGCCAGTAGGGCCGGCCGTAGCGGGCCTCGGCGGCAGTACCGAGTGGCAGACGCGCGAAGCTTCGGCCGGTACGGCCGTTGCGGAGCACCACGGCGGATGGCCGGGAGGCGAGGACGCCGGCATCGCCGAGTCCCAGGGCGTCGAGAACGGCCACGCCATTGGGACCGATCTGGAGCCCGGCGCCGACCTCGGCAAGGGTCGGGGCCTGTTCGAAGACGGTGACCCGCGCACCGCGGCGGCCCAGCGCAAGAGCCGCCGCCAGGCCGCCGATGCCGCCGCCGATCACGGCGATGCTCTTGTCACGAAGATGCATGGATGATTCCTTAGCCACGCGCGGCCGCCAATGCGAGAGGGTTCGTGCCATCCCCTGGCTGTTCGCAGGATGAGAACGAGCTGTCCCCGCGGGATTCCGAGCGACGGAGGATGCACGAGCACTTCCGGAGCATGTGCATCGCAAAGGATTGCGGGCGTGTGAACTCGCATGTGGATCGGAGCAGCTTGCGGCAGTTCCGTCAGACGGTCGAGGCGAGCAGGCTCGCGTTGCCGCCCGATGCAGTGGTGTCGATGCAGAGATGGCGCTCGAACACGAAACGATGCGGGTCGGGGAGGCCGGTTTCGAGGGGAACGATCGGGCCTTCCCGCGCGGCGAGGGCGCGGCGCAACCGTGCAAGCCAGTCGCGGGGTCCATGCGCTGCGACGAGGGCGAGGCCCGGAAGCCCGGTCAGCGCCTCGGGCTCCGGCTGGCCATCGAGCGCGAGAACGGGAAGACCGGCGGCCGCGAGCTGCTCCGTCAGGCGGTCGGCGGCGGGAGCGACGAGGAGCACGGAATTTCCTGCGGCAAGCGCCCGCGCCATCTGCGCCTGCGCAAGACCCGCGTCGGGCCCGAGGACAAGGACCCGACCGCGCGGCGCATAGCGCAGGCGATTGCTCTCGCCGGTCGGTCCCGGCATGTCGCGCGGCGTGAAGGTCTCGGGTTCCAGCCCGGCGAGCGCGGCTTCGGGCAGGGCAGCGCGCAGTGCCGCGAACCCATCGGGATCGAGAGGTGCGCCGTCCGGATCGGGAAGTTGCACGAAACGTCCGGCGAGGGCATGCGCGTCATGGACCGGGCCCGCGGGACGGGCCCGTGGTGCCTCCGCGGGGCGGGTGAGGCGCGGCACGTAGTGGGGGCCGCCCGCCTTCGGGCCGGTACCGGAAAGACCCTCGCCGCCGAAAGGCTGCGAACCGACGATCGCCCCGATCTGGTTGCGGTTGACGTAGATGTTGCCGACCCTGAGCCGGCGGGTGATGCGCTCCACCCGCTCGTCGATGCGGGTATGAAGCCCGAAGGTGAGGCCGTAGCCGCGGGCGTTGATCGCGGTGATCGTGTCCTCGAGCCGGCTTGTCTCGAACCCGGCGAGATGGAGGACGGGTCCGAACACCTCGCGCTCGAGTGCCGCGATCCCCGGAACGTCGAGCACGGCCGGGCCGATGAAGCGGCCGCCCCCGGGCGCCGGCAGGCTCTTCACGAGCGGCCCCGGAGGATGCGCGACATAGGCGGCAAGGCCCGCCTCGGCGTCGGTGTCGATCACCGGCCCGACATCGGTCGCCGGGTCCCAGGGATCGCCGACGACGAGCGCGTCGGCGGCGCCTGCCAGCATCTCGACCAGTCGCGCCCGCGCCTCGTGCTGGACATAGAGGATCCGGAGCGCCGAACACCGCTGGCCGGCGGATTGGAAGGCGGAGGCGAGGACATCGCGCACCGCCTGTTCGGGAAGGGCGGTGGAATCGACGATCATCGCGTTGATGCCGCCGGTCTCGGCGATCAGCACCGCTTCCGGTCCGGCATGCTCCGCGAGCGCGCGGTCGATCGCCTTCGCCACCTCGGTCGAGCCGGTGAAGACGACTCCGGCGATGACGGGCGCTTCGGTGAGCGGCGCGCCGACATCCGGCCCGTCGCCCGGCAGGAGCTGGAGCGCCGTGCGCGGAATGCCGGCAGCGTGCAGGAGCTCGGTGGCACGGGCGGCGATCAGCGGCGTCTGCTCGGCGGGTTTGGCGATGACGGCGTTGCCGGCGGCGAGTGCGCCTGCGATCTGGCCGGTGAAGATCGCCAGCGGGAAGTTCCAGGGCGAGATGCAGACGAGGACGCCGCGCGCCGGCCCCCGGGAGGTTTCGGCCGCCTCGGCATAGTAGCGCAGGAAGTCGACGGCCTCGCGCAGCTCGGCGATCGCATCGGTGAGGGTCTTGCCGGCTTCCCGCGTTGCCAGCGCCGCGAGTTCCGGGGCCTGGTCCTCGTAGATATCCGCTGCCCGCCTGAGCGCGGCCGCCCGGTTGGCGGGGGTGGTTGCCGACCATTCGGCGAATCCCGCAGGCGCCGCTTCGAGCGCGGCGGAAACATCGGCCGGAGTGGCCTCCCTCACCTCACCCACGATCTCCGCGAGATCGGCGGGATTCACCACCTCGCGCGGGGGATGGCCGGTCGCGGGCACGGCGAGGATGGGCGCCGCCTGCCATCGGCTGTGGCGGAAGGCCTCGCGCGCTTCGAGAAAGGGCAGGATCGAGGCGGGCTCGTTCACGTTCCAGCCGCGGCTGTTCCGGCGCGGGGCGAAGATGTCGCCGGGCGCGGGGATGGCGGGATTCGGGATCGGCTGCGTCGCGGCGCGGTCGAGCGGATCGGCGGCAATCTCCTCGGGTGCGATCTCCTCGTTGACGAGCTGGTTGACGAAGGAGGAATTCGCCCCGTTCTCGAGCAGCCGCCGCACGAGATAGGCGAGCAGGTCGCGATGGGCGCCCACCGGAGCGTATATGCGGCAACGGGTGCCCTCCTCCTCGCGGACGAGCTCGTGGAGGCTCTCGCCCATGCCGTGGAGCCGCTGGAACTCGAAGCTCTCCCGGTCGCCCGCCATGGCGAGGACGGCGGTGACGGTATGGGCGTTGTGGGTCGCGAACTGCGGATAGAGGCGGTCGCGGCGGTCGAGGAGCTTGCGGGCGCAGGCAAGATAGCTCGTGTCGGTTGCCGCCTTGCGGGTGAAGACGGGGAAGTCGGGGACGCCGCGCTCCTGGGCCTGCTTGATCTCGCTGTCCCAGTAGGCCCCCTTGACGAGGCGGACCATCATCCGCCGCCCGTGCCGGCCGGCAAGGTGGTGGAGCCAGTCGATCACCGGACCCGCACGGCGGTTGTATGCCTGGACCACGGCGCCGAGACCCTGCCAGTCGGGGAGGTCCGGGTCGGCGAGGACCGCCTCGATGATGTCGAGCGAGAGGTCGAGCCGGTCCGCTTCCTCGGCATCGATGTTGAGGCCGATTCCGGCCTTCGCGGCCGCCCGCGCAAGGTCGCGCACACGCGGCAGCAACTCGCGCATGACGATCGAGCGTTTCGACCATTCGTAGCGGGGATGCAGCGCCGAGAGTTTCACCGAGATGCCCGGCCCGGTGCGGATGTCGCCGGGGACAAGCCTCGAGATTGCTGCAATGGCTTCCGCATAGGCGCGGGCATAGCGGCGCGCATCCGAATCCGTGCGCGCGGCCTCCCCCAGCATGTCGTAGGAATGGGTATAGCCCTTCGCTTCCATCAGGCGGGCGCGGCTGATCGCGTCGCCGATGGTCTCGCCAAGGACGAACTGGCTTCCCATCAGCTTCATCGCCCGGGCGACGGCGGTGCGGACCACGGGCTCGCCGAGACGGCGGACGAGCGCGCGGAGCGTGGCCGCGGGGCCCGGCCGGTCGTCGAGGATGCGCCCCGTCAGCATCAGCCCCCAGGTCGCGGCATTGACGAGGGGCGAGGCGGAATGGCCAAGATGCGCGCCCCAGTCGGAGGCCTCGATCTTGTCGGCGATGAGCTCGTCGATGGTGGCCGCATCGGGCACGCGCAGCAGCGCCTCGGCAAGGCACATCAGGCCCACGCCCTCCCCGGTCGACAGGCCGTATTCGGCGAGAAGGGATTCCATCAGCGACGGCCGGCTGCGGGCGCGCAGGCGGACGACGAGATCGACGGCGCGGGCGGTGATGCCCGAACGTTCCGCGTCGGAGAGGCGGGTTTCGTCCATGAGACGGCGCACGAGTTCCGCCTCTGGCGCGTAGGTGGCGGCGCGGATGGCCTCGCGAAGGTCGGGATCGGTGCTCATGTGGAAAACGATAGCAGATCCGGACGCGAGCAGGACGGGATTTCCCCGATGCACTGGCGGGCTCACGCCGGGCGGTCTAGGCAGGGGAGATGCTGGAGCTTCATGACGTCACCAAGAGCTATGCCACCGCGGGCGGGGAACTCCGGGTGCTCGACGGCGTCGATCTTGCTCTCGGCGCGGGGCGGACGGCGGCGCTCGTGGGGGAATCGGGAAGCGGCAAGAGCACGCTCCTGCACCTGATCGCCGGGCTCGACCGTGCGGACGCTGGCCGGATCGCCGTGGGCGGGCACGAGGTCACGACCATGGGCGACAACGCCCGGGCGCGACTCCGGCGCGAGATGGTCGGGATCGTGTTCCAGGCGTTCAACCTGATCCCCTCGCTTGATGTCGGGGCAAACCTCGCCTTCCAGGCGCGGATCGCCGGAAGGCACGATCCCTCCTGGCAGGCGGAGCTTGCCGAACGGCTCGGACTGGCGGAGCTTCAGGACCGCTATCCGGAGCAGCTTTCGGGCGGGCAGCAGCAGCGGGTGGCGATCGGGCGGGCGCTGGCCGCGCGCCCTGCCCTGCTGCTCGCCGACGAGCCGACCGGCAATCTCGACGAGGCGACGGGCGACGCGGTGATGGCGCTGATGCTCGATCTCGTTTCGCGGAGCGGGACCACCCTCCTGATGGCGACCCACAGCATGCGGCTCGCGGCGATGCTCGATGCCCGCATCCGGCTCCGTGGCGGCAGGGTGGTCACGTGAATCGCTGGTGGCCGGTGATGCGGGCGCTCCTCGGCCACTGGCGCCGGCACCCGGTGCAGTTCGCGACGCTGATCGTCGGGCTTGCCGTCGCCACGGCGCTCTGGTCAGGGGTGCAGGCCCTGAATGCCGAGGCACGCGCAAGCTACGACCGCGCGGCGGCGGTGGTCGGGGGAGGCGCGGTCGCCTCGATCATCAGTATCGATGGCGGGCGGTTCGGGATCGCGGATTACCTCGCGCTGCGACGCGAGGGCTGGCCGGTGTCCCCTATCCTCGAAGGTACCTGGCGGCGCGAGGGGGGCAGTCTGCGCGTTGTCGGCGTCGAGCCGGTGACGCTCCCCGAGGAGGCCGAGGGGCTGGTGGTCGATCCCGATGCGAGCCGGGCAGTCGAGTTCCTGACCCCGCCCTGGCTCGGTTTCGTGGCGCCGGAGACGCTGGCGGAGCTTGAAGGCGTCCCCGACCTGCCGCCGCTTGCCGAGGATGCGAGCCTGCCGCCCGATACGCTCGTCGTCGATATCGCGCTGGCGGAAATCCTGCTGGGTGCCGAGGGGCGGATCTCGCGGCTGATCCTGCCGCCCGAATGGGACCGGCCGCTGCCCGGGGCGCTGGCCGCGCATCTGCGGCTTGCGGGGCCGGAGGAGGAGCCGGAGCTCGCGCGGCTCACCGACAGTTTTCACCTCAATCTCACCGCCTTCGGCTTCCTCGCCTTCGTCGTCGGCCTCTTCATCGTCTATTCGGCGATCGGCCTCGCCTTCGAGGAGCGCCGCGCCACCTTCCGCACCCTGCGCGCCTGCGGCGTACCGGCAGCGGGGCTGGCGATGGCGCTCGTGGGCGAGACACTCGCGCTGGCCCTTCCTGCCGGGGCTGCCGGCATCGGTGCCGGCTATGCGGTCGCCGCCGCCCTCCTCCCGGATGTCGCGGCGAGCCTCCGCGGCCTCTACGGCGCGCAGGTTCCGGGATCACTCGGTCTCGAACCCGCCTGGTGGCTCGCGGGGCTCGGGGTGAGCGTCGCCGGCGCGCTGGCGGCCTCGGCGACGAGCCTGTGGCGGGCGTGGACCCTGCCGGTGCTTGCGCCCGCGCAGCCGGAGGCATGGCGCGCGGCAACCGCGCGGAGCCTGAGACGGCAGGTCGCCCTCGCCGCATTTGCACTTGCTGTAGCCTTCCTCGCCTGGACGTTCGGGGAGACGCTCGAGGCAGGTTTCATGCTGATGGGCGGGCTTCTCCTTGGTGCGGCGCTCCTGCTGCCGGCGCTGATCGCCACGATGCTCCGGTTAGGTGCAGGGTCCGCGCGCGGACCGGTCAGCGAATGGCTCTGGGCGGACGCGCGCCAGGGGCTCGGCGCCCTGTCACTTGCGCTGATGGCGCTCCTGCTCGCCCTCGCGGTCAATGTCGGTGTCGGCACGATGGTCGAGAGCTTCCGGCTCACCTTCACCGGCTATCTCGACCAGCGGCTCGCGCCGGAACTCTACGTCACCGCGCGGGACGAGGCGGAGGCGCGCGCGGTCGCGGAATGGCTCGGGACACGGCCGGAGGTGGAATCGGTCCTGCCGCTTCCGCGCGC
>JAJUJF010000188.1 GCA_029265455.1 Paracoccaceae bacterium | reverse complement strand
GCCATTTCCATATCAGGACGCTTCTGCGGTGCCGGCCGCGGTGGCGCTGCCTGCACCGGTACCGCCCCGAGCCGCTCGAGGAGCGGCGCGGGCGAGAGGCGGGCAGTTGCGGAGCTCCCTCCACGTTGCGCGGCGATGACGCCGAGATTGGGGAGGATCCGGTCCTCGAGAAACGCCCCGAGCGAGGCAATGTCGGGCGGCGCCGGAATCCAGCTCTCGCACTCGGCCGCCAGCCGGTGTCCGGCGGTACCGTCGAGCAGGGCCGCGCCCGAGACCAGCAGATGGGCAAACAGGCTCTGGCCGCGGTAACTCGTCGGCAGCGCGGAGAAGGCGGCGCAGATGTCCACGCGTTGTGCGAGGGCGACGGGCAGCACCTCGCCGAAGTGAAACACCGGGATCGCAAGCCCGTGGGACTCGATCCAGGCCCGCTTGCGCGTCCCGTCGGTCAGGATCGCGAGATCGAAACGGCTCGACAGCGCGAGTGCCTGCAATGCCCGTGCCTCCGCCGGGTCATTGAGATTCGGCGCGACGACGAGAAGGCCGGGGCGCTTCCGCTGCCGGCGCACCGGTACGCCGAAGACCGGCAGGCCGTTTCGCATGCCTGCCTCCCGGCTGCTTGCCGCGCCGAGATCGATGATCTCGGGATCGGCGCCGAAGACGTAGGAAAGCTTTGCCTGCGTGCCGATCACCGACTGCCGGTTCGCGAAGGTGCCGATCGCCGTGACCCGGCGCGGCAGGTCTCCGGCGAGATGCCGCAACGACAGGAGGCGCTCGTCGCCGAGCCTCTGCGCCGCCACCAGCACGATCCGGTCGTCCGGTGCGGGCGCGTCGTCGAAGAGATGGGGCGCGAGGTCGAACTGCGCGTTCCGCGGCAATTCCGCAGGGAGAGCGGCGACATGAACGCGGGCATCGACCCCGAGCGCCACGAGCTGGCTGACAAGAACCGCAAGATCCTCGATATCCTGCAGCTCGGTCCCGGCGGTTTCACAGACGAGCATGGAATGCTCCCGTCGCCGCCGCTGGAGAGGTTGCCGCCTTCCCGGCCGACAGCGGCGTGCCACCCGTCACCCGGGTGAGGACCCGTTCACGGAACTCGTCGGGGGAAAGGCGGGCGAGATCCGCCTGCGCCTGGCGCACCGCGCGTCCGTAACGCCGCGGCTCGGCAATGAAACCTGCGATGATCTCATCCACGTCGTCGCCGGTCGAAGCCACCACTCCCGGGCCGAAGGTCTCGGCGGTCTCGGGATCGGTGATCACCAGTTTCCCCGCCGCGATCGCCTCGGCGATCACCCGTCCGAAGCTCTCTCGCCAGAGCGGATTGGTGAAATAGACGAAGAAATCGATGGCATCGAGGAACTGCTCGACCGGCATGGCACCGAACGGCACCGCCTGCCAGTGCCGGGGCAGCACCCTGTCGCCCTGCAGGAAGCCGTCCACGCCGAGCAGCAGGCAATGCTCCGCATGCGGAGGGAAATGTCGCAACATCGCTTCCCATGGCGGGAACTTCTCGAACCCGGGCCGGGAATGCCGCCCTCGCCGGTCGCGCGGCGCCACCGCCGGGTCCCTGAACGGGCCGGAGCAGATGTTGAACCAGTCGAAGGGCGCAATCGTCCAGGGGCCTGGCTCCCGCTGCGCGAGCCAGGTCTCGACCCCGCGCCGGTTCACCTTCGAGACCGGCGCGAGCAACATCCTTCCTGCCACGAGCGCCCTCTCGATCAGGCCGATGCAGCCCGCGACATCGAAGCCCTCCGATCCGCTGGGGCGGAGGAAATTCTCGTGGGTGATGACATAGGCCGTGTTGCAGCTCATCCGCGGCATCCGCTTGATGCCGAAGCGCAGGCAGGACGGATTGTGAAAGACGATCGTGTCGCCGCGGATCACCCGCGGATTCCAGTCAAGTTTGATTCCCGCCTCGTCAAGCGCCGCAAGAAACCGCGGATTGACCGGCTGACCCTCGAACATCGTCGTGTCGAGGGCCGCGACATGAAGTTCCACATGCCCGCGCATCGCGCGCAGTTCCTCGGCTACCGAGGCCGCGGTGCCACCCGGGAATCGTGGATCGAGGACGATGGCAAGCCGATGGCGCATCACATCGCCCCACCGCCGTCCGGTTCTGCCCGCCGCATGCTGTTCACTCTGGTACCCGTTCCGACAATGCCCACCGGACCGCCCCCGGGCGGACTGCCGGCAGCGGGGATGCCGGCGGGTCGGCTGCTGGCCGATCAGTAGATCGAGCCGGACCCTCCGCCCGAGGAATCGCCCGAGAACGCCATCCGCACCGGCGCATCGAAGGCAAGGAAGGTCGTCAGGTTATGCGCCCTGTCCATGAAATCACGGAGCCGCATCGCGACCGCGTCGTCGCCCTCCATCAGCTCCGGATTCTCGAGGAGATAGACGATCAGTGACTCGATCTCCCCCTTCTCGATGAACTGTGAAATCGTCTCGAGCTGCTCGATTCTCGGTTCGGCAGCGTCGGCCGAGCCCCCGAGCTGCGTGCCGAGCAGCATGGCCGTCACGGCGACCCCCAGTCGCTTCCTCATCCGCCCAGAACTCCTTACCCGGCGCAGGACCCCAGCCCGCGCGGTTAATCGATCATTAACCCTCCTAAGCGGTTCCTACCACGTGCTCAAGGTGGCGGAATACGAACGATCCGCCATCGGCCGGAAAGGCCTCCACGCAATCTTCCGGGAGCTTGCCCCGGATCCCCGCTCCCGCTTCCGCTTCCGGAAACCGGTGGGACATGCGGCTGTAGATCCACATGCCGCTGCAGGACGCCTCATTCCTGGTCGGAGTTGAGGTACTGTCTTGTCAGCGCAGGAGGAGCGGCCTCTGGCCGCTTGCGACGGCGCCCGGACGCATCCCGTGGTGCTTTCCCCAGAGCAGGTATCGAACTGCAGGACCTTCCCGACATCATCCGGAG
>JAJUJF010000167.1 GCA_029265455.1 Paracoccaceae bacterium | reverse complement strand
CAGGCCATCGGCGCGGATCAGGTCCCGCACCTCGATCTTGCCCCGGCTTGTCGCGAAGGCCTCGCGGCACGGCGTGTCCATCGCGAGGTTCTCCGGGTTGTCCCGCCCGGTTCCGCCAGGCGCTTCTCCGTGAGGCCGGATACAGGCTGCCGATCCCGGCCCGGCAGGTGCGGGCCCGCGCACGGGCAGCACGGTTCGACAGTCAGATCCTCGAGGATGTCCGGCTCGCCCCGCTCAACCGTTGACGGATGTCGGACCGGATGCGGGTGCTCCTGCCAGTGCGCAAGCAGAGGTTGAAGGTCGGATAAAAGTACCTAGCATTTTCAATGAGGGCCTCCGGTGCGGGAGCAACGGGCTCTCCACCGGCCCTCCAGAGAGCACATATGGAGGCAACCTGATGCGTAACGAGACCGTCCTGAGGTCGGGAGACGTCCCGCCCGGCCTGATCGACAGCCTTCGTCGCAAGCATCACGAGCTGGATGAGCTCGTCATGGCGGAGCAGAAGGCGCCGCTGCCTGACACCCTGCTCCTCAGGCGCCTGAAGTCCGAGAAGCTGGCGGTCAAGGACCGGCTGGCGGCACTTGGCGTTCACTGAGCCGCAGCGATCGGGCGGCAATGATGTGGGCCGGACGCCCATGGCCGGGATGTCGTGCCGGTCGTCCGGCCTTCGGCGGCCCGTAACTCCTCCGGGCTGCGCGCTTGTGCAGCAGGTCTTTTCCCACTCATCGACACTGCGGTCCCTTCGCCCCGGCGCTGTTCCGCGCTGCCCCGATCGCATTGCCGGGAGAATCGGTGATCCGAGGTGAGACATCCCCCGGAGCGTCATTGATCCGGAGGCTTCAGCGCAGCCGCGCCATGATCCGGGCGACCAGGGCAGGGCCGGGGCCGGGCCATCTTGACCCCGACCGCCGGAGCCGGTAGGCGCGGGCTCCGCCCGCAGAGCCAGGCCGAAGCCGAGCCATGCACGCCAAATCCACATCGGATGCGATACGTGGCAATCGGAAGGAAAATCAATGGCTCGCTTCCCCAGGACCCGCCACCTGCTGGCCGGCATTGCCGCGGCACTGGCACTTCCGGCTATGGCTCCTGCCGCCCCCGTCACGATCGAGACCGCCCGCGGTGAAGTCACCTTCGCGGAGACGCCCGAGCGCATCGTCGTCTTCGACATTGCGGCTCTCGATACCATCGACGCGCTCGGCGTGACCCCCGTCGGCGTTCCGAATCCACTCTATCTCGATCATCTCGAGCATCTTGCTGCCGAGGCCGAGCCGGTCGGCACCCTTTTCGAGCCCGATTTCGAGACCGTCGCCGCCCTCGAACCCGACCTCATCATCGTGGCCGGCCGCTCGGCGCCACAGCATGATGCGCTTTCCGCCATCGCGCCGGTGATCGACATGACCATCACCGGCGACGAGGCCCTGACGGATCAGGCCCTGAACCGTCTTGAAGCCTACGGCGCCCTGTTCGGGCGCAAGGACATGGCCGCAGATCTGGCCGACACGCTCCATGCGAGCCTCGAGGCCGCCCGCAAAGCCGCGCCGGACGACGAGGACATGCTCGTCGTGATGACCAACGGGCCCAAGATTTCCGCCTATGGTCCCGGCTCGCGTTTCGGCTGGCTCCATTCCGACCTCGGCATGACGCCCACCGCTCCCGATCTCGACACTGCGGACCATGGGGCGGCGATCTCCTTCGAGTTCATCCACGAGACGGATCCCGACTGGATGCTGGTGATCGACCGCGCCGCCGCCATCGGCGAGACCGGCGCCAGCGCGCGCCAGACCCTCGACAATGCCCTCGTCGCCGAGACGACCGCCTGGACCGAGGAGCAGATCGTCTTCCTCGACCCGGTCGCGATGTACATCGC
Organism: Paracoccaceae bacterium; assembly: GCA_029265455.1. GTDB lineage: Bacteria > Pseudomonadota > Alphaproteobacteria > Rhodobacterales > Rhodobacteraceae > Amaricoccus. The sequence continues at coordinate 2,437 of JAJUJF010000167.1, read as the reverse complement.
CGCCGGCGGTGTCCGGGCGCTGGGCAACATGCTCGACGACATCGCGGCCGCCTTCGGGAAATGACCGCACGCAGCGCCGTTCCCGCCGGGCTCGCCATCGTCGCGCTTCTTGCGCTCGCGAGCCTGTGCGTCGGCTTCGCGGAACTCGATCTGCGGACCGTCCTCACCGACCCCGGCGCCGCACTCCTCCTCTCGGCAAGCCGCGTACCCCGCACGCTTGCCGCCATCCTCACCGGCGCCTCGATGGCGGTGGCGGGCCTCATCATGCAGGTGATCGTCCGCAACCGCTTCGTGGAACCCACCACCGCCGGCACGGCGCAATCGGCCGCGCTCGGCCTCCTTGCCGTCGTGATGCTCGCCCCCGGCGCCCCCCTCCTCGTCAAGATGACGGCGGCGGGCATCACCGCCCTCGCGGGCACGGCCTTCTTCCTGCTTCTGGTCCGCCGCCTGCCGCCGAGCCAGCCGCTCCTCGTTCCCCTCGTCGGGATCGTCTTCGGCGGCATCATCGGCGCGGTCGAGACCTTCATCGCCTACGAGGCCGATCTCATCCAGTATCTCGGCGTCTGGATGAATGGCGAATTCTCGGGCGTCATCGCCGGTCGGTACGAGCTGCTCTGGCTCTGCGGCGCCATGGCTGCGCTCGCCTTTTTCACGGCCGACCGGTTCACGGTCGCCAGCCTCGGGCGGGAGGCGAGCACCGGCCTCGGCCTCGATTACGGGCGCACGCTTGCCCTCGGCCTGACCGTCGTCGCGATGACGACGGCGCTGGTTGTCGTCACGGTCGGCACCATTCCCTTCGTCGGCCTCGTCGTGCCCAATCTCGTGTCCCGGGCGATGGGCGACAATCTTCGCCGGTCGCTCCCCGTTGTCGCCATTGCCGGAGCTGCCCTTGTGCTTGCCTGCGATCTCCTCGGCCGCCTGATCCAGTATCCCTACGAGGTCCCCGTCGGCACCGTCTTCGGCGTCCTCGGCGCGGCACTCTTCCTCACCATCCTGCTCGGGGAGCCGCGCCGTGCCGGCTAGAGCGGTGCCGTCGCAGCCCCTTCCCGCGGCCTGCGGGGAAGTCACGCCCGACCGGCCGCGGGTGCCGGCGTCCGGGGATGCACCGGGCGGAAGCCGCTCCGGCCGGCTCGCCATGCTTGTCCTCCTCCTCGTCCTCTCCGCCGTCGCCTTCATGATGATCGACGCGAAGGGAAGCTGGAGCTTCCTCCTGCCGTTTCGCGGATATCGCCTCGCCGCGCTCGCCCTCGTCGGTGCGGCGATCGCGGTGGCGACGGTCCTCTTCCAGACGGTGAGCGGCAACCGGATCCTGACCCCGGCGATCATGGGGTTCGATGCGCTCTACCTTCTCATCCAGTCGTCGCTGATCTTCTCCCTCGGCGAGCTCGGCTTCGCCCTCATCGATCCGCAACTCAAGTTCCTGGCTGAAACCGGGGTGATGATGCTCGCCGCGCTCACCCTGTTCGCGGTGCTCATCGGCCGCAGCCGCCATGACCTCCACCGGATGCTGCTCGTCGGCATCGTCTTCGGCGTCCTCTTCCGCAGCCTCACCGCATTCATCCAGCGCCTCCTCGATCCGAACGCCTTCGCCGTGCTCCAGGGCGCCACGTTCGCCAGTTTCGGCAGTGTCGATACCAGTCTCCTCGGCATCGGTGCCGGGCTATCCCTTGCCGTCCTCGCGGTCGCGTGGCGGATGCGCCATGCGCTCGATGTCGTTGCCCTCGGGCGCGAGGTCTCTATCGGCCTCGGCGTCGATTTCGAACGGGTCACCCGGCTTGCCCTTGTCCTCGTCGCGGCGCTGGTCTCGATCTCGACGGCGCTGGTCGGGCCGGTCGTCTTCTTCGGGCTGCTGGTGGCAAGCCTCGCGCATGTGGTGATCCGCTCGCCGCATCATGCCCATCTCCTGCCCGCCGCCGCGCTCCTCGGTGCGATCCTCCTCGTCGCCGGCCAGACCGTGTTCGAGCGGATCCTCGGCTTTCAGGCGACGCTGAGCGTCGTCATCGAATTCGCGGGCGGCCTCCTCTTCCTCGTCCTCCTGCTCCGGAAGCCCCGCGCATGATCGAGATCCGCGACGTCAGCCACAGCATTGGCCGCAGCCCGATCCTCGAGGGCATCACCACCACGATCCCGAAGGGCGGGATCACGGCGCTGATCGGGCCGAACGGCGCGGGGAAGTCCACGCTGCTTTCGCTGATGGCGCGGTTCCAGCCGCTCCGGAAGGGCAGGATCACCTTCGACGGCCTCGACGTGACACGGACGCCTTCGCCGGTGCTCGCGCGCAAGGTCGCGGTGCTGAGGCAGGAGACGATCCTCGGCACCCGGCTGACCGTGCGGGATCTCGTCGGTTTCGGCCGCTATCCGCATTGCCGGGGCCGCCCCCGGGCCGAGGACCGCAGGGCAGTCGAGGACGCACTCGGGGAATTCGAACTGGGGAGTT
>JAJUJF010000129.1 GCA_029265455.1 Paracoccaceae bacterium | reverse complement strand
CGGCTCGACCGGGACGGCGAGGCGCCGGTGGTGACGCGGCTGCGGCACCGGGAGGCGGTGACCGAGAGCCTTGCCGCCCTGGAGCGCTTTGCGGACGCGCCGCTGCCCGAGCTCGCGGCGGAGGAGGTGCGACTCGCGGCCCGCGCCCTCGGCCGGATTACCGGCAAGGTCGACGTCGAGGATCTGCTCGACGTGATCTTCCAGGATTTCTGCATCGGCAAGTGATGTTTCACGTGAAACATCGCTGCCGCGCCGACATCCCTTTGACTTGAGCGACCGCCGCCCATAAGTTCCGCGCCATGACCACATCATGGGACGTCATCGTCGTCGGAGGCGGCCACGCCGGCTGCGAGGCCGCGGCCGCCGCGGCGCGGCTCGGCGCGCGCACGCTCCTGCTGACGCACAAGATCGAGACAATTGGCGAGATGTCTTGCAACCCGGCGATCGGCGGGCTCGGCAAGGGCCACCTCGTGCGCGAGATCGACGCGCTCGACGGCATTATGGGGCGGGCGATCGACCGCGCCGGCATCCAGTTCCGCATCCTCAACCGGAGTAAGGGCCCCGCCGTGCGCGGGCCGCGCGCCCAGGCCGACCGGGCGCTCTACCGCGCCGCCATTCAGGAAATCTTGCTCGCGCAGGACGGTCTCACCGTTCGCGCGGAACCGGTCGAGGACCTGATCATCGGCGACGACGGCCGCGCGCAGGGGGTCGTGACCGCATCGGGCGAGGAGATCCGCGCCGGCGCCGTCGTGCTGACGACCGGCACGTTCCTCCGCGGCCTGATCCACATCGGCGAAGAGAAGATTCCGGCGGGCCGCGCCGGCGAAGACCCGTCACTCGGCCTCTCCGGCACGCTGCAGCGGTGCGGTTTCGAGCTCGGCCGGCTCAAGACCGGCACGCCGCCGCGCCTCGACGGCCGCACGATCGACTGGAACAGCCTCGAGGTGCAGCACGGCGACGATCCGCCGGTGCCGTTCTCCTACCTGACCGAGCGGATCGAGGTGCCGCAGATCGTGTGTCACGTGACCGAGACCCGGCCGGAGACGCACGAGATCATCCGCGCCAACCTGCACCGGGCGCCGATGTATTCGGGCCAGATCGAGAGCACCGGGCCGCGCTATTGCCCCTCGATCGAGGATAAGGTCGTCCGGTTCGCCGCGAAAACGCGGCATCAGATCTTCCTCGAGCCGGAAGGTCTGGACGACCACACCGTTTACCCGAACGGCATCTCCACCTCGCTGCCCCGCGAGGTGCAGCTCGCGCTGCTGAAGACGATCCCGGGGCTGGAGCGGGCCGAGATGCTGCGGCCCGGCTACGCGATCGAGTACGATTTTGTCGACCCACGCGAGCTGCGGCCGACGCTGGAAACGCGGCGGGTGCCGGGCCTGTTCTTCGCCGGCCAAATCAACGGCACCACCGGCTACGAGGAGGCGGCGGCACAGGGGCTGATCGCCGGGCTCAACGCCGCGCTGGCGACCGGCGGCGCTGCGCCGTTCACCCTCGACCGGGCCGATGCCTATATCGGCGTCCTGATCGACGATCTCATCACCCGCGGCGCCGACGAGCCCTATCGCATGTTCACCTCGCGCGCCGAATATCGCCTGCGGCTCCGCGCCGACAATGCCGACCAGCGACTGACGCCGGCAGGCATCGCGCTCGGCTGCGTCGGCGCGGCGCGGGAGGAAGCGTTCACCGCCCGCACTCACAAGCTGGAGGAGGGGCGGAGGCTGCTGGCGTCGGTGTCCGCCTCGCCGAACCGGCTCGCCCGGCACGGGATCGAGGTGAACCGCGACGGCCGGGTGAGAACGGCCGGCGAGCTGCTCGGCTTCCCCGGCATCACGATCGACCGTCTGGCGGGCGTGTGGCCGGAGCTCCGCGGAATCTCGCCCGAAATCGTGGAGCAACTGCAGATCGAGGGCCTCTACAGCGGCTACTTGCAGCGGCAGGAAGCGGACATCGTCGCCTTCCGCCGCGACGAGGCGCTCGAACTACCGCCGGACCTCGATTACGCCCGCGTCGGCGGCCTCTCCAACGAGGTGCGCCAGAAGCTCGACCGCGTGCGGCCGGAGACCTTGGGCGCCGCCGCGCGCATCCCCGGCGTCACCCCGGCAGCGATCGTCGCCCTGCTCCGTCATGTCCGGCGCCGTGACTTCAGCGTCGCCTCCTGAGCCGCTGAGCGCGGAAGAGTTCAGGCACGAAGCCGCTGTTTCACGTGAAACAATGGAGCGGCTCCAGGTCTATGCCGACCTCCTCGTGCAGTGGCAGGCCAGCCTCAACCTCGTCGGGCCGAAGACGCTCGAGGATCTCTGGCGACGGCACATGCTCGACTCGGCGCAACTCTTTCCGCTGGTGCCGCGTGGCGTCGGACCCGTGTTCGACATCGGCAGCGGCGCGGGCTTTCCGGGGCTGGTACTGGCGATCATGGGCGTTCGCAACGTGCATCTGGTCGAGAGCGACCAGCGCAAGGCGGAGTTCCTGCGCGCCGTCGCCCGCGCCACCGACGCCCGGGTACAGATCCATGCAACGCGCGCCGAGACGATCGGCCGCGGACCTTTCCACCAGCAGGCAGGCGCCATCACGGCGCGGGCGGTGGCGCCGCTGTCGCGCCTGCTCGGCTATGCCGCGCCGCTCCTCAAGGGGCGGGGCGTCGCCCTGTTTCCGAAGGGCGCGCGGGTCGAGGACGAATTGACCGAGGCGCGGAAGGCCTGGAAGATGCAGGTCATCCGCTTCCCGAGCCGCACCGACCCGAGCGGGACGATCCTCAAGATCATGGGAATCCGGCGTGTCAAACGCTGAGCAACACCGCGGCGACCATTCCGGCCCGCGCATCGTCGCGATCGTCAACCAGAAGGGCGGCGTAGGCAAGACGACCACGGCGATCAATCTGGGTGCGGCCCTCGCCGCGGCGGAGCGGGAGGTTCTGGTGATCGACCTCGACCCCCAGGGCAACGCCAGCACCGGCATGGGCGTGGCCGGCAACGACCGCGAGCGGAGCGCCTACGATGTTCTCATGAACGCGCTGCCGGTGGACGAGGCGATCCGCGAGACCGCGGTTCCCGGCCTCTGGCTCGTGCCGTCGTCGATCGACCTCTCCGGCGCGGAAGTGGAGCTGGTGCGCGCCGAGCGCCGCGAGGTCCGGCTATCAGCGGCCCTGCTCGCGAGCCACGCCGAGCTCGACTACGTCCTGATCGACTGCCCTCCCGGGCTCGGGCTGCTCACCATCAACGCCCTCGTCGCCGCCGACAGCGTGCTGGTGCCGCTGCAGACCGAGTTTCTGGCGCTGGAAGGGCTGAGTCATCTGCTCCGCACCGTCGAGCGGGTACGCAAGATGATGAACCGCACGCTCAAGCTACAAGGTATAGTGTTGACGATGGTCGACAAGCGCAACAAGTTGAGCGAGGCAGTCGCCAACGAAGCGCGCGACTATTTCGCCGACCGGGTCTATGCGGTCGAGATTCCGCGCAACGTGCGGGTGTCCGAGGCGCCTTCGCACGGCCTGCCGGTGCTCGTCTACGACCCCCGCTGTGCCGGCGCGCAGGCCTATATCCGGCTCGCCGCCGAGTTCCTGCAACGTGAGGAAGGCGCGGCCGCCGCCGCCGACCTCGCCGATCGAGTGGAGGCAGAATCGCCATGAAGCCGTCGCGTGAGCCGCCGAAGAAGCTGGGACGGGGGCTCTCGGCCCTGTTCGGCGAGGACCCGCCGCCGCAGCTGGATTTCGAGGACGGCGACGCCGCGGCCGAGGGCAGCCGCACCCTGCCGATCGAATTCCTGACGCCGGGGAAGTTCCAGCCCCGCCGCCGCTTCGCGGAGGAGGAGATCGAGGCACTCGCCGGCTCGATCCGAGAGAAGGGCATGCTGCAGCCGATCCTCGTCCGCCCGATCGACGACAGCGGCCGGAAATACGAGATCGTGGCCGGCGAGCGCCGATGGCGCGCAGCGCAGCGCGCGCAGTTGCACGAGGTGCCGGTGATCGTGCGCCTGCTCGACGACCGGGCCGCGCTCGAGGTCGCGATCGTCGAGAACGTCCAGCGCGAAAGCCTGGCGCCGCTCGAGGAGGCCGAAGGCTATGAACGGCTGCTGAACGAATTCGGCTATACCCAGGAAGCGCTCGCGACCGCGGTCGGCAAGAGCCGCAGCCATGTGGCGAACATGATGCGCCTCCTCGGTCTGCCGAAGCCGGTGCGGGCGCTGCTCGACGACGGTTCGCTCAGCGCCGGGCATGCGCGCGCGCTTCTCGGCGCCGACGATCCGGTGGCGCTCGCGCGCACCGTGGTCGCGCGTGGCCTGAACGTCCGCCAGACCGAGCGGCTGGCCCAGGGCGGTGCCGTGCGCAAGCCCCGGCCGCGCGCCGCGCGCCCCGAGAAGCGGCGCGATCCGGATATCGTCGCGGTCGAGCGGGAGCTCGGCGAGCTGCTCGGCCTCGGCGTCCATATCGAGTTCGACGGCGTCGGCGGCGAGATCAGGATCGACTACACCAGTCTCGACCAGTTCGACGATTTCGTCGCCCGCCTCCGCCGCGGAAGCCGGTAACCCGCGGCGGCAAAACGGAGCCTCCCGTCATTCCCCGGCCTCGGCCGGCTGGGGTTGCCGGCCGCGGAATGTCTGCGAGATCAGGACGACCGCCAGCAGGCCGATGCCGATGGCGTCGGTCGCCAGCCCCGGCTTGATCAGGACGAAGGCGGCACCGACCATGACCAGCCGCTCCCACCAGGCAGCAGCCCGCAACAGATAGCCGTGCAGGCCCGCCGCCAGGATGGTCACGCCGATCACCGCGGAGAGGGTGGCCATCAGCACAGAGTCCCAACTCCCGAGCATCAGCAGCGACGGCCCGTACACGAACATGAACGGGATGATATAGCCCGTCGCCGCCAGCTTCATGGCGGCGATGCCGCCGTTCCAGAGGCTCGCGCCGGAAAGGCTGTTCGCCGCGTAGAGCGAGATCGCCACCGGCGGGGTGATGGCGGAGAGGCAGGCGAAATAGAGCACGAACATGTGCGCCGCTTCGACCTCGACCCCGAGCTTGACGAGCGCCGGGACCAGCAGCGCCACCTGGACGATGTAGGCCGGAGTCGTCGGCAGCCCCATCCCTAGCACGATGCCGGCGATCGCCGTCAGGATCAGGGCGTAGATCAGGGTGTCCTGCGCCAACCCGATGACGAAGGCCGAGAACTCGACGCCCGCGCCGCTCAACGAGACGACGCCGATGACGATACCGGCGCAGGCCGTCGCCGCCACCACCTGGAGCGAATTGCGGATGCCGTCGACAATGGCCTCCAGCACCACGCCGACGCTGATCTCCTTGCGGGTGGAGCGGCGCAGCATCGCGACCGGCACGACCGAGAGCAGGCCGCACGTGGCGGCATAGGGAGCGCTGAAGCCGGCGACCAGCACGCCCACGATCACGAACAGGGGCAGGAAGAGATGGCCGCGCTCGGTCAGCACTTCCTTCATCCGCGGCAGATCGGGCTTCGGCAACCCTTTGAGGCCGAGCCGCTTCGCCTCGAAATGAACGGCGAAGAACACCGCGAGAAAATAGAGGAGCGCCGGCAGCAGCGCGATCATGATGACGGTGAGGTAACTGACCGCCAGGAACTCGGCCATCACGAACGCGGCTGCTCCCATGATCGGCGGCATGATCTGCCCGCCGGTCGAGGCGACCGCCTCCACCGCCCCGGCGAAAGCCGGCCGGTAGCCGAGCCGCTTCATCAACGGGATCGTGAAGGCGCCGGTGGTCATGACGTTGGCGGTCGAACTGCCGGAGACGGTGCCGAACAGCGCGCTCGTCATCACCGCCACCTTGGCGGGTCCGCCGGCCGCCGAGCCGGTGAGGGCGAGGGCGAAATCCATGAAGAGCTTGCCGGTGCCGCTCCGCTCGACCAGGGAGCCGAACAGGATGAACAGGACCATGTAGGTGGCCGACACCGCGATCGGGATGCCGAACAGGCCCTCCGGCGTCAGGTACATCTGGTCGAGCAGCTCGCCGGGCCGCGCGCCCACAACGAACCAAGCATAGGCCAGGAAGAGGAGCGCGGTGATCGGGAGCGCGGTGCCGACGAGGCGCCGCGTCGCCTCGAGCACGGCGACGATGAGGCCGACGCCGAGCACATAGTCGATCGGCCGCGGCTCGTCGATATAGGCGAACCGGTCGAGGATGTAGTCGTGCTCGACGAACAGGTAGCCGATCGCCGAGACCGACAGCAGCAGCATGATGGCGTCGACTACGCCGCCGACGATCCGGGCGCTGCCGGCCGCGTCTTTCAGGGTCGGGTACCAGAGGAAAATCAGCACCAGGCCGAAGCCGAGGTGCGTGCCGCGGAAATAGAACAGCTCCGGCGCGCCGACGAAGACGACCCAGAGGTGAAACGCCGCCATCGCCAGCGCGATGACGGTAGGAACGAACACGGCGAGGCGCTGCCAGCTCGATGTCATCTCGACCCGCTCCCGTCCGAAGCCGCAGCACCGGTGCCGACGGGCTACGCCGGCTTCACCGGAAACGCCGCGGCGCTACACCGAAACAGCGTGGATCCGCCGGCGCGGCGAGGGCGCCGGCGGCCCGCGCGGGTCAGAGGGCGCCGGCTTCCTTGAAGTAGCGGGCGGCACCCGGGTGGTGCGGCACGCCGACGTCGAGCGCCAGGTCCTTCACCGTGAAGTCGGCAAGCGCCTTGTTGACGGAGGCGAGTTCGGACACCCGCTTGGTGATCGCCTCGGCGATCTTGTAGCCGGTCTCTTCCGACATCTGGTCGCAATGGACGATCATGTGCATCGGGAACCCGGCGATCGGCACCTCTTCCGGCTGGTCGGGGTAGGCGTTGGCGCGGATGCTGCGCCGACTCCAGCCGGCGTTCATCTCCTTGAGCCGATCGAACTGCTCGTCGCTGACCGGGACGTGCCAGGTGCGCCGCGAGTTGGAGAGGTCGAGATAGCCCCCCGCCGGCACGGCCGTGATGTTGAAGATGGCGTCGACCTGGCCGTCCTTCGCCATGTTCACCTGGTCGGTGATCGACGCGAAGTTCACCAGGGCGAGATCGTCATAGGTGAGGCCGGCCGCCTTCAGTAGCTGCTGTGCCGCGACCTCGGTGGTGTTGCCGCGCGGCAGCGTCGCGAACTTCTTACCCTTCAGGTCCGCCCAGGACTTGATCGATTCGTTCACCGACGCGAGCTGCGCATATTGCTGGTAGAAGGCGGCCATGTTGCAGATGCCGGGGATCTTCTCCTCGAACGGCGGGTTGCCGTTGATCGCGTCGACGGTCGAGATGACGTTGCCCCAGCCGAGGTCGGCCTTGCCTTCCGAGACGCCCCGGAGGTTGATCAGGCCCGCACCCGGCCGGATGTCGACCGACATGTCCGCGATTTCCTCCTCGAGGATGTTCTTGATCGCGGCGCCGAGCGGATACCAGGAGCCCCCCGCGGGTCCGGTCATGAAGACAAGCTTCTCGGCCGCAGCCGTTCCCGCCGAGAGCGCCAGTGCCCCGGCCAGGCCGAACGCGGTCGCGAGTCGCTTGAAACGTGCATTCATGTCGTTCACTCCCTGAAGCGTCTATTGTTGG
>JAJUJF010000147.1 GCA_029265455.1 Paracoccaceae bacterium | reverse complement strand
CGGGCGCGGCGGATCTCGCCCGGATCGATCTGATGGCGGCCCTGCGGGCGCGGCTGAGCCACGAGGAGCAGAGGCTTGTCGACCGGCTGGCGCCGGTGGCGGTGACGGCGCCGACGGGGACGCGGCTGCCGGTCGAATACGGGGAGCAGCCCTCGGTGTCGGTGCGGTTGCAGGAGCTTTTCGGCCTCACCGAACATCCGACGGTAGGGCCGGAGCGCACGCCGCTTCTCCTGCATCTGCTGTCGCCGGCAGGGCGGCCGGTGCAGACGACGGCCGACCTGCCGGGCTTCTGGGCCTCCTCCTACCGGGACGTGCGCCGCGACATGCGCGGGCGGTATCCGAGACATCCCTGGCCCGAGGACCCGACCGCGGCCGAGCCCACGCGACGGGCGAAGCCGCGCGGGCGGTAGGCGTCAGGTGGGATCGGAGAAGAGGTCGCGGCAGGTCTCGCGCAGGAGGTTCTTCTGGACCTTGCCCATGGTGTTGCGGGGGAAGGCGTCGGTGAAGACGATCTTCTTCGGGCGTTTGTAGGCGGCGAGGCTCTCGCCCGTGGCGGCGCGGACGGCATCCTCGATCTCGGTGGCGTCGGCGCCGGGCTCGAGGACGATGGCGGCGACGACCGCTTCGCCGAAATCCGCGTGGGGGACGCCGATCACCGCTGATTCGGCAACGCCCGGCAGCGCGTTCAGCACGTCCTCGACTTCCTTGGGATAGACGTTGTAGCCGCCGGAGATGATGAGGTCCTTGGCGCGGCCGACGATGGTGAAATAGCCGTCCTCCGACATGGTGCCGAGGTCGCCGGTGATGAAGAACCCGTCCGGGCGGAACTCGGAAGCGGTCTTTTCCGGCATCCGCCAGTAGCCCTTGAAGACATTGGGGCCGCGGATCTCGATATTGCCGGTCTCGCCGGGCGGGAGGGGGCGGCCCTCGTCGTCGGTGATGCGGACCTCGACGCCGGGGAGGGGGAGGCCGACGGCGCCGGGGCGGCGTTCGCCATGAAGCGGGTTCGAGATGTTCATGCCGGTCTCGGTCATCCCGTAGCGTTCGAGGATGGCCTGTCCGGTGCGGTCGGTGAAGGCGCGGTGGGTCTCGGCCAGGAGCGGGGCCGAACCGGAGATGAAGAGGCGCATGCGGGAGGTGGCCTCGCGGGTCAGGCCGGGATGGGCGAGCAGCCGGGAGTAGAAGGTGGGCACGCCCATCATCACCGTCGATTCGGGCATCAGGCGCAGCACCTCGTCCGCGTCGAACTTCGGTAGGAAATGGAGCCGGGCGCCGGTGGCGAAGGTGACGTTGAGCGCGACGAAGAGGCCGTGGGTGTGGAAGATCGGCAGGGCGTGGATGAGGACGTCGTCGGCGGTGAACTCCCATGCCTCGATCAGCGCCCGGGCGTTCGACCAGAGATTGCCGTGGGAGAGCATCGCGCCCTTGGAGCGGCCGGTGGTGCCGGAGGTGTAGAGGATGGCGGCGATGTCGTCGTCCGTGGCCGCGGATATCTCCGGGGCGGGCCCGGCAGCATCGGCGCCATCCGCGAGGCGGCCGCGCCCCTCGGCGTCGAGCGTGGTGAGGCGGGCACCGGCCTTTTCCGCGATCGGGGCAAGGCCGGGCTCCTTCGCCGGGTCGCAGACGATGACGCGGGGCTCGGCGTCGCCGATGAAATAGTCGAGCTCGCTGAGGGTGTAGCCGGTGTTGAGCGGCAGGTAGATGGCGCCGGCCTGCAGCGCGCCGAGGTAGAGGGCGACGTTCTCGGGCGATTTCTCGACCTGGACGGCGATGCGGTCGCCCGGTTCGAGCCCGAGGTCGCGCAGATGGGCGGCGATGCGGCCGGCCCGATCGAGGATCTCGCCCGCGGTGATCCAGCTCCCCCGCCAGTTCATCACGGGCCGGGCGGGATCGGCCGCGAGCGCAGGGCGGAGCCGGGCGAAGAGGTTGGCGTTCATGGGCGGGTCCTCCGGATCAGCCGGCGGGGCGGCGTGGGCGAGAGGGTGCCCACGCGTGAAAACCCCATCAACTCGTTGTCATTGCTCATGTTTCAAAACCTGATTGATCGTTGACGGCCCCGGTCCGGCAAGCCTCCCGAGCCGCTCAGATCTTCTGGTCGGCAAGTGCGCGGACGGCGCGGGCGGAGGCGATTTCGCCCTGATCGAAGAGGCGCTCGTGATTCCGCTCGATATAGTCGAGGTCGTAGAGATAGTTGACCATCATCCCCGCGGATTGCCTCAGCCCCTTCGGTGAAACGTCGCCGAGCCAGTTGAGCTGCTGGAGCCGCGCGCCGTTGCCGAGGTGGAACCGCGCCACCGGGTCCAGCGGCACGCCCGGGCTGCGCGAGGACAGGAGATAGCGCGCGCAGGCCTTGGTGAGCGGGCGTTTCAGCGGCTCCACCGTCTCGGGCGTGGGGGCGTCCGGGAAATTCGCCTTCAGCTGGACGAGCCAGGGCTCCTCGGTCTCCACCTCGCGCAGCCAGGCGGTGAAGCCCGGTATCGGCGAGAGGGTCACGAACTGGCGCAGCGTCGGCACGTCCTGCGAAAGCTCGTCCACCACCTGCTTGATGAGGAAGCTGCCGAAGGAGACGCCGCGCAGCCCGGCCTGGCAGTTGGAGATCGAGTAGAAGACCGCCGTGGTGGCGCGCGTGTCGGCTTCCGCGTCGATCGGCGCGGTGAGGATGCCGGCGATGTCGCGGCTGATCGCGGTGGTGAGCGCCACCTCGACGAAGACCAGCGGCTCGTCGGGCATCGCCGGGTGGAAGAAGGCAAAGCAGCGGCGGTCATCGGCGAGGCGGCGGCGCAGGTCCTCCCAGCCGTTGATCGCATGCACGGCCTCGTAGCGGATCAGCTTCTCGAGGATGGAGGCAGGCGTGTCCCAGTTGATCGCCCGCAGCTCGAGGAAGCCGCGGTTGAACCAGGAGTTGAGCAGATGCTTGAAATCGGCATCGACCGCGGCGAGTTCCGGATGATCGGGCAGGAGTTCGAGGAGTGCTGCGCGCATCGAGACGAGGGCGGCGGTGCCGCCGGGCGCGTAGTTGATGCGGCGCAGGAGCTCCTGGCGCGGCGGCTCGACCGCGCGGAAGAGGGCGATCTGGGTACTGGGACCGGGGGCCCTCGCATAGGCCCCGGCCGCTTCCGCGACCGCCTCCGGGTCGGGGTTGAACTCGCCCGCGAGCGTCCGGAAGAAATGAACGCGGGTCGTCTCGGGCGTGCGCCACCAGAGGCTCGCGATCTCGCGCGCGAGCGCGGCCGAGGTCGCCTCGCCGCGCCGGCCCATCAGGTCGCGGCACATCACCTCGAGCGAATCACCCTGGGCCGCGAGGAGGGGCGGCAGGTCGAGCAGGGCGCGGCCACGATCGGCGACGCTCGTCATCCACTGCCTGAGCGAGATCGGTCTCATCTTGCGGGTCCCATCACCATGTCCGGGAGGAATGTGGCGATCGCGGGAAAGAAACAAAGGATGACGATCGCGAGGACCATGCAGCCGACATAGGGAATCGAGCCCTTGAGGATGGTCTGGAGCTTGATCTCCGGGGCGATGGAATTGATTACGTAGAGATTGAGCCCCACGGGTGGCGTGATCAGCCCGATCTCCATGTTGATGGTGAGGACCACCGCGAACCAGTAGGGATCGAACCCGGCGGCGAGGATCACCGGCAGGAGGATCGGGGCCGCCATCACGATCACCGCGACCGGCGGCAGGAAGAAGCCGCAGACGAGCAGGAAGATGTTGATGTAGAACATCAGCATCCACGGGTTCATCTCCGACTGGATGATCGTGTTCGCGACCGACTGGGCGATGAACAGGCTCGAGAGCATGTAGGAGAAGACCCCGGCCGCGCCGACGATCAGCAGGATCATCACCGATTCGCGCGTGGAGTCGCGCAGGATCGCCCAGAGCTTGCCGGGCTGCCACATGCGGTAGATGACGACGGCGATCAGGATGCAGGCGAGCGCGCCGACGGCGGCGGTCTCCGAGGGGGTCGCGATGCCCCCGTAGAGGGCGATGAGGACCAGCGCCACGATCAGGAGAAAGGGGAGGACGCGGGGCAGGATCTCGAATTTCTCGCGCCAGGAAAAGCTGCGGGCGGCAAGGGCGCGCACCGGGCTGTGGCGGTCGTGCCGCCATGTCGAGAAGAGCGACCAGGCCATGAAGAGGGTGGTCAGCATCAGCCCTGGCACGAGACCCGCGAGGAAGAGCCTGCCGATCGAGGTCTCGGTCGAGATGCCGTAGACGATCATCGTCACCGAGGGCGGGATCAGGATGCCGAGCGTGCCGCCGGCGGCGATCGAGCCCGAGGCGACCTCGTCGGAGTAGCCGCGCTCGCGCATCGCCGGGATGCCCATCTTGCCGATGGCGGCGCAGGTCGCGGGCGAGGAGCCGGACAGCGCCGAGAAGAGGGCGCAGGCGCCGAGATTGGAGATGACGAGGCCGCCGGGGATCCGCGTCATCCAGCGGTCGAGCGCCTCGAAGAGGTCGCCGCCCGCGCGCGAGGAGGCGACGGCGCCGCCCATCAGGATGAACATCGGGATCGAGAGCAGGGCGAAATCGTCGAGCTTGCCGAAGAAGAGTTCCGGGACGAGCGACAGGTCGCGCATGCCCGAGAAGCCGTAGAGGAAGCCGATGGCGACGAGGAGCAGCCCCATCCCGATCGAGATGCCGGAGAAGAGGACGAGGGTGGTGACGACGCCGACGAGGATTCCGAGCGTGACGGGGTCCATGGACTCAGTGCTCCCGGCGCAGTTCCAGGGGGGATTCGACCGTGTCGGGAAGGCCGAAGGGCCTGTCGCGCCCGGTCGCGCAGGCGAGGAGATCGGCGAGATACTGCAGGAAGAGCAGGCCGAAGCCGACCGGGATCGAGAGATAGGGGATCCAGAGCACCGGTCGCCAGATCGAGGCCGAGCGCCAGCCGCGCTCGTAGGCCTCGATCGTGAGCTGGGTGCCGAACCAGACGATGACCCCGCAGACGAGAAGACCCGCGCCGAGGCAGAGATGGTAGAGGACGGCGCGCGGCGTGCGGGAGAGATAGAGCGGCAGCAGGTCGACGTTGACGTGGCCGCGCCGGGCCTGGACGTAGGGCAGCCCGATCGAGACCGCGGCGACCATCAGGTAGATGACGAATTCGGTCTGCCAGATCGTCGAGGCGTTCATGACGTAGCGCATGAAGACGAGCTGGCAGACGACGAGGACGGAGACGCCGATGGCGGCGGACGACAGCACGCCGCAGACGAGCGAGACGCGCCTCATGCCGAGGATGAACCAGTCGACCGGGCCTTGCGGACGGACGGGTGCCGGTCCGGGCGGCGGACCCTGGGTCGGGATGGGGCTCTGGGGCTGCGGCGGACGGGATGTGGCCATCGGCTCCGATCCTGGGCGCGGGCGGCCTTCGTTGCGGGGACGCCCGGCGATGTTCCCGCGATGAGGTCCTGCCGGGGGCGCCGGTCCCGACCGGGCCTGCGGCCCGGGTCCGGACTGCCCCGGCCTCGCGGCGCCGGGGCCCGGGCCGTGTCTCACTCGACCGAGAGGGCGAGGTCGAGCAGTTCCTGACCGTTCGGCGTCGACTCGACGAAATTGGCGAAGGCGGTCTCCTCGGCGATCTCCATCCATGCCTGATAGTCGTCCTCGGACATGTAGGCGATCTCGACGCCGGCCTCCTCGAAGACGCTGATCGCTTCCGCGTCCTGGCGGGCGGCTTCCTCGGCGTAATAGGCCTCG
>JAJUJF010000051.1 GCA_029265455.1 Paracoccaceae bacterium | reverse complement strand
TCTTCGCGCACAAGGGGCGTTTCATGGCCACGGCGCGCGACCGGGAGTCCATTCTCGCTCTCGCGGAGATCGCGATCCGCGAGCCGGAGCTGGCGGAAGCCGGCTCCTGAGCGCTCGCGCGCCAGCCCGGGCATTCACCGCTTCCGGCTGGCGATCAGGAAGCAGGTGCGACACCCTTCGCATCACCACCCGCTTCGTTGTTGCAGCAGCGCCAGGTCAGCGGCAGGAATGCCACCGTCGCGCGCCTGCTCCGGCGGGATCAGCGCACCACGCTGAAATTGGCGGGCAGGCCTGACCGCCAGATCTGGGAATCCTTGCAGCGGCGGCAGATCCTCTCCCCGATCCATTCACTTGGAAAGACTGCCCTGCAGCGGAGGCAGTTTCTCTCCTTCGGGCCGTCAATGGTCACGGCGTCGGCGGTCACGGCTCCGGATCTGTTTCTCATGTTTCTTCCTTTCTTCTTGTCGAGGTGAACCGGGTCACCGAATGCGCGACCAACCGGCTGCTTGCGGGACACGCAGGGCTCCGGCTGCCGCCGTAACGTACAGGATGGACAGCGCCTTCGCGGCCGTCTTGACCCGGTACAGGCGAATGGCAGGAACGGGGATCTCCCGCTCACCTGCCGATGCCACAACGAATGACGTTGGAGTTGCAGGAACATATCTATTTGTTTTCAACGAGTTTACAAGAGGCAGGAATTTCCTGAACGAGAATCGCTCGAGTTCGATCTTCGCAGTTCTTTTCGAAGTGCCTCGCCATCACGATTTCCAACGGCGTGATATCTCGGCCTGGGCACATGGGAATTGCCACTCCACTGCAAACTGCAGGGGCAGCAGCGACGGAAGATACGATCCTTTCCGGATGAACGCGCCGGCGCGGTGAAGGCGCTGCTTCCCGTCATGAACGCGGGCCAGACGCAGCCGAGGGACGTTGTCCGCCTGCCACGAGCCGCAGGCCTACCGTTTTGCTCCTGCAGCAACCAGATCAGGTGCATGAAGAAAGTGATCATATTCGGCGAGGCCGAGCCCGGCGCCATTGCGCAGGCGGAGAATTGTCTGGTCGAGGCCGAGGCCATGCTGCTCATGGCCGACAACCACAAGGGTTACGGGATGCCGGTCGGCGGCGTTGCCGTCTACAGGGACAGGATCCCGCCCGCCGGCGTCGGCTTCGACATTGCCTGCGGCAACAAGGCAGTGAAGCTCGACCTCAAGCTGTCGCAGATCGAGGAGGCGCTGCCGGAGATTGCCGAGGCGCTCTTCGCCAACCTGTCCTTTGGCATCGGCCGGAAGAACCCGAACCCGGTCGGGCACCCGCTGTTCGACAGCCCGGCCTGGGACGAGGTGGATTTCCTGCGGAACAATCCGGAGCTGAAGAGGAAGGCCGAGGCGCAACTCGGCACCATCGGCTCCGGCAACCACTATGTCGACGTGTTCGCCGACGAGGAGGGCAACGTCTGGATCGGGGTGCATTTCGGCAGCCGCGGCCTCGGTCACACCATCGCCTCGCATTTCATGAAGCTGGCCGGCGACAACCTCAACATCATGGACGAGAGACCTCATACGCTCGACGTCCGCTCGAAGGACGGGCAGGACTACATCGCGGCAATGGAACTCGCGGGCGCCTATGCCTACGCCGGGCGCGACTGGGTCTGCGCGGAGGCAGCGCGGATCATCGGCGGCCGGATCATCGACGAGGTCCACAACCACCACAACTTCGCCTGGCGGGAGACCCATGACGGCAAGGAATACTGGGTCGTGCGCAAGGGCGCGACGCCCGCCTTTCCGGGACAGCGCAGTTTCGTCGGCAGCTCGATGGGCGACATCTCCGTGATCCTGCGCGGCGTGGACAGTCCGCGTTCGCGCGAGGCCTTCTACTCGACCGTTCACGGCGCGGGCCGGGTCATGTCACGCACCCAGGCAGCCGGCAGGAAGCGGCTCGTGAAGGTCTTCGCCTGCCGCAACCGGGACTGCGAAGGCGTGGTGCCGATCGACGCGGCACACCGGGAGGGCGGCGGCAATCCCCGCTGCCCGGAATGCGGCGGCAGGACCCACCAGCGCAAGCGCTGGCAGCAGACGGCGAAGGGCCTGATCGACTTCGGGAAGGTGAAGGCGGAGATGGCGGCGAAAGGCGTCATCCTCAAGGGCGCCGGACCGGACGAGGCGCCGCAGGTCTACAAGAAGCTCGACGAGGTGCTGCAGGCGCACGAGGGAACGATCGAAATCCTGCACAGGCTCCGCCCGCTGATCGTCTGCATGGCGGGCCCGGAGGAATATGATCCCTACAAGGATTGAGCGCGTGCGCTGGTAGGCCCCGGCGCTCAGCCAGTCGCGAAGGCCGCCTACGGGCTTCCGCGACCGGCTGTGGCTGCCTGGCTGTAACTGCGCAGTTTGCGCCTTATCCAGGTCAGCGGCCTGGGTGCGGATTGTGGAAGGGTGAAACCTGCCGACAGGAGCAGATCGACAACCTCCTGATCCAGCGAGACGCCGGACCTCGCGCGTGCGGCCAGCTTCCGCAGCAATGCCTCACGTTCGGCATGGTATTTTCTCAGGTCGAATACACCCTCGAATGCATCCAGCTTTCCCAGACCTTCCAGCGTGGCCAGCGTCCGGACACATTTCCAGCATGTGGAGCAGTTCGGAAACTCCGACTTCTCCCGATCGTGCTCGCCGTTCACACACACGTCCAGCTGGCGATGCGCCCGTCTGTCGCCTGCGACCAGTGCAGTCTTTTCCACCCGTGTCAGCCCCGCACAGGCAGAAACGATCTTGAAACGCTCCGTCGACAGGAGCGGCAACAGCATCGGGTCAATATAGGCCGTGTCCGGCTTCGGCATGGATGCGAGACCGATCTCGCGAAACGGCACCGCCGACGAATAGAGATAGCAGGACAGGACGCCACTGGATACATGCGCCGCCGCCGCGTTTCTCAGGCTATGGGTCGTCGAGAATACCTGGAGCCGGCTGCATGGTAGAACTCGTCGATATTCGAGGAACAGGTCAGCAGCCTCATCCCCCCGGCCTTGGCCAAGGCGGCGGCTCTCCGCTGCGCCATGCGAAAGTTGTCGCGTGCAGGCCCGGATCTGCCGAACGCCCCGACGTCATTCACGGCGAGATGGGTCAGTCGCATCGAGCTCGGAGTGTCCCGATCCGAGTATGCCGCCAGTGTCGCGAAGCTGTCGATACCCCCGGAAAAACCGGTCGCCACGCCGTCTCCTGATGCTGCAGGCGTTGC
The DNA here is from genome assembly GCA_029265455.1 of Paracoccaceae bacterium. Taxonomy (GTDB): domain Bacteria; phylum Pseudomonadota; class Alphaproteobacteria; order Rhodobacterales; family Rhodobacteraceae; genus Amaricoccus. Next base: position 15,147 of record JAJUJF010000051.1, on the reverse strand, counting down.
CCATCCGGCGATGACCCGGATTCTCTGCAGCCTGTGATCGTAATCGCGCAGCAGCGCCTGCAGGTCATTGTTCATCGCGTAGTGGAGTTGCGGCGAGATCGCTACGTCGATCACCAGGTCATGCCCCAGCAGCATCGACGGATAGAGGAGGGCAACCGCGGCCCAGTCCGGTTCGTCCGTTCCTGCCGTGCCGCCGTATCCGGTGGTTTCGAACCACAACTCGGAGGGGAGTCCGTCAGCATTGAGGCTGCATGAGACACGGAAGCCGCTCTCATGGCAGATGCGCCGAAAGTTCCTCACGACGATGGAAGTCATGGCTGCCCCCGCCTCTGTCTTGTCGCCTGTCCGGATTGTTCCAGTGGCTCAAGCAGGACCGCGCTCCGCCATCAGCACCGGGATGCGCATGTTCGTGGCGCTGCCGGGACGATGCCGGTGGTCCGGGATGTCGATGTCGCCTCGTTCGAGGGACGGCATGGTCAGGTGCAACAGGATGCTGCGGAAATGGCCATTGAATTCCCGTCAGACGCAAGCGGCTCCTGTCCGGTCATCCGCGGGGTTGCCCAACTCGCCTGCGACTTCACGCCCTTGCGGACGGATCTCCGGTTTTTTGGTAGCGGAGGAGGGACTTGAACCCCCGACACGCGGATTATGATTCCGCTGCTCTAACCAGCTGAGCTACTCCGCCCCCGGGCCGTCCTGTAATCGTGGGGCCGGCCTGCGTCAAGCGCAACTGCACGCGTCGATGACGGGTGCGGGATCGGGTCAGTCGTGGTGACCGGTTGCGGCGATCATCCGCTCGGCGAGCATGTCATAGGCTCTCCGCCAGGCCTCGCAGCGGCGGCGCGTGAATTCGCTGCCGAGGATCTCGCCAAGTGTCACCAGCAGGGCATGGCCGAGCGGCGGGAAATGCTCGGGGCGGACCCCGTAGGTCTCGTGCGTTCGTGCGAGGGCGGTAGCGGAGCGATCGAGCGATTCCTCGTCCTCGATCAGGGCGACGATCGTGGTCAGCGTCCCCACGAACCGCATGCCGCCGCGACCGAGATGCGCCTCGAAATAGTCCCTGAGCTGCGGTTCCAGCACGAACAGATTGTCGAAGAAGCGCTCCGACATCGGCTGCATCCGCTCGATCACGAGCGGCAGGCACTCGCGCAGCACCTGCTTGTCCTCGGCGCTTGCCTTCTTCATCGCCGGCCCTCTTGCTGCAGGTCGCAACCGATCCTGAACCCTCCGCCGCAGCGGATCGTTGATCTCGATCAACATGAAACCATCCTCGTCCGCATGTCTCCATTCGCCGTCGCGATGAAAGCCGGGGAAGAGAACTCGTTCGGGCCATTGCTGTTCCGCCCGTTTCGCGGCCAACGGGACGGCGGGACCGCGTCTGGCGACCCCTTGCCGGTGCCGCGGGGGCGGGATGGCGCCGGATGCTGCTCCGAGCAAGCGGACTTGCCACTCGGCCGTCGTCGCGGGAAGAGGGATGCATGAGCGAAACCATGCCCGGACCGATCACCCTCTACCGCGCCCGCGTCGCGGAGGGCCGGCTCAATCCCGACCCTGCCCAGATGATGGCCGCCGAAAAGCTCCAGATCCTCGCCAACCGGCTTCGGGACTACAATCCCGGCAGGCCCAAACGCGTCGGCCTCGGGCTTTTCGGCTGGGGGCGTGACCGGCTCGTGGAGAAGGTGGTGCCGGGTCTCTATCTCTACGGCGGCGTCGGGCGCGGCAAGTCGATGCTGATGGACCTCTTCTTCGACACGGCACCGGTCACGCCGAAACGCCGGGTCCATTTCCACGGTTTCATGCAGGAGGTGCATGCAGGCATCGGCCGGGCGCGGGCGGAAGGGGCGACGGACCCGGTCCTCCCCGTCGCGGACGCGATCGCGGAAGCGGCGACGCTCCTCTGTTTCGACGAGATGGAGATCAACGACATCACCGACGCCATGCTCGTCGGCCGGCTGTTCGAGCGGCTGTTCGAGAAGGGTGTGGTCGTGGTGACGACCTCGAACCGCCATCCCGACGATCTCTACAAGGACGGGCTCAACCGGCACCTGTTCCTGCCGTTCATCGCCCTGATCAAGGACCGGCTCGAGGTGCTCGAACTCGACAGCGGCACCGACCACCGCCTCGAGCGGCGGGCGGGGGAACCGGTCTATCTCACGCCCCCCGGAGCGGAGGCGACGGCCACTCTCGACCGCGCCTGGGACCGGTTCGCGCAGGGGCCGGGCGCGCCGCTCGACCTTGCCGTCCACGGCAGGACGGTGACGATCCCCCGTTTCCGCGCCGGGGTTGCGCGCGCCACCTTTGCCGAGCTCTGCGGACAGCCCCTCGGCCCGGCCGACTACCTCGCTCTTGCCGAGGTTGCCCGCGTGCTGATCCTCGACGACATCCCGCTGATGACCGAGGCCGAACGCGACCAGGCGCGCCGCTTCGTCCTCCTGATCGACGCGCTTTACGAGGCCGGCACCCTCCTCGTCTGCTCCGCCGCGGCCGAGCCCGCCGGCCTCTACCCCGAGGGCACCGGCGCCTTCGCCTTCCAGCGCACCGCCTCGCGCCTCGAGGAAATGCGTTCGGAAAGCTGGACCGCCCGTCCGCGCTGAAGCGTTTTCAGGTGCGACACCCTCCCGGGCGCGCTCCATGCAGGTCGGAGAGACCGCGCCGCCTCTAGGACTTCGGCCGGATCCGCAGATGCGGGCCGGAGCGGTCAAGGTCGTACCGCCCTGTGGCCTCCACCAGGGCGGAGAGTTTGGGATGGCCGTAGGTGCGGGTATCGAACTCGGAGCTCATGTTGGAGAGCCGCGTCCCCACCGTCCCGAGTTCGTACCAGCCCTCGCCATCCTCCTCGAGTTCCGCCACCGCGCGGTCGATCAGCGATATCGCCTCCTTCATCGGCCGGAGCGTGGTCTTCCGCGTCTTCGCCGGTCCCTCGTCGGCGACGAAATTCTCGGTGAAGATGAACCGGGTGCAGGCCTGGCGGAAGCTCTCCGGCGTCGTCGAGCGGCCGATGCCGTAGACATCGACCCCCTGTTCCCGGATCCGCGCGGCGAGGCGGGTGAAGTCGGAATCCGACGACACCAGGCAGAAACCGTCGAACCGCCCGGAATGGAGGAGGTCCATCGCGTCGATGACGAGGGCGATGTCCGACGAGTTCTTGCCCGTCGTGTAGGCGAACTGCTGCTGGGCGAGGATGGCGTGACGCTGCAGCACCTTCTCCCATCCCGCCTGCTGGCCCTTGGAGAAATCGCCATAGATCCGCCGCAGGCTCGCCTCACCGATCTTCGCCACCTCCTCGAAGAGCGCGTCGGCGATCTTCGGGCTGGTGTTGTCCGCATCGATGAGGACCGCGAGCCTCTGGTCCCTGTCCGTCCGCCGCGCCGCCATCACCGCAACCGTGCGAGCAGCGCCGAGGTGGCGAAACCGTCCGGCACCATCCCCTGCGTCGACTGGAAGGCACGGATCGCCGCGACCGTGTTCGGGCCGATGATCCCGTCCGCGCCACCGGTGTCGAAGCCGCGCGCGGTCAGCCGCTCCTGCAGTTCCGACGTCTCCGTGCGCGACAGCGTGCGCTCGCCCCGCGGCCAAGCGGTGCGGAACGGCCCGGCGCCGGCGATCCGGTCGGCAAGATGGCCGACGCCGAGCGCATAGGAGGTGGCGTTGTTGTACCGCTTGATGACCCGGAAGTTGTGGTAGACGGCGAAGACCGGGCCGCGCGAACCGGCGGGGGCGATGATCGCGGCCTCGCCATGATCGGGCAGGGTGCCGCCGTCGATCGTCGTCACTCCCTTGGCGCGCCAGTAGCCGACCGGCCTGCGGTTCCCCTGATCCGCCTCGGCGAAGTTGAACCCCTGCGGCAGCCGCACCTCGACCCCCCATGGCCGCCCGTATTGCCAGCCATGGGCGCGCAGGTAGTTCGCGGCGGAGGCGAGCGCGTCGGTGGGATCATCGGCCCAGACATTGCGCCGCCCGTCGCCGGTGAAATCGACCGCGTGGGCGAGGAACGAGGTCGGGATGAACTGGGTATGCCCCATCGCCCCCGCCCAGGAGCCGCGCATCTCCGAAGGAGTTGCATCGCCCGCCTGCAGGATGCGCAGCGCCGCGATCAGCTCGTCCTCGGCCCAGGACCGCCGCCGCCCCTGATAGGCGAGGGTGGCGAGGCTCTCGATCACCGGGATGTCGCCGCGGAAGGAGCCGAAATTCGTCTCCATCCCCCAGATCGCCAGCACCGCCGGCGCATCGACGCCGAACCGCGATTCGATCGCGCGCAGCGTCTCCGCCCGCGCCGCCGCCTGCCGCCGCCCGGTCGTCACCCGCTCGGCCGAGACGGCGCTGTCGAGATATTCCCAGATCGGCTTCACGAATTCCGCCTGCCGGCCGTCGAGGCGGAGGACCTCCGCATTCGGGGTGACGCCGCGGAAGGCCGCGTCGAAGACATCCGCACGGATGCCCCGGTCGAGTGCCCGGCTGCGGAAACCGTCCCGCCAGGTGATGAAACCGGCAAGGTCGCCGGGGATGGTGAGATCGCTACCCATACGCGCAGGCGGCGCACTCGTCGGGCCGAGCGGCGAACTCGCCGCACATGCCGCCGTCAGCCCCGCCAGCAGAAAAACTCCGACACTCCAGTATCTCATCTGACCGCTCACTCCGCCTCGAACCGTCGTTTTTCTGTTTTCGTCAGCCTACAGAAACCGGTGCGGGTTGAGAAGCGTTTCGCGTGGTCCTGTGCACGTAAAACGTGCGAAGTCCGATGGATGCCGGGCCGAGCGGAAGGGGCAGGACGTCCGGAGCCCTGCCCCGGCCGTACTGCCCCGCCTGCCGCCGGTGAGGCCCGTCAGAGCCCCGCGAGCTCCGGCTCCCCGTCGCCGATCCAGGCCTGCTGCCACATCGCCCGGGCTCCCTCGGCGCCCGCCGAATCGCCCTGCGCCTTCCGCGCCTCGGCGAGGCCCCAATAGGCCCAGCCATTGTCCGGGCTCTCGACCAGCGTCGCGAAGAATTCCTGCTCCGCCCGCTCGGCCTGCCCGTCCGCGAGCAGCGCCGCCGCGTAGCTCTGCCGCGCGGGGTAGTACCAGAACGGCGGCTCGAGATAGGGGAGTGCCGCCTGCATCTCCGTTGCCCGGCCGAAATGCTCGACCGCGGCACCGGTATCGCCCTCCGCCAGCGCCGCCCGGCCGAGCACCGTCTCGTGCATGATGTCGACGACCGCCGCGCCCGGCATGCCGGGGATCGCGCTCTCCCAGTCGGTTGCCTCGTCGAGCGCCGCGAGCGCCTCGGCCTCGCGGCGCGCCTCGTCCGCCCGGCCGTGCCGCGCCGCCGCCTCGCCCCGGGCATAGATCCGCGCCGCCTCGATGAAGGGAAGCGCGCGCTCCGCCTCGTCCGCGAGGATCGCCTTCAGCACCTTCTCGTCACCGAGCTGTACCCGTGCGAACAGCGGCGCCGCCTTGATGAGCTGCACCCAGCCCTCGTTGTCGGCCATCTCGATCGGCAATGCGGCATCGAGGTCGTCGGCTGCCTTCAGGGCCGTCGCCCCGTCGCCCGCCATCTGCGCCGAGGTGAGCAGGAAATGCACGTTGTGGGGGTAGTAGCCGTAGCGGTAGATCACGCTCGCCGCGTCGCCCGCCTCCTCGAGATATTCCTGATCGACCTTCACCGCCTCGACATTGGCCTCGAGCGACTCCCGGAACCGGCCGATCCGGAACCAGGTATGCGCCGGCATGTGGACGAGATGCCCTGCCCCGGGCGCGAGCGCCGCGAGCCGTTCGGCTCCCGCCGCCGCCCGCCACGGGTCGTCCGACGCCTCGGTGAGATGGATATGGAGATGGATCGCCAGCACGTGGTCGGGGTTGCGTTCGAGAACCGTCTCGATCCGCTCGAGCGCCTTCGCGGCATCACCCTTCGGTACCTTGCCGCCCGGCTCCCAGTAATCCCACGGCTGCGCGTCCATGATCGCCTCGGCCGCGAGCGCCTGCACCTGATCGTGCTCGGGGAAGCGGTCTGCCACCTCCTGCATGGCATGACTGTAGGCCTTGTCGAGCTCGGCCCGCTCGGCCCCCGCCTCGTCCGAGTAGCGTTTCGCCAGCGCCTCGATCAGCGCCTTCTCGACGTCGGTCGCGCCATCGGCCTTTTCCGTGGCCATCCGCGCCGCCTCGACGGCGCGGGCGTTGTTCTTCGGGTCCATCGTGTCGTTGATGTTCGGCCCGAGCGCATAGGCCTCACCCCAGAAACACATTGCGCAATCGGGATCGAGCGCCTGCGCCGCCTGGAAGGCGCGGATCGCCTCGAAATGGTTGAACCCGTCGACGAGGCCCATCCCCTGTTCGAAATAGGGGCGCGCCGCGTCGTTCACGGTCACCTCGAGCGCGTCCGACGCCACCCCGTCGATCAGGGGCGGCGCGGCCGCGGTGCCGCCGGCGGCCGTGGCGGTGGTTGCGTCGGTCGCGGCATAGGCACGCGCCGCTGCAAGGAACAGGCCGCGCCGGGTCGCGGCGCCGTCGATCGCGCGGCTCAGGCACAGCGCGCGGTTAATGGCCAGCGGCTCGAGCACCCCCGGCTCGACGCGTTGGCCATCCTCCGGTCCTACCAGCGATAGCGTCGGCAGCGACGCGAACATGAAGATAAAGGCGGCGCCGGCAAGCAACTTGGGTCGCATGAGGCCGTCCTCCGACCCGCAGTTCCCTCCGTACCGTGCCCAGGCGGGTCCACTGGGACGCCGCACGCGCGCGATCTTCTCACAGAACGGCTGAGTCGATCAATTTTTATCGCTCGGACCGCTCCTGCGATTGCCGACGCATTGCTCCCGACTCCCGCCTCCTGCCGCCGGGCGTCTTGCCGCCGCCGCCGCCGCCGGCCTAGACTGCTCGCGCCGCGGGCGAAGCGGGCAGCATGCCTGCCGCTGCCCGGCGCGACGCCGCTTCTTTCCGCGACGAGACCGCCGGCGTCCGCTGCCGCGCCTCGGAGACCACCGGAAAGATGACGACCGATTCCAGAACACGCACGCGCTCGTCCGATTACGCCGAACTCTTCGTCCCGAAGCTCGTCACCGTCCTGCGCGAGGGGTACGGCGTCGCCGATCTGCGCGCGGACGCGATCGCGGGACTGACCGTCGCCATCGTCGCCCTGCCGCTGTCGATGGCGATCGCCGTCGCTTCCGGGGTCACGCCCGCGCAGGGCCTCGTCACCGCGATCGTCGGCGGCTTCATCGTCTCGCTCCTGGGGGGCAGCCGGTTCCAGATCGGCGGTCCGGCCGGCGCCTTCATCGTGCTGGTGGCGGCCACGGTCCAGACCCACGGGCCGGAGGGGCTCGTCCTCGCCACCATGCTCTCGGGGCTGATGCTGGCCGCGCTCGGATTCCTCCGCCTCGGCACCTACGTGAAGTTCATCCCCTATCCGGTCACCGTGGGCTTCACCGCCGGAATCGCCATCATCATCGCCGCGAGCCAGATCACGCCGCTCCTCGGCCTCACCATCGACGGCGAGGAGCCCGGGCCCTTCCTCGAGAAACTGCCGGTTCTTTTCGACGCCCTGCCGACCGCAACGCCCGCCGCGATTGCCGTCGGCCTTGCCACCATCGTCATGATCGTCGCCATCGGCCGGCTGCGCCCGCGCTGGCCGGCGATGCTCATCGCCGTGGCCGGCGGTGCCGCGGCGACCGCGCTCTTCGGCCTGCCCGTCGCGACCATCGGCTCGCAGTTCGGCGGAATCCCGGCCGGGCTGCCGGCGCCGGCGCTGCCGGATCTCGACCTCGCCCGGATCGAGGCGGTGCTGCCGAACGCCATCGCCTTCACCCTGCTCGGCGCCATCGAATCGCTGCTCTCGGCCGTGGTCGCCGACGGGATGACCGGCAGGCGTCACCGTTCCAACTGCGAGCTCGTCGCCCAGGGCGCGGCCAATGTCGGCGCCGCGCTCTTCGGCGGCTTCTGCGTCACCGGCACCATCGCCCGCACGGCGACCAATGTCCGCGCCGGCGCCCGTGGGCCGGTGGCGGGCATGCTCCATGCGGGCTTTCTCCTCGCCTTCGTCCTCGTCGCCGCGCCGCTCGCCGCCTATATCCCGCTCGCGAGCCTTGCCGGTGTCCTTGCCGTCGTCGCCTGGAACATGATCGAGAAGGACGCGATCGCCGTCCTCTTCCGCACCTCGGGGGGCGACGCGGCGGTGCTTGGCGTCACCCTCGCGCTCACCGTCTTCCGCGACCTCACCGAGGCGATCGTCGTCGGCTTCTCCCTCGGCGCGCTCCTCTTCATCGGTCGGATGTCGCGCGCGACCGGGGTGGAGCGCTACGTGCCGAATATCCCCGAGGACCGCCCCGACCACGCCGAGGCCCGCACGCGCTATGACGAGCGCGTCGCCACCGATCCCGCCGTCGTCGTCTACCGCATCTCCGGCGCCTTCTTCTTCGGCGCCGCCGCCTCGGTGGGGGCGGTGCTCGACCGCATCTCCGACCGGCACCGCGTGCTCATCCTCGATTTCGAGGCGGTGCCCCTCCTCGATTCCACCGCCGCCAACATGCTCGAAGGGATCGCCCGCAAGTCGGCGCGCCGCGGGGTGCGGCTCATCTTCACCGGCACCACCCGCGACGTCCGCCGCACCCTGTTCGCGCAGGGACTGAAGCCGCCGCTCGTCCGCTACGACCGCAGCCTCGACACCGCGCTCGCCAGGATCCATGCGCGATCTTGACCGGAAGGCCCGAAGCGTCTATGGGGCGCGGACTCTCCGGGGAAGCTCGTCCTCTCCGGTCCTGATTCCCAGGATCGCCGTCGGTCAGCGCGTTGCGCCCACCGGCGCGTTTCTGGTTGGTGCGCCTTCCGGCGCGCTTTCCGTTTGACCGCGCCCACGGGCGCGATCGGCGTCCGTCGCCTCGCCGGCGTGCGCCGCAAGACACGAAGGGGCCCGGCCCATGTTCGAAAACCTCTCCGAACGCCTTTCCGGCGTCTTCGGCCGCCTCACCAAGCAGGGCGCGCTCACCGACGAGGACATCTCGAACGCGCTGCGCGAGGTCCGGGTCGCCCTGCTCGAGGCCGACGTTTCCCTTCCCGTCGCCCGCGACTTCGTCAGGCGCGTCGGCGAACAGGCCCGCGGCCAGGCCGTCACCCGCTCGGTGACGCCCGGCCAGCAGGTCGTGAAGATCGTTCATGACGAACTCGTCCGGGTCCTCGCCGGGGATGACAAGGATCCGACCGAACTCCGCATCGCCAACCCGCCGGCGCCGATCCTGATGGTGGGCCTGCAGGGATCGGGCAAGACGACGACCACCGCCAAGCTTGCCAAGCGTCTCAAGGAGCGGGAGGGCAAGCGCGTGCTGATGGCCTCCCTCGACACCCGCCGCCCGGCGGCGATGGAGCAGCTCGCCGTCCTCGGCACCCAGGTCGGCGTCGACACCCTGCCGATCGTCCCCGGCCAGGATCCGGTCGCCATCGCCAAGCGCGCGAAGCAGCAGGCGACGCTCGGCGGCTATGACGTGGTGATGCTCGACACCGCCGGCCGGCTCCATGTCGACGACGAGCTGATGGAGGAGGTGACCGCCGTCCGCGACGCTACCGCCCCGCGCGAGACGCTGCTCGTCGTCGACGGCCTCACCGGTCAGGACGCGGTCAATGTCGCGACCGAGTTCGACGGCCGCCTCGGCGTCACCGGCGTCATCCTCACCCGCATGGACGGCGACGGCCGCGGTGGTGCCGCCCTCTCGATGCGCGCCGTCACCGGCAAGCCGATCAAGTTCGTCGGCACCGGCGAACGCCCCGATGCGCTCGAACCCTTCCATCCCGACCGGATCGCCGGCCGCATCCTCGGCATGGGCGACATCGTCGCCCTCGTCGAGAAGGCGCAGGAAACCGTCGAGCGCGAAGCCGCCGAGCGCATGATGAGGCGCTTCCAGAAGGGTCAGTTCAACATGAACGACCTGAAGGCGCAGCTGGAACAGATGACCAGGATGGGCGGGCTCCAGGGGGTCATGAGCCTGATGCCCGGCATGGGCAAGATCTCGAAACAGATGGAGGCCGCGGGTTTCGACGACTCGGTCGTCCGCCGCCAGATGGCGCTCATCGATTCGATGACCAAGGCCGAGCGCCGCAACCCGGCCATCCTCCAGGCCTCGCGCAAGAAGCGCATCGCCGCCGGTGCCGGGCTCGAGGTGCAGGATCTCAACCGCCTGCTCAAGATGCACCGCCAGATGGCCGACGCGATGAAGAAGATGGGCGGGATGAGCAAGAAGGGCCTGATGCGCGGCGGCCTTGCCTCGCTGCTCGGGCGCGGCGCGCCGGCGAATCTGCCGGGGCTAGGCGGTTCCGGCGGCGCGCCCACGCCGGGCGGCCTGCCGCAGGGCATGCAACTCCCCTCCGGCCTCTCGGGCCTTTCCGGCCTCGGGAAGAAGAAGTGATGGCGCGCGCATGCCGTCCCGGCCGGGAGGCCGCCCGATGAGCGCCGACGCCTCCCGCCGCGCTGCCGACCTCCTGCGCGAGCATCGCGAGTCGATCGACCGGCTCGACGCGATCCTTGTCTACACCCTCGCGGAGCGGTTCAGCCACACCCAGGCCGTCGGCAGGCTGAAGGCCGAACACGACCTGCCTCCCTCCGACCCCGCACGCGAGGCGCGCCAGATCGCCCGGCTCGAGAAACTCGCCCATGACGCCGATCTCGATCCGGCCTTCGCCAAGAAGTTCCTGACCTTCATCATCTCGGAAGTGATCAGGCATCACGAGCGGCATCTCGAGGATTCCGCCAACGGAGGCGGCTCGCTCGAACGTGCCGGCCAAGCCAACCCGAAGACGCCCGCAAGCGGCACCAGCACCCAAGGAGACTGACCCATGGCCATGAAGATCCGGCTCGCCCGCGGCGGGTCCAAGAAGCGCCCGCATTACTCGATCGTCGCCGCCGACAGCCGCATGCCGCGCGACGGCCGCTTCCTCGAGAAGCTCGGCACCTACAACCCGCTCCTGCCGAAGGACGACGAGAACCGGGTGAAGATCAACCTCGAGCGCGTCCAGTACTGGCTCTCGCACGGCGCCCAGCCGACCGACCGCGTCGCCCGCTTCCTCGAGGCCGCCGGCCTGCGCGAGAAGACCGTGCGCCAGAACCTGAAGAAGGGCGAGCCCGGCAAGGCCGCGCAGGAACGTGCCAAGGCCAAGGCCGAGAAGGCCGCTGCCGCCGCGGAAGCCCCGGCAGAGGAAGCCCCGGCCGAGTAACCGGCCGGGCTATCCCCCGTCATGGCTCCGCCCGACCGTGTCTGCCTCGGCGCCATCACCGGCGCCTTCGGCGTGAGGGGCGAGGTGCGGCTGAAGTCCTTCTGCGCCGAACCCGCCGCCATCGCCGGCTACGGGCCGCTCACGACGGAGGACGGCCGCAGCTTCACCGTCACCATCACGCGGCAGCTCAAGGGCGCCTTCGCCGCCCGCCTCTCCGGCGTCACCGACCGTGACGCGGCGGAAGCCCTGCGCGGCACCCGGCTCTACACCGACCGCTCGCGCCTGCCGCCGCCCGGCGAGGAGGAATACTACCACGCCGACCTCATCGGCCTCGCCGTCCTCGATACCGGTGGTGCCACCCTCGGCACGGTCCGCGCGGTCCACGACCACGGCGCCGGCGACCTCCTCGAGGTCGCGCGGCCGGGCAGGGAGAGCGTCCTTCTCCCCTTCACCCGCGCCAGCGTTCCCACCGTGGACCTCGCCGCCGGCCGCCTGATCGCCGATCCGCCAGCGGGTCTGTTCGACGAGTGATGCGCCTCCGCCCACGGCGGCGTTAACACATGGGTAGCAATTACCCACGGTTCGAAATCAATGACTTGAGGGGGTTTTCACGCGTGGGCACCCCCGGGAGCAGACCTTGAGCGAGCCCTGGACCGCCCGCGTCCTCACCCTTTTCCCGGAGATGTTTCCGGGGCCTCTCGGCATCTCGCTCACCGGGCGGGCACTTGCCGAAGGGATCTGGCGGCTCGAGGCGCTCGACATCCGCGCCCATGCCACCGACCGCCACCGCACGGTCGATGACACCCCGGCGGGCGGCGGCCCCGGCATGGTCATGCGCGCCGACATCGCCGCCCGCGCGCTCGACGCCGCCCGCGCAGGGGCCGAGGACTGGCCCGCCCTCTACCTCTCGCCCCGCGGCCGGCCCTTCACCCAGGCCATGGCGCGCCGCCTTGCCGCATCTCCCGGCATCATCCTCCTCTGCGGCCGGTTCGAGGGGCTCGACCAGCGCCTTCTCGACGCCCGCCCGATCGAGGAGGTCTCGATCGGGGACTTCGTCCTCACCGGAGGTGAACTCGCCGCCTTCCCCTTGCTCGACGCGACGGTTCGGCTTATACCCCGCGTCCTCGGGAACCCCGAGTCGCTGGAGGAGGAATCCTTCGCCTCCGGCCTCCTGGAGCACCCGCAATACACCCGCCCGCCCGTCTGGGAAGGTCGTGCAATCCCCGAGGTTCTCCTCTCGGGCCACCACGGCCGGATCGCCGCCTGGCGCCAGGCAGAAGCGGAACGGCTTACGAAGGAACGACGTCCCGACCTCTGGCGGGCCCATGCCGAATCCCGCGGCATGTCCGACCCGGCAGGAGAGGCAGAGCTCTCGGACGCGCAGACCATCGCCGCCACAGGCGAGAAACGAAAGGACGACGGCCGATGAACGTCATCGAACAGCTCGAGCGCGAACAGATCGCGGAGCTTGGCCAGAACATTCCCGACTTCGCCCCCGGCGACACCATCCGGGTCGGCTACAAGGTCACCGAGGGATCGCGCACCCGCGTGCAGGCCTACGAGGGCGTCTGCATCTCCCGCAAGGGCGGCGACGGCATCGGCGCCTCCTTCACCGTGCGCAAGATCTCCTTTGGCGAGGGTGTCGAGCGTGTCTTCCCGCTCCACTCGCCCAACATCGATTCGATCGAGGTTGTCCGCCGCGGCCGCGTCCGCCGCGCCAAGCTCTACTATCTCCGCGAGCGCCGCGGCAAATCCGCCCGCATCGCCGAGAAGACCAACTACCGCGCCAAGGCCGACACGGCCGGCGCCGGCGCCTGAGGAGACCTGCGATGAAAGCCGATATCCACCCGAGCTACCATTTCATCGAGGTGAAGCTCACCGACGGCACCACCTACCGCACCCGCTCGACCTATGGCGAGGAGGGCGCGACGCTGCAGCTCGACGTCGATCCCTCGACCCATCCGGCCTGGACCGGCGGTGCGCAGCGGCTGATGGACACCGGTGGCCGCGTCTCGAAGTTCAAGAAGAAATACGAGGGCCTCGGCTTCTGATCCCGGCCGGACCGCATTGCGGAACCCTTGTCATCCGCTAGATCTGGTGGCGCGATCCTGACGGATTGCGCCATTTCGCATTCGGGAGGCGGTGCATGGCGCATGTGATCGTGCTGGGCAACGAGAAGGGCGGCTCCGGCAAGTCCACCACGGCGATGCATCTCATCACCGCACTGGTCCGTGCCGGCCATTCCGTCGGCGCGCTCGACCTCGACCTCCGTCAGCAGAGCCTGTTCCGCTATCTCGACAATCGCGTCGACTACATGCGGCGCAGGGGGATCACCCTGCCGATGCCACGCCGGGTGAAACTCGCCGCCTCCGCTCTCGACAGCCGGACCAGGGCCGAAGCCGAGGAAGGCAGCCGGTTCGAATCCGCGATCGCGGATCTGGCGTCCGACTGCACCTATATCGTCATCGACTGCCCGGGCGCCGATTCCGTCTACGCCCGCCTTGCCCATGCCGTCGCCGACACGCTCGTCACGCCGCTGAACGACAGCCTGATCGATCTCGACCTGCTCGCCCGGCTCGATCCCGTCACCGGCCGCGTCCGGGGGCCGTCCGTCTATGCCGAGATGGTCTGGAAGGCCCGCCAGGCCCGCGCCGCCAGCGGCAGGACGCCGATCGACTGGGTGGTGCTCCGCAACCGGATGTCGACCCTTGATGCCCGCAACAAGCGCCGGGTCGCGGGAGCCCTCGCCGAGCTTGCGCCCCGGATCGGCTTCCGCCTTCTGCCCGGCTTCTCCGAACGCGTCGTGTTCCGCGAGCTGTTCCTCTCCGGCCTCACCCTTCTCGACCTGAAGGACACCGATCCGCAGGCGATGACGATGTCGAATGTCGCCGCCCGCCAGGAGGTCCGCGAACTCGTCAGGTCCCTCGACCTCGGCGAAGGCGGCGAGGCACCAGCATTCCGCACGATGGGGAAATCCCGCCCCTCGGAACACCGGAAGGCAAGGATAACTGCTGCCTGACCTCGATTCGCCTTAACTCTTGGGAAAGCTTTGCTTTCCCAGCGAAATCAACAACTTGATATGGTTTTCACGCGTGGGCGACCGTGGGCCCACGGTGGTTTGCCCGTCCCGAACCCGCGCCCAATCCTCCGACATGATGATGTTTTCAACCCCGATACACGGCCGCCGCAGCGTTGGCCGGTACCGGCTGATGAACTGCCGGCTGCTTCACCGATCCGGGGGTCCCTCCGGGTATTCCACTCACTGATCGAGGCGCCGTGATTCGTCGAATTCCCGATTCGCTCCCACCCTGCGGATTGCTTCCGGGCGGGATCCATGCTGAATGCGCCTGCGTGCCTATGTGCGGCCGAAACCCTCGATCACCTCGAATCCGCATCGTCGATCTCGGATTCCCGCCCGGGATTCCGCTATCCTCATCGGCGGCGAGACGTTCATGGAGACGCCCATGATCGAAGCCGGCGTGGTCTATCTTCTTCTGTCGCTATGCGACCGGAACGGCACCTGCGCCCTGCAACTTGAACAGTTGCCGTCCACCACCACGATTGCCGAATGCCGAAACGCCGAACCTGCTGTCCGCGCCCTGGCGGCGCGTCGTGGACAACGGGTGGAAAGCTACCGTTGCGTCGAGACCCCCCGCTAGGAAGAGGCTGCCATCACACCGGCTTTCACCCGGAGGTCGGGTCGGCACGGCCTGATTCCATGCACGACAACGATCAATGACGGCCGACTAGGGAGGAGGTAATTGGCTACCAATTGGCCGATCTTGCATTAGGTATCATTTCATGCTGGTCTTCCATGCGACTTAGGCTCTATTGTCCGAGGCAGGGCCCAAGTGCTCCGGTCAACTCAACCGAAATAAATCGAGGTCAGGGGAGGAGACCCAGTGTCAGCGATAAGAGAGTGGGCCGACGCCACGTCGTCGGCCGAACAGTCCGTGGAAGACGTCACCTTCTTCCCGGACAC
>JAJUJF010000007.1 GCA_029265455.1 Paracoccaceae bacterium | reverse complement strand
TCACCTCGGTGAAGTCGTGACAGTGGCCGTAGGTGCCGGGGTACTGGAAGATCGCGCCGAAGACTTCCTCGGGCTTGAGATCGGCGAACGGGTCACCGACGATCACCTTCCAGCCGAGCGGCTCGGCACGGGTCCGGATCACCGCGATGGTCTGCGGGTGGCAGTGGTGGTCGACGAAGAACGCGGTTGCCTTCGACTTCGAGCCGCGCCGGCACAGGCCCATGGCCTCCGCCGCCGCCGTCCCCTCGTCGAGGAGCGAGGCATTGGCGATGTCGAGCGCGGTGAGGTCCGACACCATCGTCTGGAAGTTCAGCAGCGCCTCGAGACGGCCCTGGCTGATCTCCGGCTGGTAGGGCGTGTAGGCCGTGTACCAGGCCGGATTCTCGAGGATGTTGCGCTGGATCACCGACGGGGTGACGGTGCCGTAGTAGCCCTGCCCGATCAGCGAGACCAGCACCTTGTTCTTGCGGCCGACTTCCCTCAGGCGACGCAGCATGCCCTGTTCGGACAGCGGCTTGCCGAACGAGAGCGGCTCCTTCTGGCGGATGTCGGCCGGCACGATCCGATCGATGAGAGCATCGAGATTCTCGGCCCCGACGACCTCGAGCATCTCCTCCATCTCGCTCGGGCTCGGCCCGATATGACGGCGGTTGGCGAAGTCGTAGGGTAAGTAGGTAGTCTCACTGAACGACATGTCTTGTCCTCTTCGGGCGGTCGTCAGGCGATGAAGTCGCGGTAGGCGGCTTCGTCCATCAGACCGTCAAGCGCATCCTTGCTCTCGAGCTTCATCTTGAAGATCCAGCCCGCTTCCATCGGGCTCTCGTTGACAAGGGTCGGATTGTCGGTGAGGTCCGAATTCACCTCGGTGATGGTGCCGTCCGCGGGCGCGGTGATGTCGCTCGCCGCCTTCACCGATTCGACGGTCACGATCTCGTCGCCCTTGCTCACCGTGGCGTCCTTTTCGGGCAGGTCGACGAAGACGAGGTCGCCGAGCTGCTCCGCGGCATGTTCGGTGATGCCGACGACGATCTCGTCGCCCTCGACGCGAACCCATTCATGATCTTCGGTAAACTTAAGCATTTCCGGAGTCTCCTGTTTCTCGCGGGACCTGTTTATCGCTTGTATCCAGACTCGACGAACGGCGTCGTGCTGACCTTTACCGGCACCGAGCGCCCGCGCAGCAAGCCGTAAAGCTGCGTGTCCGGCGCGGAATGCTCGGTCGGAACATAGCCCATGGCAACCGGCGCGCCCACCGTCGGACCGAACCCGCCCGAGGTGATCTTGCCGATCGGTTCGCCGCCTTCCGCGGCAGCCAGCTCGACGCCCTCGCGCATCGGCGCACGGCCTTCCGGCCTGAGCCCGACACGCCGCCGTGCCGCGCCCTTCTCGAGCTGCTCGAGGATGATCTCCGCACCCGGGAAACCGCCCTCGCGCTCGCCGCCGCGCCGGCGCGGCTTCTGGATCGCCCATTCGAGCGCCGCCTCGACCGGGGTCGTCGTCTCGTCTATGTCGTTCCCGTAGAGGCAGAGTCCGGCCTCGAGCCGGAGCGAGTCACGCGCGCCGAGCCCGATGGGTTGCACGTCCTCGAGTTCGAGAAGCCGCTTCGCGAGCGCCTCGGTCGCTTCCGCCGGCACCGAGATCTCGTAGCCGTCCTCGCCGGTATAGCCCGCGCGCGAGACGAGGCAGCGCTCCCCGAGGATCTCGAACTCGCCGATGTCCATGAACTTCATGTCCCTGACGGCGGGATTGAGGGTGGCGAGCGCCGCTTCCGCCTTCGGACCCTGCAGCGCTATCAGTCCGCGCTCGAGCACCGTCACGTCGCAGTCGGTGAGGCCATTGCGGAGGATCTCGAGGTCCGACTCCTTGCGCGACGCGTTCGCCACGAGGAAGACCCGGTCACCGAGGTCGGCGAACATCACGTCATCCATGATGCCGCCCTGGTCGTTGGTGAAGAGCCCGTAACGCTGCCGCCCGGTCTTGAGGGGGAGCACGCTCACCGGCATCAGCCGCTCGAGCGCGCGCTTGGCGTCGTCGAGATCGCCCGAGCGCGGCCGGATCTCGATCTGCCCCATGTGGCTCACGTCGAAGAGCCCTGCGGCGGAGCGCGTGTGGAGATGTTCCTTCAGGACGCCGGCGCTGTACTGGACCGGCATCTCGTACCCGGCGAAGGGCACCATCTTGGCTCCGAGGCTCCGGTGGAGGCCATCGAGCGGTGTCGTCTTGAGCTGGGACATATCCCTCCTCCCGCTGTTTGCGGCACCTCACGGCAAGGCCGTCGGGCACCGGCACCGTTGTTGGGCGCGGGCGGACGCTATGCGTGCACCCTGCGACCCACAACGCGACCTATGTCCATACCGGGAGCGGGAACATCCTCCCCCGGTAGGACTTGATTCGACCCACTTTGCAAGAGGGCGCTCAAGCGCACGGACAGTCAAGGAAGGTGTTCATTGCCACTCCGGGTTGCACCGGCCGCGCGCTGCCGCTCCCGCGCAGTCCCGTGTCCCGCCCGAAGCTGCCGGTCGTCCTGCTAGCCGCCGCGGTTTCCCGGCCACCAGCGCCGCAGGAGCCGCCGCATCCGGATCATCGCTGCCGCGAGCGGCGGCCTGAGCATCGGCACGTCGAGCGCGAGCAGAAGGAGGCCGAGCGGCAGCATCCAGAAGCCGAGCACCGGCAGGAACCCGACGAACCCGGCGAGGATGAGCAGGATCCCGAGCGGGAGGCGCACATGCCGCATCTTCGGGTCGAGAAGCCTGTCCACGAAACGCTCGAGCCGCGGGAACCGGCGCGACATGATCGCGATCTGCCGGCGCAGCCGCTGCTCCTCCTTGCACAGGACCTTCTCGGCTGTCCGCATTCCCGCTCCCCTTTCCGGCCGCTGCGCCCTGTTGCGCCGCGCCGTGATCTTCACCGGGCGACGGCGCGTCCGGCTTGCGCCCCGCGCCCCCTGCCTGCGTCTGTGCACGCATATCCTCCCGACCGTTGCCGCGAGGCCGTCACCGCCCGGCGGCCTCCGGTCCTATTCCAGATCAAGCCAGGTCGCCATCAGCTCCATGTCGTCGGGGTCCGGCGCGACCCGGAAGCCGAGGCGCGTGATCAGGCCGAGCATCCCCCTGTTCTCCCGCAACACCGCTCCCTCGAGCCGATGCAGCCCCTCGGCCCGCGCGTAGTCGATCAGATGCGAGAGGATCGCCGTGCCGAGGCCGCGCCCGGCGAGGTCGCTGCGGACCACCAGCGCGTATTCGGCGACCTCCCGCCCCGGCGAGGCCGAGAGCCGCGACACCGCGGCGAGGCTGCCGTCCTCGGCGATGGCGACAAAGGCCATCTCGCGATCGTAGTCGAGCTGGCTGAGCCGGAGCCCCATGTCCTCGGGAAAGTTCCGCCGCGGCGCAAGGAACCGCATCCGGATCGCCTCCGAGTCGAGCCGCTTGAGGAAATCCGGATAGAGGAAGGCATCCGTCGGCCGGATCGCGCGGAAGGTGTAGCGTTCGCCCTTGAGTTCCACCTCCCGCGTCCAGGCCGCCGGATAGGGCCGGATCACCAGATCCGGATTGGGACCGCGCCGATCCACCTCGCCCGGCTCGATCTCCACCAGCGCATCGACCGCCACCGCGCCCGAGCCGGAGACGAGCAGCGGGTTGACGTCGACCCCGCGGACGCAGGGGAAATCCTCCGTCAGATACGAGAGCGCCACCAGCACCCTGCGGATCGCATCGCCCTGTGCCTCCGGGCGTACGGCAAGCGCCGCCCCCACCCGCGTGCGCCCCATCAGCTCCGCCGCCAGCGCGAGGTCGAGCGGCGGCAGCGCCACCGCCGTGTCCCGCAGCGCCTCGACCGCGGTACCGCCCGCGCCGAAGACGATCACCGGTCCGAAGATCTCGTCCCGGCCGATGCCGGCGATCACCTCGATCGCGCCCGAGCGCCTCAGCATCGGCTGGACGAGGAAGCCGTGGATCCGTGCATCCGGGCGCCGCTCGGCCACCCGGGCCGCGATTGCTCGCGCCGCCGCCGCCGCCGCCTCGGGACTCTCGCGGTCGAGGACGACGCCTCCGACCTCGGACTTGTGGGGAATGTCGTGTGACAGGAGCTTCACCGCGACGGCCTCGACCCGGGCGAGTAGCTGGGCAGCCTCCCGCGCGACATCCTCGGGACTTGCCGCGACGCGGACCTCGACGAACGGCACGCCATAGGCCGCCACCACCTCCTTCGATTCGCTCCCGTCGAGGAGCCGGCGTCCCTCGGCAGCCGCGGGCGCCAGCGCCGCAGCCACCCTCTCCTGCGCGCCGAAGGGCATGCCGAGCGCGTCGACCTCGCCACGGTCGGGGACGAGGAGGAGCGCCGCCTGCGCCCGTCCCCAGTCTGTCAGATGCCGCACCGCCGCCGCGGCCGGAGCCGGCGATTCATAACTCGCGACCCCGGCCTTCTGCAGCACCGCGCGCCCTGCCCGCGCAGCCGCACCCCCGAGCCAGCACGAGAGGACCGGCTTCGACCGCAGCGTGCCCCGATCAAGGCAGCCTGCCACCGCCTCGGCAACCGTGAGAGGTTCGCTGAACCCGGTCGGCGAATGCATCGCGAGGAGCGCATCGACACCCGGATCGGCCGAGAGCGCGTCGAGCGCTGCCAGGTAGCGCTCCGGCCCTGCGTCCCCTTCGATATCGACAGGATTGGAACTCCCTTGCCCATCCGGCACCACCGCGTCGAGTGCCGCACCCGTTTCCGGGCTCAGGGCCGCAAGCTCGCCCCCCACATCCATCAGCCGGTCGACGGCGAGAACACCCGCAGCCCCCGCGTTGGTCGCGATCGCGAGGCGCCCGCGCCGCAGCGGCCGGAACCGGCCCATGATCTCCGCCGCCTCGAAGAGCTCTCTCAGCCCCTCGACGCGCAGCACGCCCGCGCGCCGCAACGCCGCGTCCGCCACCACGCCCGAACCCACCAGCGTACCCGTGTGCAGGTGCGCCGCCAGCGCGCCGGCGCCATAGCGGCCGCCCTTGATCGCCACCACCGGCTTCAGTCGCGCCGCCGAGCGCGCCGCCGACATGAACTTCCGCGGCGACTTCACCGACTGGAGGTAAAGAAGGATCCCCGCCGTCGCCCGGTCACCGGCGAGGAGGTCGAGATAGTCGCCGAGATCGACATCGGCCATCGACCCGAGGCTGACGACATGCGAGAAGCCGATGCCCCGCTCCACCGCCCATTCGGTCAGCGACGAGGCGATCGCACCCGACTGCGAGACAAGGGCGAGCCGTCCCGGCTCCGGCGTCGCCGGGCTGAAGCTCGCGTTGAGACGGCGCGCGGGCACCATCACGCCGAACGAGCCCGGTCCGATCACCCGCAGGAGCGAGGGCCGCGCCGCCTCGAGCACCTTCGGCATCAGCGCGTCCCACGGGCCTCCCCACCGCCCGACCAGCACGGCGACCTTCGTGCCGATCGCGCCGAGCGCCGCGATGATCCCCGGAGTCGTCTCCGGCGGGGCCGCGATCACCGCGAGATCGGGCGTCTCCGGCAGCGCCTCGGCCGAAGCATGACAGGGCAGGCCCATCACCTCGCGCCGGTTCGGGTTCACCGGCCAGATCGGCCCCTCGAAACCTCCGGCAAGCAGATTCGTCATCACCACCGTCGCCGCCGCACCGGGCCGCTCGGTAGCGCCGAAGACCGCAACGGAACGCGGCTCAAGCACGGGATCGAGGTTGCGTATGGTCATGGTTCCTCCCTTCCTCTGCCCCCGCTTGCGGGCGCGACCATACATCCACCCGGAGGCACATGCACCGGGCGGATTTCCCGTGCGCGGCCCGATGCGCTTCCCCGGCATGCCTGCCGCCTGCGCATGTCCGGCAGGCGCGCCGGGCATGCCGACGCGCTTGATCACGGCCGCTCCGGCGGCTACCTGCTTGACGTGCGAAAAGGGAAAGGAGAGCCGCCGTGAAATGGGCCACCAGGATCGGCCGCTTCGCCGGGATCGACGTCTACATCCATGCCACCTTTCCGCTCCTCTTCGTCTATTTCGGCTTCGTCTACTGGGCGGAGACCGGCACGTTCGCCGGCGTGGTGACCGGCCTCGCGCTGATCGCGGCGCTCTTCGTCTGCGTCGTGCTCCATGAATACGGTCATGCGCTCACCGCGCGGCGCTACGGGATCGGCACCCGCAACATCACGCTCCTGCCGATCGGCGGCGTCGCCCTCCTCGAGAAGATGCCGAAGGACCCGCGGCAGGAGATCGTCGTCGCCCTGATGGGGCCGGCGGTGAACATCGCCATCGCCGCGGTGCTCTTCCTGTTCCTCAGCATCACCGGCAGGCCCGGTGCCCTCTTCGAACTCTCGGCGGCGCCGCAGAGCTTCCTCGTCAGCATCCTCTACGCCAACATCTTCCTCGCAGTCTTCAACCTCATCCCGGCCTTTCCCATGGATGGCGGCAGGGTGCTGCGCGCAGTCCTCGCGCTGCGCACCGACAGGGTGCAGGCCACGCGGATGGCGGCGAATATCGGCCAGACCCTCGCGATCGGCTTCGGCATCCTCGGCCTCTTCTTCAATCCCTTCCTGATCCTGATCGCCGTCTTCATCTGGATCGGCGCCGCCGGCGAGGCGAGTGCGGTCGAGATCGAGTCGAACCTCTACCGCCAGCCGGTCGGCCGCGCGATGATCACCGATTTCCAGACGCTCGCCCCCGACGACCCGCTGGCGCGGGCGATCGACCTCACCCTCGGCGGCAGCCAGAAGGACTTCCCCGTGGTCGACCGCGGGATCGTGGTCGGCGTCCTCACCCAGGCCGCGATCCTGCGGGCCCTGCGCGACCTCGGGCCGCAGGGGCGCGTCGGCGACGTCATGGGGCCGCCCGTCACCGCGCACATCTCCGACCGGCTGACGGTGCTGCTCGAGAATCTCCAGGACGGGCAGACCCGGCTGATCTGCGTCCTCAGCGGCGACCGGCTCGTCGGCCTCGTCGATCTCGAGAACATCACCGAATTCCTCCGCATCCGACAGGCACTGCGCGACCGCTGATGCTCGAACTGCTCACCCCTGCCGAGATGGGCGCCGCCGACCGCGCGGCCATCGCTTCCAACATTCCCGGCATCGACCTCATGGAAGCGGCCGGGCGGGCAGTGGCCGACCGCGCCGCCGCGCTCGTGCCGGATGGGCCGGTCCTCGTCGTGGCGGGAAGCGGCAACAACGGTGGCGACGGCTCGGTGGCGGCCAGGCTCCTGCGCGAGCGGGGGCGCGACGTCCGCCTCCTGCTTGCCGCCGATCCCGCACGCCTGAAGGGCGACGCCGCCACCGCGTTCGCCCGCTGGAACGGACCCGTCCTCGGGCCCGAAGACGATCTGCCCGACGCTGCGATCGTCATCGACGCCCTATTCGGGGCCGGGCTCGACCGTCCCGTCACCGGCGCCCACGCCACCCTCATCGAGGCGATGAACACCCATTCCGCCCCGGTCCTTGCCGTTGATGTTCCATCCGGCCTCGACGGCGCTACCGGCCTGCCTCTCGGAGCCGTGGTCGAAGCCTGCGCGACCGTCACCTTCTTCCGCAGGAAGCCCGGCCATCTCCTCTTTCCCGGCCGCGCCCTTTGCGGCGAGGTGACCTTGGCCGACATCGGCATCCCCGCCTCCGTCCTCCCCCCGCTCGGCATCGCGACCTGGGAGAACGCGCCCGGCCTCTGGGCAAGCGACCTGCCGCCCCCCGCCGTCACCGGCCACAAGTACAGCCGCGGCCACGCCCTCGTCCTTTCCGGCCCGATGACCCGCACCGGTGCCGCCCGCCTCGCCGCGGGAGCGGCGCTCCGGGCGGGTGCGGGCCTCGTCACGCTCGCAAGCCCCACCGACGCCCTTGCGGTCAACGCCTCCCATCTCACCGCGGTCATGGTCCGCGCCTGCGACGGGGCAAGCGATCTCGCCTCCATCCTCGCCGATCGCCGCTTCACCGCCGTGGCGCTCGGGCCCGGGCTCGGTACCGACGCAACCGAGCGGGCCCTCGTCGCGGCCGCCCTCACTTCCCCCCAGGCGGCGGTTCTCGACGCCGATGCGCTGACCGCCTTCGCGGAGGACCCGGAAGCCTTCTTCTTCCCGCTCATCCGCAGCCGCGGCGCTGCCACCATCCTCACCCCGCACGAGGGCGAGTTCGCCCGCCTGTTTCCCGACCTCGCTCCCGGTCCCGGACGCTCCCGTCTCGCGGCCGCGCGCGAGGCCGCCGGACGCTCCGGCGCCACGCTGATCCTCAAGGGCGCGGATACCGTCATCGCCGCCCCTGACGGCCGCGCCGCGATCAACGCCAACGCGCCGCCCTGGCTCGCCACCGCCGGCAGCGGCGATGTCCTCACCGGCATCGTCGCGGGCCTTGCCGCGCGGGGCGTCGCCGCCTTCCCCGCCGCCGCCGCCGGCGTCTGGCTCCACGGCGAGGCCGCCGCCATCCTCGGTCCCGGCCTCATCGCCGAGGACCTCGCGCCCGCGCTCCGTCCCGTCCTTTCCGCCCTCTGGTCGCAGCCCGGGCATGTCCGCCGCGGCATTGCCCCTTCCGGTGATCCTGCCTAGTTTCCTCCGCACGTTCCGAGATCAATCCTGAAGGGACCGACGGCGCTGCCCGCCGGGCCGTGTCATGCAAACCACCCGGCACCAGATGAACGCAGCAACAGGCCCATCGGCGGGCATCACTCCAGGCGGCCAGGGCATCACATCCACCCGCGCGGGCGCAGGGCTGCCGTGAAGGCGGCTCCCGCACAGCCGGTGCGCGCGCCGCGCAAGCATCATCCGCGCCTTGCCGGGCTTGCCTATCTCGGCCTTCGGGCGGGGATCGCGCTCCTCGGCGTGCTGCCCTGGCGGAAACAGTCGGATTTCGCCGGCTGGCTCGGCCGCACCATCGTCACCCGCTCACCGCGGCTGATGGCGCGCGTCGTCACCAATCTCGCCCATGTCATGCCCGCGACCACGGAAGCCGAGCGCGAGCGCATCGCGGTCGAGACCGGGGACTGTTTCGGCCGCACCGCGCTCGAACTCTTCGCCTCGCGCCGGTTCGAGGCGAACCATCCCTGGAATGCGCCGACAGGCCCCGGCCTCGCCGCGGTCAGGCAAGCCATCGCCGCCGGGACCGGCGCGATCGTGGTGAGCGGCCATTACGGCGGCTGGGAAGCGACGCGCGCCTGGCTCAAGGAGCAGGGCCGCCCCACCGCCACCATCTACCGCCCGCTCCGCGATCCCAGGCTCGACGAATTCTACCGCGAGAGCGTCGCCTATACCGGCAGCCCGATGCTGCCGAAGGACCGGCTCGCGGTGCGCACCCTCGTCAGGCATCTCGCGAAGGGCGGATTCGTCGCCCTCCTCGTCGACCAGTACGAGCGCAATGCCCCGGCGCTCGACTTCCTCGGCAAGCCCGCGCCGACCACCCTCGTCCCGGCGGAGCTCGCGCGGAAGTTCCGCGTGCCCCTCATCCCCGCCTTTGCCACCCGCCGTGATGACGGCAGGATCGACATCTTCCTCGACGCGCCCGTCACCGGCGACAGCGCCCGAGCGATGATGCAGGGCGTGAACGACAGCCTCGCCGCCCGGGTCCGTGCCCATCCCGGCCAGTACTACTGGCTCCACCGCCGCTGGACGAAGGACCTCCCCGGCTTCCGCGACACCGGCCGCCGCAAGTCACGTCGGAAGCCGCGCCGCTGATTCCGATCGCCAGGACCGCCACGCAAATATCTTGCTGCGGCTGCACAGGACGCTAGAAAGGCGACCTGTCCCGGGAGGCCCCATGACCGTCGCGCAGTCCCTTCTGGCCTTCATTGCCGCAGCATCGCTCCTGACGATCACCCCCGGGGTCGATACCGCGATGGTCCTGCGATGGGCCACCACGGGCGGTCCGCGCCCGGCCGCCCTTGCCCTGATCGGGATCGCGGCCGGATGCCTGATCTGGGGCGCCGCCATTTCGCTCGGAATGGGCGCGCTTCTCGCCGCCTCGGCACTCGGCTTCACCCTCGTGAAATTCGCTGGCGCCGCCTATCTTGTCTGGCTGGGCCTGCACCTCTTTCTCCACCCGCGCGAGAGCTTCGCTCCTTCCCTGACCGGCACGAAAGGAAGAGGGTCCCTGCCTGCATTCCGGCAGGGCTTCCTGAGCAACATCCTGAATCCGAAGATGGGCGTGTTCTACGTGACCTTCCTGCCGCAGTTCGTGCCGGAGGGCGTGAACGTCGCCACCTTTGCCCTGCTCCTGGCCGTCATACATGTCGGCCTGACGCTTGTCTGGTTCACCATGCTCATCGCCGCGACGGCGCCCATCGGGCATCTCCTGCGGCAGAAACACGTCCTCAGGGCGATCGACCGGATTGCCGGCGGCGTCTTCATCGCCTTCGGAGCGAGACTCGCGTTCTCGAGGTAGCGGCGGATCCTCGTGCCGGCGCCCGGCAGGGCGCGCTTCAGGGCAGCCGCGCGCCGGCGAGCATCGCGCCGTTCCCCGGCTTCTGCACCAGCACCGCCACATGCTCGCCGAGCGGCGCCTCGTAGCGCAGCTCGACCGGCGAGGCCCCGTCCCAGAGCGCGAAGGTCGACCACTGCGTCACCACGTTGGCGAAGACATGGTGATAGCCGTTGTTCTCGCCGCCCTCGACGGTCATCGGCTCCTCGGGGGAGTATTCGACGACATGCACTTCCGCGAGGCCGACGGCTCCCTCGCTCAGCGAGAGCGCGATCTCGAGCCCGCCCGGGTCGCGGCTCAGTACCACCTCGACCGGCGCCGGTTCACTGCCATGCGCCGCGATGCGTTCGAGGATCGTCGCCTCCTCGTGGCCCTTCACGATGTCCTGACCCTGCACGATCATCTGCGGCGTGTAGATCGTGCGCTCCTGCTGGGCGCGGGCATAGCCGCGCTGGCGGTCGGTATGTTCGGGCTTGCCGAAGGGGTCCTTCCAGCCGAGGTAGTCCCAGTAATCGACATGGAGCGCCAGCGCGATCACCCCCGGCATCTTCGCGAGATCCGAGAAGATCGCGTCCGCCGGCGGACAGGTCGAGCAGCCCTGGCTCGTGAAGAACTCGACCACCACCTGCCCCTCGGCCCGGCTCGGCTGTGCTCCCCCCGCCAGCACGACCACCAGTCCAATCCCGCCGAGCGGTGCCAGCCAACGCATCCGGTTCCCCTTGCTTGTCTCCAGCAGCATTAGTGGCCCCACCGCAATGGAGCCAGTCAACCCTTCGAGAGACGGGCTACCAGCGTCGGGTCGACCGGAAATAGTGCCGCGCGGACTCGCCGAAGCTTGCCTCGAGGACAGCCTCCTCCGGACGGACGAACCGCCGGTCGATCACCCAAAGGAGCAGGAATGCCGGCACCAGCGCCGACAGCGCCCCGAGGATCAGCCCGTAGCCGAGGACGATCAGCACGAGGCCAGTATAAATCGGGTTGCGGTTCACCCGGTAGGGCCCCTCGACGATCAGCGCGGTCGGCAGTTCCCCCGGCACGATCGTCGTCCGCTTGTGCCGGAACCACCAGGCCGACCAGAAGACCAGCCCGAGCCCGCAGGCAAGCAGGAGCACGCCCGGCCAGGACGGAACGCGCGCGACGGGCATCAGCCAGGCGAGGATCGTCGCCAGGACCGCCGCCCCGAAGGCCCAGACCGGCGGCAGGTCCGGAAACCGTTTCACCACCCCCGCGCCCGACCGTCCCATCACCCACCCTCTCCTCACGCGAGTCATTCCCGACTCGCCCCTTCTTGCGGAAAATCCGGAGCCGTGGTGCCCGGAGCGAACGAACAGGCGTGTGCCGCAACCATCGACCGAAGACATCCGCGCAGGGGAAACAATCACGCGCCTGCGCCCCGGGCAACGGCCTTCCGCCTCCGGCAGGGTATCCGCGCGAACGCTGCCTTCCGGTTCCGGCGAGCCCCCGCTGCCCGTTCCGACCCACAAGGCGGGAAACCGTTCGGAGGCCCGGCATGGCACGGACCACCGCCAGGCAACGGCCCCGCCCGTTCCCGGGTTCCCGGCATCGCCCGGGCAGGTTTCACGACTGGTGGGAAGCAATGTTCCAGCGTGGCCTTCACGCAGGGACGCCCGACGACCGGACGCCCGGAGACGCACGCCCGGCGCTCAGGCCGGGCGTCCCGCAACCATTCAGGCCGCCTGCGCCAGCGACCGGAGCACGTAGTGGAGCACGCCACCGTGCTCGACATATTCCTTCTCCACCGCGGTATCGATCCGGCAGCGGAGCATGATCTGCCGCTCCTGCCCGTCGGCGTAGCGGATCGTCGCCGACACCTCCGAAAGCGGCTTCAGATCGCCCTCGAGGCCATGGATCGAGATCACCTCGTCGCCCTTCAGCCCCAGCGACTTGCGGTTCTCGCCCCCGGTGAACTCGAGCGGCACCACCCCCATGCCGACGAGATTGGAGCGATGGATGCGCTCGAAACTCTCGGCGATCACCGCCTTGATGCCGAGAAGCGCCGTGCCCTTCGCCGCCCAGTCGCGCGACGAGCCCGAGCCATATTCCTTGCCCGCGATCACCACGAGCGGCACGCCCCGCTCCTGCCAGGCCATCGCCGCATCGTAGATCGCCTGCTGGCTGCCGTCCGGCCCGAGGGTATAGCCCCCCTCGACACCGTCGAGCATCTCGTTGCGGATGCGGATGTTGGCGAAGGTGCCCCGCATCATCACCTGGTGGTTGCCGCGCCGCGACCCGTAGGAGTTGAAGTCGCGCGGCGCCACCTGCCGTTCGATGAGGTAACGTCCGGCCGGCGAATCGGGCCGGAACGACCCCGCGGGCGAGATATGGTCCGTGGTGATCGAGTCGCCGAGGATGGCGAGGATGCGGGCATTCTCGATGTTCGAGATCGTCCCCTTCTCGCGCCCCATCCCCTCGAAATAGGGCGGATTCTGCACATAGGTCGAGGTCGGGGGCCAGGAGTAGGTCTCCGACCCCTCCACCTGCACGTTCTGCCAGAGCTCGTCGCCGGTGAAGACCTCGGCATAGCGGCGCTGGAAGGATTCGCGCGTCACCGTCCGCGCCACGGTTTCCGCGATCTCGTCGCTCGAGGGCCAGATGTCCTTGAGGAACACCGGGCTTCCGTCGCTGGAGGTGCCGAGCGGGTCGTTGACGATGTCGATGTTCATGTCGCCAGCGATGGCGTAGGCGACGACGAGCGGCGGGCTCGCGAGGTAGTTCGCGCGGACATCCGGATTGATCCGGCCCTCGAAGTTGCGGTTGCCCGACAGCACCGACACCGCGACGAGGTCCGCGTCGTTGATTGCCTTGCTGATGTTCTCCGGGAGCGGTCCCGAGTTGCCGATGCAGGTCGTGCAGCCGTAGCCGACGAGGTTGAATCCGAGCGCGTCGAGATCCTCCTGCAGCCCCGCTGCCTCGAGATAGTCGCTCACCACCTGGCTGCCGGGCGCGAGCGAGGTCTTGACCCAGGGCTTGCGCGTCAGTCCCAGCTGGCGCGCCTTCCGCGCGACAAGGCCGGCGCCGACCATGACGTAGGGATTCGAGGTGTTGGTGCAGGAGGTGATCGCCGCGATCACCACCGAACCGTCGCGGAGCCTGAAATCCTCGCCCTCGACAGCGACCCAGCGCTCCTCGTGCGCGCCCCGCCCGGGTACATGCTCGGGTCGCGGCGCACCGCCCTCGTCCTCCCAGCGCACCACGGAGTTGTAGCCGACGTTGTTGCGGTGCTGGGTCACCACCTCGTGGAACTGTCGGGCGGCATCCCTGAGCGGCACCCGGTCCTGCGGCCGCTTCGGCCCGGAGATCGACGGCTCGACATCGCCCATGTCGAGCTCGAGCGTGTCGCTGTAGACCGGCGCGTAGTTCGCGCCGCGCCAGAAGCCGTTCTCCTTGGCATAGGCCTCGACGAGCGCGATCCGCGCCTCGTCGCGCCCGGTCATCCGCAGGTAGTTGAGCGTCTCCCCGTCGATCGGGAAGAAGCCGCAGGTCGCGCCGTATTCCGGTGCCATGTTGCCGATCGTTGCCCGGTCGGCGAGCGGCAGATGGTCGAGGCCCTCGCCGTAGAATTCGACGAACTTGCCGACCACGCCCTTCCTGCGCAGCATCTCGGTCACGGTGAGGACGAGGTCGGTGGCCGTCACGCCTTCCTTCAGCGCGCCGGTGAGCTTGAAGCCCACCACCTCCGGGATCAGCATCGATATCGGCTGGCCGAGCATCGCCGCCTCCGCCTCGATGCCGCCCACGCCCCAGCCGAGCACGGCGAGGCCGTTCACCATCGTCGTGTGGCTGTCGGTGCCGACCAGCGTGTCGGGATAGGCGACCTCGTCCCCGTCCTGATCGGTGTCGACCCAGACCGTCTGCGCCAGGTATTCGAGGTTGACCTGGTGGCAGATGCCGGTCCCCGGCGGCACCACGCGGAAGTTGCGGAACGCGCCCTGCCCCCATTTCAGGAATTCGTACCGTTCGCGGTTGCGCTCGTACTCCCGCTCGACATTGAGCTGGAAGGCCCGCGGATTGCCGAATTCGTCCACCATGACCGAGTGGTCGATGACGAGATCGACGGGCGCGAGCGGGTTGATCTTCTGGGGATCGCCGCCGAGCGCCACCATCGCGTCCCGCATGGCCGCGAGGTCCACGACCGCCGGCACGCCGGTGAAATCCTGCATCAGCACCCGTGCAGGGCGATACGCGATCTCGCGCGGGTTGCGTCCGCCCTTCTCCGCCCATTCCGAGAAGGCGCGGATGTCGTCCTGCGTCACCGTCCTGCCGTCCTCGTAACGCAGCATGTTCTCGAGCACGACCTTCAGAACGGCCGGCAACCGGCTGAAATCCCCCAGACCCGCGCCTTCGGCGGCGGCAATGGAGTAATAGGCGTATTCCTTCCCGCCGACGGTCAGGGTGCGGCGTGTCCTGGCGCTGTCATTTCCGACCTGAATCGGCATGGGAAATCCTCCCCGGGATCATGGCTGAGACTGGAATGCACGACTTTTATGGCGCATCCGCCCCTGTCCGGCAAGGGCTCCGGGCAAAAAAGTATACCACCGCATACTGCGCGCAGCCCCCCGCCAGGCGCGAAGCAGGGGTGCGCCCGGGGTGTCCCGGCTCCGGCAGGCCGCTCAGTTCGCTGGCTGATATTCCGGCGCCTCCTCAAGCTGCTGCTGCGTCGCATCGACATAGATGCGCAGCTCGTCGCCATCCTGCTGGCGGAGGATCGTGACCTCGTCGAAACCGATGGCGACCTGCTTGGCGCCGATGCCGAGGAAGCCGCCGACATTGACGACGAGATGCTCGGCATTGCCCTGATCATCGACGACCACGTCGGAGACCGAGCCGATCGATTCATCATTCGCATCGTAGACGGAGGCACCCGACAGGTCGTCGAGCGAGGCCTCGTCCACCTCCTGCAGCTGCTGGTAGCCCTCGCGCTCGACCTGGGGCGCGGTGAAGGCCTGGCGGTCGCCCCGCCATTCCGCGGCGCCGGCGTCCTCGCGCTGCATGTCGGTGGCCGGAGGCTGGTCGCCGTCCCCTTCGCCGACTGCCTGCCGGGCCGGCTGATCGGGCTGCTGCTCCCCTGCACCTTCGATGATGACCCGCGGCTCGGCCGCCTCGTAGCTGACCTGCGGTTCGGCCTGTTCGACCTGGACGTCGGCCTGCTGCCCGCCCTGCATCTCGACCTGCGCCTCGTCCTGCTGGAGCTGGACCTCGGCCTGCTCCTCCTGTCCGCCCTGCTCCACCTCGGCGGTATCGATGGTGAGCTCCGGATCGGCCTGTTCGACGGTGACATCGGGCCGGGCCTGCTCGACATCGACCTGCGGCCGGGCCTGCATCACCTCGACCTCGGGCTCGGGCATCTCGACCGTGATCTCCGGCTCGGGCATTTCCACCGTGATCGTCGGCTCGGGAATCTGCACCCGGACCACGGGTTCGGCCTGCCGCACCGTGATCCGCGGCTGCTGCTGGCGCACGATGACCTGCGGCCGCGGCTGGGTGACGGCGATATCCGGCGCCTGCTGCTCCACGGTCACCTCGGGTGGCGGCTGGTCGATACCGATCTCGGCCTCGATGGCGGCATCCGCGTCGGTTTCGGCGTCGGCTCCGGATGTTGCCTGCGCCGCCGCGTCCGGTTCTCCGATCTGCGTGCGCGCCTCCTCGAGATGGGTCCGGCACACCTCCGCATCTGCGTCCTCGATCGCCGTCTCGGCGTCGCGGATCCACTGGTCCTCGAACCTGTCGCGGTGTTCCTCGATCACCTGCCCGAGTTCGCCGCAAGGCTCGGCAGCGGCCTCAGGCTGCTGATTCTGCTGGGCGATCGCCGCCGGCACGAGCGCGCTACTGGCAAGCAGCGAGACCGCAAGGAGTGTCTCGATCCGTACCTTCATGTTCGTATCTCCATTGCACGGGATACGTCGACAATCGCCGCCCACTGCCATGGTTCCGAAAAACCCGGGCACCCGGCAAGGGTCGGTCAGTTACGGCGCAACATCCCCGGAGCCGGACATCACGACACGGCGGGCGACCGGCGTCGCCCGCGATCCTGTTCCGCCTCCGCTCCGGCCGAGTCGCGTCTCAGAACTCCTCGCCGAACCGGTTCTCCACCAGTTCGCGCAGCGCCGCGGCGAGTTCCTCCTTCTCCGGCCCGGAGGTCTTCACGTCGATATACGTGCCATAGGCGGCCACCAGCATCATCAGTCCCATGATGCTGTCGCCGGAGACGGTCATGCCGTCGCGGCTCACCT
Organism: Paracoccaceae bacterium; assembly: GCA_029265455.1. Lineage (GTDB taxonomy): Bacteria > Pseudomonadota > Alphaproteobacteria > Rhodobacterales > Rhodobacteraceae > Amaricoccus. The sequence continues at coordinate 20,459 of JAJUJF010000007.1, read as the reverse complement.
CGGCGCGGGCGTTGAACCGCTCGACCGTCTCGACGAATTTCGCCGAGGCGCGCGCATGCAACCCCTTGTCGTTCACTATCTTCAGGCGAAACTGCATATCCGCATCGCCGGCAGCACCGGCGCGGAAGGGCGCCTAGAACACAACCGGCGTCCCGTTGTTGGGCCCGTAACCATCGGCGGTATTGATGTACTTCCGCCCCGCGGTCAAGGCGGACGCCACGGCCTCGTCGAGGCTGAGCCGCCGCGCCTTCGCGAGCTTGATCAGAAGCGGCAGGTTCGCGCCGTAGAGCACGACGCGCTTGCCTTCCCTGCACGCACGCATGGCGAGATTGGACGGCGTGCCGCCGAACATGTCGGTGACGACGACGACGCCGTCGCCGACATCGACTTCGGCAACCGCCGCGTTGATCTCCGCCTGTTTCTCCGCACGATCGTCGTCCGGGTCGATCGTGACTGCCACCGTACCGGGCGACTTGCCGACGACATGTTCGAGTGCCGCAAGATATTCGCGAGCGAGGCCCCCGTGGGCCACGATGACGATCCCGATCACTGTACCCCGACCTCGGCCCGCATGTCCCTTGCGGCGCCGGCCGCCTCCTCCAGGTCCCTGTGACGAATAGATACCCGCCACCCCGCCTGTGCAAGAGCCTTCGCCAGTCTCTCCACCACCATCACCGATCTGTGTCGCCCTCCGGTACAGCCGACCGCGAGCGTGAAATAGCTTTTTCCTTCCGACCGGTAGGCGGGCAGCAGGAAGAGCAGCATGTCCTCGAGCCGCGCCATGAACGGTGCCCAGTTCGGGTCCTGCGCGACATGCTCCGCAACCGGCGGATCGCGCCCGTCGAGCGGCCTGAGTTCCCGCTCCCAATGCGGATTGCGCAGGAAGCGCACGTCCACCATCATGTCCACACCTGTCGGTGTGCCCCGCTTGAAGCCGAAGGACTGCAGCGTCACCGCGAGCTCGCCGCTGCCCTCGCGTCCGAAATGTCTGGCGATCTCGGCCCTGAGGTCGTGCGGGCTCATCGCGCTCGTGTCGATCAGCACGTCCGCCCGCGCCCTGAGCGGCGCCAGCATCGCCACCTCCCGCTCGATCCCGACCAGCGGCTGGGTGTCCGGGCTCGACGGATGCCGCCGCCGTGTCTCGCTGTAGCGGCGCACGAGGACGGCAGGCGCACAATCTATATAGAGCACCACGGGCACAAGTCCCGCCGGCCCCCAGCGCCGCTCTGCCGCCGCAAGCACCTCGGGCACCGAGAAGCCGCGCGTGCGCGGGTCGCAGCCGAGCGCCAGCGGCCCCACCGGCGGCCCCTCTAGGACGCGCGGCAGGAGCGACATCGGCAGGTTGTCGATGGTCTCGTAGCCGAGATCCTCGAGCGCGTGGATGGCCGTTGTCCGCCCGGCACCGGATGGCCCAGTCACCAGGACCACGCTCTCTTCCGACTTTGCCGCCGCGGCGCCGGCCACCTCCACGTCCTGTCTCCTGTCCGGGACTCAGATCAGCTCTGTTCCCGCCTGAGCCATAACTCTAACGATCGCGTCAATATTTGGCACCCCTGCGGCGCGGATTAAGCGCAGCTGCCGCCCAAGTAACACAGTTGTGCACCGCTCCGGCAGCCGGGCCTCCGGCGCATGATCGAGATCGACTGCAAGGACCAGCGTTGCCGGCGGTCCTGCCCGGATCTGCAGGATGCCGACGCCCCGCGCCTCGATCAGCCCGGCGAGGGCCGCGGGCGCCGAGGCGACGATGCCGGCTTCCCCGGCGCGCAGGACCACACGGTCATCCGCAACGAGAGTAGCTCCCCCCGCGATCAGCCTGAGCGCGAGCCCGGACTTCCCCCTCCCCGAGGCGCCGAGGATCAGTACCCCGCGCCCCTCCCAGGCCACGGCCGAACCGTGCACGATCATCTCCTCCCCCGCCTCACGGTCGCGGCGACTCACCCCGTCATGCCTTGCGCGGCTCTCATGTTCGTTTCCGGCCATGCGCACATTTTCGCACGTCGATGCGTACATCTTCAATCATTTGGGCCGCCGGTCTGGCAGAATTCCCCGCTCGTCAACCATGTCCTCCCATGGAAGCCCCGCGTGTGCATGTTATATCTCCGCACAGGGGCCGGCGCGAAACGTGCTGCGTGCCCCCTTTCCATAGGCGGATCGCCGGCCAGGAGGTGGCGGTCCTTGACATTTCGAGTACCGCGACGGGGAGAGGTCGCGGCAGGGGAGATTCAGAGTATGGCAGACGGAACGGCGACCGGGTTGGCGTCGGCAGCAAATATCGTGGGTCGCGTGAACCCGCGCCAGACGCTTGAAGCGGCCGGCTGGGCCGGCACCAGGAAGGTTCATTACAACCTCACCGAGCCCGCACTCGTCGAGGCTGCGATCAGGCGCGGCGAAGCGGAGCTCGGCATCGGCGGCACCGTGCTCGTGACCACCGGCAGGCACACCGGCCGCTCGCCCAAGGACAAGTTCATCGTCCGCGAGCCCTCGGTCGAGCCGCACATCTGGTGGGACAACAACAAGCCGCTCTCGCCCGAGCATTTCGAGCGCCTGCGCGCCGACATGAGCGCGCATATCGTCGGCGGCGAGCTCTTCGTCCAGGATCTCTACGGCGGCGCCGATCCGGCCTACCGGCTCAACGTCCGCGTGGTGACCGAGCTTGCCTGGCACGGCCTCTTCATCCGCAACCTGCTGCGCCGTCCGGCGGCTGAGGAACTGGCGGATTTCATGCCGGAATTCACCATCCTCAACTGCCCGTCGTTCAAGGCCGATCCCGCCCGTCACGGTGTGAGGACCGAGACGGCGATCGCGATCTCCTTCGAGCGCAGGCTGATCCTGATCTGCGGCACCGCCTATGCGGGCGAGAACAAGAAATCCGTGTTCACGCTGCTCAACTATCTCCTGCCGGAGAAGGGCGTGATGCCGATGCACTGCTCGGCGAACCACGGACGCGACGACGAGGACGACGTCGCGATCTTCTTCGGGCTTTCCGGCACCGGCAAGACCACGCTCTCGGCCGACCCGAAGCGCGTGCTGATCGGCGATGACGAGCACGGCTGGTCCGACACCGGCACCTTCAACTTCGAGGGCGGCTGCTACGCCAAGACGATCAACCTCTCGCCCGAGGCCGAGCCCGAGATCTACTCGACCACGACCCGCTTCGGCACCGTGATCGAGAACATGATCTTCGACCCCGACACGCGGGCGCTCGACTTCAACGACGACAGCCTGACCGCGAACACCCGCTGCGCCTATCCGCTCGAGGCGATCTCGAACGCGAGTCCGACCGGACGCGCCGGCCATCCGCGGGCGGTGATCATGCTCACCTGCGACGCCTTCGGGGTGCTGCCGCCGATCGCCCGGCTGTCGCCGGCCGAGGCCGAGTATCACTTCCTGTCCGGTTTCACGGCGAAGGTCGCGGGGACCGAGACCGGGGTGACCGACCCCGAGCCCACCTTCTCCACCTGCTTCGGCGCCCCCTTCATGCCGCGCCGGCCCGAGGTCTACGGCGAGATGCTGCGCAACAAGATCGCGCAGCACGGCGCGAGCTGCTGGCTCGTCAACACCGGATGGACCGGCGGGCCCTACGGCACCGGCAAGCGGATGCCGATCGCGGCCACCCGCGCGCTGCTGACCGCGGCGCTCGACGGCTCGCTCGCGAACGTGGAATTCCGCCGCGATCCGAACTTCGGCTTCGAGGTCCCGGTCTCGCTCCCCGGCGTCGATGATGCGCTCCTCGATCCGCGCTCGACCTGGGCCGACCCGGAAGCCTACGACGCCCAGGCGCAGAAGCTCCTGCGGATGTTCGAGAAGAATTTCGAACGCTTCGAGGCCGGCGTCGCCGAAGACGTCAAGGCGGCGGCGCTGCGCGCCCGCTGAACCCGAAGACGATCGCGCCGGCGCTTCCGGCGCGATCATGACATGCACAGGCGGCGCCGGATCTCCCCGGCGCCGCCTTCCGTTTCAGGCCGCAATTGTCCTTCCGCGGCGTGTCCCGGCTCAGCCCTGAAGTTCCTCCAGCGCCGCCGCACAGGCCTCGTCGTCACCCGAGGTCAGCGCCTCGCGGGCGCGTTCGAGGGCTTCGGGATCCATGGACGCCACGTCGCCGGAAGAGGCGCCGGTCGCGCCGTCTTCCATCGTCGCCTCTTCCTGCTGTGCCTCGACATCGGCCTGCGAGGTGGCGATGGGTGTTCCATCGGACTCCGGCACCGCCGCCTCCTCCTCCAGCGGCGCGGTCGAGGCATCCTTCTCGACTTCGCCCTCCCCGCTGTCCATGCTGCTCGTGTCGGCGGTCGCGCCGGTAGCGGAATCCCCCATCTCCATCGTGCTGGTGCCGCCAGAGGCGCCGGCATCGGTCTCGAGAGGCGCGGTCGAGGCATCCTTCTCGATCCCGCCGCCGGTCTCGCCGGCCGAGGCCGCTGCCGGATCCTCGCCGATCAGCGCCGCCAGTTCGTCGCAGTTCGCATGAGCGGCGGTGGCGCCGAAGGCAAGGATTGCGCAGCTTGCCAGGTAAGTCGTGTAGCGTTTCATCCCCAAACCCTTCTTCATTGTGCAAGTGGGCAGGAAACGCATGGGTGGCGGCTCCGTTCCCGGACCATGGGGACGCAGCAGCACGCGCGGCCCGCGGCCGCGGACATTTTCGCTGTCCGCGCAAATTCTTGCGCGGCTCGCGCAGAGGTGTCAGCTCGCGCCGAGCTTCGCCAGCCTGGCCGCGCGCAGACGCTCGAAATCGGCGCCGGCGTGGTAGCTCGACCGGGTAAGCGGCGTTGCGGAAACCATCAGGAAGCCCTTGCCGTAGGCCGCCTTCTCGTAGGAGGCGAATTCCTCCGGCGTCACGAACCGGTCGATGGCATGATGTTTCGGTGTCGGCTGGAGATACTGGCCGATGGTGAGGAAATCGACATCGGCGGCCCGCATGTCGTCCATCACCTGCAGGACCTGCGACCGGGTCTCGCCCAGGCCCACCATGATCCCCGACTTGGTGAACATCGCGGGATCGAGTTCCTTCACCCGCTGCAGGAGCCGCAGGCTGTGGAAATACCGCGCACCGGGCCGGACCTCCGGATAGAGGCCGGGCACGGTCTCGAGATTGTGGTTGAAGACGTCGGGCTTCGCCGCCACCACCGTCTCCAGCGCCTCGGGGCCGCATTTGAGGAAATCCGGGGTCAGCACCTCGATGGTGGTGCCGGGACATTTGCGGCGGACGGCGCGGATCGTCTGGGCGAAATGCTCGGCGCCGCCGTCCTCGAGATCGTCGCGATCGACCGAGGTGATGACGACATGGTTGAGGCCGAGCTTCTCGACCGCGACCGCCACCCGCCCCGGCTCGAAGACATCGAGCGCATCGGGCCGGCCGGTCGCGACGTTGCAGAAGGTGCAGCCCCGGGTGCAGATCTCGCCCATGATCATCATGGTCGCGTGACCCTGGGACCAGCACTCGCCGACATTGGGGCAGCCCGCCTCCTCGCAGACGGTGACGAGGCGGTTCGAGCGCATGATCTCACGCGTCCGGTTGTAGCCCTCGCCGGTCGGCGCCTTCACCCGGATCCATCTGGGCTTGCGCAGGATCGGCGTGTCCGGCCGGTGCGCCTTCTCCGGATGACGCTGGGCGCGGTCGCTCAGATCTCGTTCTTGCATGGCTACCTCGAGGACGCGGGACCTCGTTCCTTTTGCCGCGCGCGAGGCGCCGGCGCAAGACACGGGCTGCGATACCAATGTCGCAGGCGTTACGGATCGCGCGACGCCTTCGGTGTCAGTTCCGCGCCTTCTCGATCCAGCGCCCGCCCTCCTGCGCCCAGTAGCGCGCGGCAAGACCGGCCGCCGTCACCGCCTTCCAGTCCTCGCGCGCCGCGACGAGCGCCTCCGAATCGCCTCCCTCGAACAGCAGGCACACCCGCTCGTAACGTGCCGCTTCCCCCGGATCGACTCGTGCGCCGAAGACAAGCATCAGGAGCGAGGCCCCGTTCGGATTCTCGTTCCCGCAGGTAAGCCAGACCGGCTGGCGTTCCGCATGCCCCATCGCGGCGGTGCCATGCGGCAGGAAGGCGTCGTCGCGGTAGGACCAGAGCGCCGCGTCGAGCATGGCGAGCGCCGGCTCGAGCCCCGATCGCAGCACCGCCCGCCAGCCACGGGCAAGCGCCCGTTCGAGAAGATCGGGTGCCACCTGCTCCACCGGCGTTGCCGTCAGCTGGTAGAACCAGACCTCCGCCACCGCCTCAGCGCTCGTAACGGTCCCGGATCAGCCGGTCGAGCGTCCGCACGCCCCAGCCTGTCGCCCCCTTCGGCGCGAAATCGGTGTCGTCCTTGCGGTAGGCGACGCCGGCGATGTCGAGATGCGCCCAGGGCGTGCCGTTCTTCACGAACCGCTGCAGGAACTGCGCCGCGGTGATCGAGCCCGCGTCGCGCCCGCCGACATTGGCGATGTCGGCGATGCGGCTCTTGAGCTTCTTGTCGTAGGCCGGCCCGAGCGGCATCCGCCACGCGCCCTCGCCCTCCGCCTTCGCGGCGGCCAGCACGCCCTCCGCGAGCCCGTCGTCATTGGCGAAGACGCCGCAGTTCTCGTGGCCGAGCGCGATGATGATCGCGCCGGTGAGCGTCGCGAGATCGACCATTCCCGTCGGCTGGAAACGCTCCTGCGCGTACCACATCACGTCGGCGAGGACGAGCCGCCCTTCGGCGTCGGTGTTGATCACCTCGACCGTGTCGCCCTTCATCGTCTTCACCACGTCGCCCGGCCGCTGCGCGCGGCCGTCGGGCATGTTCTCGACGAGGCCGACGATGCCGACGACATTCGCCTTCGCCTTGCGCAGGGCGAGCGCCTTCATGGTGCCTGCGACCACGCCGGCGCCACCCATGTCCATCGTCATCTCCTCCATGCCGGCGGAGGGCTTGATCGAGATGCCGCCGGTGTCGAAGACGACGCCCTTGCCGATCAGCGCGAAGGGGGCCTCGTCGCCGCCGCCCTTCCACTGCATGACGACGACGCGCGCCGGCGACTCGGAGCCGCGCGCCACCGCGAGGAGCGTGCGCATCCCGAGTGCCTCGAGCGCCGCCTCGTCGAGGATCTCGACCTCCACGCCATGCGCCTCGAGTCCCTTCAGCCGCTCGGCGAACTCGACCGTGGTGAGGACGTTCGCGGGCTCGCTGACGAGGTTGCGGGTGAAGAACACCCCCTCCGTGACCGCGCGCACCGGCGCCGCCGCCGCTTCCGCCGCCTCGGGATCGTTCACCATCAGCGTGACGGCGCGGTTGGGCGCGGGCTTCTCCGGATCCTCCTTGCGGTAGGCGTCGAAGGAATAGGCCCGCAGCAGCAGGCCGGTGAGGATGTCGGGCATCGCCGCCCGCCCGCCGAGCAGTACCGTGAGCGGCACCGATCCGTTGAACTTCGCGATGGCGGAACCCGCGCGCCGCGCCTCCTCGGCGCTCGGCTTCTTCGGCAGCTTGACCGCCAGCACCGCCTCCGCCGCAAGTCCCGACGGGAAGGACAGGAGATGCCCCTCGCCCGGCTTCATCCGCTTGAAGGCCTCGCTCTCCGCCAGCCGCGCGAGCGCGCCACGGGTGAGTCGATTCACCCGCCGGGCGAGCGTCTCCATCCGGCCCTCGGGCTCCAGGAACACCGCGATCCGCCCCCCGATGCCACCGATACGTTCGGCATCGCTTGCCTCGAAGGTCGTTTCCAGTGGCGCTGTCATCGCGGGCTCCCTACATTCCGGCTTTCCATGACCCGGGGAGAGCTAGCGACTTTCACCCGGCTTGGCTAGGAGGACAGGGCGCGCGGGTGCCGCCGGCTTCAAGTGCGGCGCGACGAAAGGGAGAAGGCCGGTGCGGCGTTTCGACAGCTACATCTTCCGGCAGCTGATGACCGCCTTCGGCTTCTTCGCCCTGATCTTCACCGGTGTCGTCTGGCTCACCCAGGCGGTGCGGCTCATCGATACCGTGGTGGCAAGCGGCCAGACCGCCAGCCTCTTCCTCGAGTTCTCGCTCTACGTCCTGCCGCAGGTCTTCGTCGTCGTGCTGCCGCTCGCCGGGCTCGGAGCTACGCTCTATGCGATCAACAAGCTCTACGGCGAGGCCGAGCTGATCGTGATGATGGCAGTGGGCTCGGGACCGGCAGCGATCCTGCGGCCGGTGGCGCTCTTCGGCTTCGTCCTGATGCTGGCGATGGCCTGCACCACCATGGTGCTCGTGCCCTGGGGCTCGGCGGCGCTCGCGGAGCGTACCGACGAGGTCCGCTCCGATCTCGTCGGCAGCCTGATCCTGGAGCGGCAGTTCATCCATCCCGGCGACGGGCTCACCCTGTTCATCACCGCGACCTCGCGCGCCGGCGAGATGGCCGGCGTCTTCCTCCATGACGAGCGCATCCCCGCCCGCCCCGTCACCTATTCCGCCGAACGTGCGCTCCTCCTGCGCGAGGGCAACGAGGCGCGCCTCGTGATGGTGGACGGCGTCGCCCTCACCCGCACCGCCGGGGCCACGCTCAACACCGTGGTCTTCGACCAGTTCGTCTTCGACCTCTCCGAGCTTCTCGCCTCCGGCCGGAAGCGCGAGAAACGTCCGGCCGAATATTCCGTCCTCCGCCTGCTCGACCCGACGCCGGAAATGCTCGATTCGCGCAAACGCTCCGACTACATCGCCGAGGCCCACTGGAAGCTGGTGCTGCCGCTGCTCGCCTTTCTCTACCCGATCATCGCCTGCGTGACGGTGCTTTCCGGCCCCTTCCGGCGCGGCGGCTTCGGCAAGCGCATCGTCGTGGCGATCGGCCTCGGCATCATCATCCATTCCATCACCCTGGTCGCGCGCTCCCGCGCCCAGGCCGAGGCGGAATTCTGGCCGCTGATGTATGTGGGTGTCGGCGCGGCCTGCGTGCTGATCGCGGCCCTCGTCTTCCGGCTGAGCGGCGTCTGGCGCCGGGCGAGGCCGGTATGACCCTGATCGGCTACATCCTCCGCCGCTTCCTCTTCGCCACCCTCGCGGTGCAGCTGGTGATCGCGGTGATCGTCATCCTGTTCTCCGGGATCGAGAACCTGCGCAGCCACGCCGATGACGACACCACCTTCGGCGATATCGTCGTCGTCACGCTGCTCGAGGCGCCGGAGGTGATCTACCTCGTCTTCCCGCTCGTGGTGATGCTCGCGAGTCTCGCGACCTTCGTCAGCCTCGCCCGGTCGAGCGAACTCGTGGTCCTGCGCGCCGCCGGGGTCTCCGCGATCCGGCTGATCATGATCCCCGCCTCGGCGGGATTCGTCCTCGGCATCCTCGTCGTCGCGCTCGGCAATCCTCTGGTCTCGGCCGCGATGCGCCAGGGCGAGATCTACGAGGAACACCTAGAGGCCGACGGCCCCGCGAGCCTCCTGTCGGTCGGCGGCGGCGGCGTCTGGCTGCGCCAGGGCGATCCCGAGGGGCAGACGGTGATCCGTGCGAGCCGGGCAACGGCGGACGGCACCGCCCTGAGCGGCGTCATGCTCCACCGCTTCGATGGCCAGGGCAGCCTCTATGCCCGGATCGAGGCGCCTTCCGCGCGGCTCGACCAGGGCGAATGGGTGATCCGCAGGGCCACGCGATGGGAGTACAGCGAGGCGACCAACGGGTTCGAACGCACCGCCCGTGACGAGGAACTCCGCCTGCCGACCGCGCTCACCAGCACGCAGATCCTCGACAGCTTCTCCCCTCCCGAGATGATCTCGATCTGGGACCTGCCCCGTTTCATCGGCCAGATCGAGGATGCGGGTTTTTCCGGGCTGCGCCATCGCCTGCATCTCGAGAGCGAGCTCACCAAGCCGATCCTGGTTGCGGCAATGGTGTTGATCGGCGCCGCCTTCTCGCTCCGGCCGCACCGCTTCGGCCAGACGGGCATCATGATCCTGCTCGCGGTCCTCGCCGGCTTCTCGCTCTACTTCATCCGCGACTTCGCCACCTCGCTCGGTGCGAGCGGCGCCGTTCCGCTCACCATCGCCGTCTGGGCGCCGCCGGTCGCCGCGATCCTGCTCGCGCTGGGCTTGCTGCTCCACCTGGAGGAAGGGTAAGGTCGCCCGAACAAGAACGAATGAGGGGCAGAGCGGCATGAGGCGAACGCGCAACCTGCCGCGTGCAGTGGCGCTGGCAGCGCTTTTCGCCGCGATCATACCATCCCCCGTTCCCCAGGCACAGACAGCCCCCGCCTCAGGCGGTGCCGTGGCCGGCACGGGCCAGCCGGTCAGCCTCGTCGCCGATTCCGTCTCCGTGGACGCCGAAGCCGGCACCGTCACCGCCTCCGGCAATGTCGAGGTGCTCCAGGGTGACCGGGTGCTCCGGGCCGAGCGCATCGTCTACTCGGATGCCGAGAACCGCATCCGCGCCGAGGGCCCGCTCCTGCTCACCGATCCCGCCTTCGGCGTGGTCGAGGCCGAGGCCGCGGAACTCGATGCCGGTCTCACCGAAGGCCTGATCCGGTCGGCCCGCCTCCTCCTCGCCGGCGAGCTGCAACTCGCCGCGGGCGAGATCCGCCGTGCGGAGGATCGCTACACCGTCCTCCACAGCGCGATCGCGAGCACATGCGAGGTCTGCCCCGGCGGCGGCCCGCCGATCTGGGCGGTCCGCGCCCAGCGTGTCATCCGCGACGAGGAGGAGCAGAAGATCTACCTGCGCAATGCCCGGTTCGAGGTCTTCGGCCTGCCGGTGCTGTGGCTTCCCTGGTTCCGCATCTCCGAGCCGACGGCCGAGCGGTTGAGCGGCGTGCTCACGCCCTCCTTCCGCCAGTCGGACGTCTACGGCAGCGGCTTCAGGCTCCCCTACTACCACGTCCTCGGCCCGAGCGCCGACGTCACCCTCACACCGTTCCTCACCACCAAGGGCGGCACGCTCATCGAGGGCGAGTACCGTCGGCGCTTCCGGCGCGGATCGCTCGACCTCTTCGGTGTCATCCTCCCCGACGACCGGCTCGAGGACCGCAGCCTGCGCGGCAGCCTCGCGGCCGAGGGCCATTACGACCTCGGCGACGGCTTCCGTGCCAGCCTCGACGCCACCGTGGTCACCGACGACAGTTTCCTGCAGCAGTTCGACTATCCCGACGACGACCGCCTCACCAGCACCCTCCAGATTACCCGCACCCGCGCCGAGGACGACTTCCGCCTCGCCGCCGTCGCCTTCCAGAGCCTCCGCCCCGACGAGGATTCCGCCAACGTGCCGCTGGTGCTGCCGGAGCTCGGCTACCGCCGCATCTGGCAGGACGCGTTGCTCGGCGGCCGGGCCGGGGTGGATGCCGATGCCCTCGGGCTCCTGCGCGACGGCGGGCGCGATGTCGTGCGCATGGGCGGCGGCGGCGACTGGCGGCGCGACTGGACGATCGGCCCCGGCCTCCTCACTGCCGTCAGCACCGGCGCGATGCTCGACCTCTACCACCTGCGCGAGGACGGGGGCAGCGACCGCAACGAGTTCCGCACCGTGCCCTGGCTGCGGGCCGAGATCCGCTGGCCGCTCGCGCGCACCACCGGCTCCACCGTCCATGTCATCGAACCGGTGGCCGACATCGCCTGGAGCGATTCGCTTGGTGCCGACGAACTGCCGAACGAGGACAGCCTGCTCCCCGAATTCGACGAGACCAATCTCTTCGCCCTCGACCGCTATCCCGGCCGCGACCGGGTCGAGACGGGGCTGCGCGCCGGGCTCGGCCTCTCCTGGTCGGCCTTCGATGACCGCGGCCGCTCCCTTCAGGCGACGATCGGCCGGGTGCTGCGCTTCACCGACAGGGACCAGTTCGCCGAGGGCTCCGGCCTCGAGGGTACCCTCTCCGACTGGGTGGGCGCGGTCGAGATCGGCATCGGCGCCGGCATTGGCGCGATCAACCGCATCCGTTTCGACGACAGTCTCGACATCGCCCGCAACGAATTCGGCCTCGTCTACGACACCGAACGCCTCGGCCTCGCCGCCTCCTGGGTCTACCTGTCGGAAGACGCGCTCAGCCCCGAGGTCGGCCCCCAGCCCGAGACCAGCGAACTCGCCTTCGGCGCGCGCTACCGCTTCCTGCCGAACTGGGAGATCGCCGGCAATGCCCGTTACGACGCCGCCGAGGATGCGATGATCCGCGCCGGTGCCGGCATCACCTGGGGCAACGAATGCACCGAGATCGATCTCACCGTCTCCCGCCGCTTCGTCACCTCGCGCGATGTCGAGCCCTCGACCTCGATCGGCTTCACGGTGCGCCTTGCCGGCCTCGGCGCGGAGGGCGGCGACTGGCCGCGCCGCACCTGCTCCGGTTGAGGGAATCCGCCCGCAGTTGTCGGCTCCGATGGACGGGGAGTCGGGAAACCGCTAGACGAATGCGCGTGTTCGCGTCGATAAACGCGAAGAATGGACGGCCCGCATCCCCGGGCCCAGGAACGGAGAAACGAATGCGGCGTCCCTGGCCCCTCGCGGCGGCTCTCGCGCTCGGCCTTGCACTCGCCGGACCCGGCGTGGCGCAGAACGCCTACGCGCCGGCCTATACGGTAAACGATTCCGTCATCACCCATTACGACATCGAGCAGCGCACCCGCCTCCTCGAGGCGCTCGGTGCCACCGGGGATGTGCGCGAACTCGCGGTCGAGCAGCTCAAGGAGGACCGCGTCAAGGTCCAGGCCGGCCGCGAGGCGGGAATCGAGCTCTCCGACGAGGACATCACCGCCGGGATCGAGGAATTTGCCGAGCAGCGCGGCATCAGCGTGGAGGACGTGAATCGCGTCCTCGCCGCCCGCGGCATCGACCGGCAGACGCTGCGCGACTTCGTCGAGGCCGGCGTCACCTGGCGCGAGCTCGTCTCCAGCCGCTTCCGCTCCCGCGCGATGCCCACGCCCCTCGAGATCGACCGCGCGCTCGACCTCGCCGAGGGTCAGCCGGTCGAGATCGTCCGCCTCGCCGAGATCGCCATTCCCTTCGCCGAACATGGCGAGGCCGAGACCGTGGCGCTCGCCGACCGTATCGCGCGCGACATCCGCAGCGGCGCCATGAGTTTCGACACCGCCGTCAGCCGCTACAGCCGCAGCGGCAGCGCCGCCCAGGGGGGTGCCCTTCCCGCCATGCCCGCGACCCAGCTTCCCCCGGCGCTGCGCGGCCAGGTCCTCCTCATGGAGCCGGGCCAGATCACCGATCCCATTCCGATCTCTGGCGGCCTTGCCATCCTGCGCCTCGTCTCGATCGATCTCGAGCAGCCCGAGGACCTGCCCGACGTGCCCGAGGCCGAGCGCCGCCGGCAGCTTCGCGAACAGCTCTTCAACCAGCGCATCACCAATTTCGGCCAGGGCTATCTCCAGGACCTGCTGGGCGACGCGCTGATCGTGGAGCAATGAGGCCGGATCTTCCGGTCGTCCTCACCCTCGGCGATCCTGCCGGGATCGGCCCGGAGATCGCGCTGAAGGCATGGCGGAGGCTCGGGGGCGAGGTTCCTTTCGTGCTCCTCGCCGATCCGTCCCGGCTCGCGCCCCTTGCCGAGCGCCTCGCCATTCCGCTGCGGAAAGTTGCGGCTCCCGGCGAGGCCGCGGGTGCCGCCGGTCGGGAGGCGCTCGCCGTCCTGCCCCATCCCCTTCCCGCCGCGCCCGAACCGGGGCAGCCCGACCCCGCCAACGCGCCGGCCATCGTCGCGATGATCGAACGCGGCACCACCCTCGTGCGGGCCGGGGAGGCGCTCGCGCTCTGCACCAATCCGATCAACAAGAAGGCGCTGAAGGACAGTGCCGGCTTCGCCTTCCCCGGCCATACCGAATTCCTCGCCCATCTCTCGGGCGCGGATCTGCCGGTGATGATGCTCGCCGCGCCCGGCATCCGCGTCGTGCCGGTGACGATCCACATTCCCCTCGCCGCCGTCCCCGCGGCGCTCACCCCGGAACTGCTGGAGGCAACCCTCCGCATCGTCCACGCCGCCGGCCGCGCGGATCTCGGCCTCGACCGGCCCCGGATCGCGGTCGCCGGGCTCAACCCCCATGCCGGCGAGGAGGGCGCGATGGGGAGCGAGGAGCACACGGTCATCATCCCCGTGCTCGACCGGCTGCGCGCGGAAGGCATGGCGCTCACCGGCCCGCACCCGGCCGACACCATGTTCCATCCCGAAGCCCGTTCGCGCTACGACATCGCCGTCTGCATGTATCACGACCAGGCGCTGATCCCGATCAAGACCATAGACTTCGCGGGCGGCGTGAATGTAACGCTCGGCCTCGATTTCGTGCGGACCTCCCCCGATCACGGCACCGCCTACGACATTGCGGGTCGGGACCGCGCCGATCCCTCGAGTCTCGTCGCTGCACTCCGGCTTGCCCACGAGCTCGGGCAGCGCCGGCAAGGGAGCGTGCGGTGACCCCCGACGGCCTGCCGCCACTGCGCGAGGTGATCGTCGAACACGGCCTCGCCGCGCGGAAATCGCTGGGCCAGAACTTCATCCTCGACCTTAACCTCACGGCGAAGATCGCTCGTCTTGCAGGCAATCTCGCCGCCAGCGATGTGCTGGAGATTGGTCCCGGCCCCGGGGGCCTCACCCGGGGCCTGCTGATGGAGGGCGCGCGCAAGGTCGTCGCCATCGAGCGCGACCACCGCTGCCTGCCGGCGCTCGACCAGATCGCCGCCGCCCATCCCGGCCGCCTGACGGTGATCGAGGGCGACGCCCTCGCGGTCGATCCGCTCCCCCATCTCACGCCCCCGATCCGGATCGTCGCGAACCTTCCCTACAATGTCGGCACCGAACTCCTCATCCGCTGGCTCACGCCCCCGGAATGGCCGCCCTTCTGGGACTCGCTCACCCTGATGTTCCAGCGCGAGGTGGCGGAGCGGATCATCGCGCGGCCCCATACCCGCGCCTTCGGCCGCCTTGCCCTGCTTGCGCAATGGCGGACCGAGCCCCGGATCGTGATGACCGTCCCACCCGAGGCCTTCACGCCGCCGCCGAAGGTGACGAGCGCCGTGGTCCGGCTCGACCGCCTGCCCGAGCCGCGCTTCCCGGCCGATGCCGCCCGGCTCGAACGCGTCGTCGCCCTCGCCTTCAACCAGCGCCGCAAGATGCTGCGCTCGAGCCTCGCCTCCCTGGGACCGGATGCTCCCGACCTTCTGCGCGCCGCCGGGATGGAGCCCACCGACCGCGCCGAACGCATCCCCCTCGAAGCCTGGTGCCGCCTCAGCCTGCTCCTCGCCGCGCGGGACCGGCAGCAACCTCCGGCGGAGGCGACCTGACGCGCCGGTTGAACGGCAGGCCATCCAGCCATAACTGACTTTCAACATTGCAAGATCAATGACTTGCAACGATTTCTGCATGTGGCGCCCCCTTGCCCGCGCCGCTCGGGCCCCGCGTTGCACCCCCTCCCGATCCCGGATAGAACAGCCCGCAACTCCCACGATTTCCGAAGGACCGGCACGATGGCATCCTACCAGTTCGTCTATCACATGGACGGCCTCACCAAGTCCTACGGGACCAAGAAGGTCTTCGAGAACATCCGCCTGAACTTCCTGCCCGGCGTGAAGATCGGCGTCGTCGGCGCCAACGGCGCCGGCAAGTCGACGCTGCTGAAGATCATGGCCGGGCTCGACAAGGACTATACCGGCGAGGCCTGGGCCGCCGAAGGCGCCCGCGTCGGCTACCTGCCGCAGGAGCCCGAACTCGACCCCGCCCTCGACGTGCGCGGCAACGTCATGGAAGGCGTCGCCGCCAAACGCGCCCTGCTCGAGCGCTACAACGAGGTGGCGATGAAGGTCGCCGAGGACTACTCGGACGAGCTGATGGAGGAGATGACCACCCTCCAGGACCAGATCGACGCCCAGAATCTCTGGGACCTCGATTCCCAGGTCGATGTCGCCATGGAGGCGCTCCGCTGCCCGCCCGACGACGCCTCGATCGACAATCTCTCCGGCGGCGAGAAGCGCCGCGTCGCCCTCTGCCGGCTGCTGCTCGAAGCCCCCGACCTCCTGCTGCTCGACGAGCCCACCAACCATCTCGACGCCGAGACCATCGCCTGGCTCCAGAAACACCTCATCGAATACAAGGGCACGATCCTCATCGTCACCCACGACCGGTATTTCCTCGACGAGATCACCGGCTGGATCCTCGAACTCGACCGCGGCCGCGGCATCCCCTACGAGGGCAACTACTCCTCCTGGCTCGAGCAGAAGGCGAAACGCCTCGAACAGGAAGCCCGCGAGGACAAGGCCCGCCAGCGGACGCTTGCCCGCGAACTCGAATGGATCCGGCAGGGCGCCAAGGCCCGCCAGGCCAAGCAGAAGGCCCGGATCAACGCCTATAACGAACTCGCCAACCAGTCCGAGCGCGAGAAACTCACCCACGCCCAGATCATCATCCCGAACGGGCCCCGGCTCGGCGGCAACGTCATCGAGGTCGAGAATCTCACCAAGGCCTACGAGGACAAGCTCCTGATCGACGATCTCAGCTTCGCCCTGCCCCCGGGCGGCATCGTCGGCGTGATCGGCCCGAACGGCGCCGGCAAGACCACCCTCTTCCGCATGCTCACCGGCCAGGAACAGCCCGACTCGGGAACCATCACCTGGGGCGAGACGGTGAAACTCTCCTATGTCGACCAGACCCGCGACGCGCTCGACCCGCAGAAGACCGTCTGGGAGGAGATCGCCGACGGACTCGACGTCATCAAGCTCGGCGATGCCGAGGTGAACTCCCGCGCCTATTGCGGCGCCTTCAACTTCAAGGGCGGCGACCAGCAGAAGAAGGTCGGCCTGCTGTCGGGCGGCGAACGCAACCGCGTCCACATGGCCAAGCTCCTGCGCGAGGGCGGCAACGTCCTGCTGCTCGACGAGCCCACCAACGACCTCGACGTCGAGACCCTGCGCGCCCTCGAGGACGCCCTCGTCGATTTCGCCGGCTGCGCCGTGGTCATCTCCCACGACCGCTTCTTCCTCGACCGCATCTGCACCCACATCCTCGCCTTCGAGGGCGAGGGCCATGTCGAATGGTTCGAGGGCAATTTCGAGGATTACGAGGCCGACAAGATCCGCCGCCTCGGCCCCGACGCCGTGGAGCCGAAGCGGATCAAGTACAAGAAGTTCGCGCGGTGAAGGAGAATCTTGAGGTCCTTGCCAAGTTCCAGACTCTAGCCGCTGCCAGCATCGCACTCGTAGGGTGATAGTGACCTTGATCGTTAATGCGCGAGCTGGACGAAAGCAGTCAGAACGGCATTGGAAGAGAGAGGCATCTTCGGTTCGGATTGCCCTAAGTGGCGAAATCATACAACTCAAAGCTGCAATGAGTAATCAACGCGAACACCTTCAAGAGACCGAAGATGGCGATGAAGGCAGCTTCTTGGTGCCTTCACGGAGAATTGACGTTGTATTCCATGCTCTTGTACCGCAGCTCGGTGCACTTGAACCACTGCAGGTGGAAGCTGTGATGAACGTTTATGGCCAGTATGCTGTTTACCTCGAAAAGCTCCAGATTATCAGCTCATCTCACCTCTATGGCCAGTATATGCTGGTGTCCAACCAGTGGCGCTCGGTTGTGGCGGCCCACTGCGGTTACGTAATAGATAAAGCAGACAATGCCCTTAAGCTTCTGCAGGAACAATAAATGTAATGGATGGTGTTTCGGATGTTATAAGGCAGAAATATATAGATAGATTAGGCCCTAGATTTGGATCCTATTTCTATCATCTCGATCAGCATGTAATAAGGTTAGTGTCTCTTTGGGATACATACCGAGCATTTTTTGGTACTAACCCTGAAAGAGTTGCTCTTCTAAATCGTGCATCAGGATACGTAGCTCTTACGTTTCAGAATGCACTTTACGAACGCATAATTATTGGCGTTTGTCAGCTTACCGACCCTCCACAGAATAGAGGGAACAAGAACCTAACGGTTAAAGGCTTGCTTGCGTTCATAGAGGACCCTCCTCGCGCTGCCGAGATGAAGATGCTAATTGACGAAGCAGAAAATGCCACTGCTTTTGCACGGCCTCTCCGCAACAAAATGCTTGCTCATTTGGACTATGAGGTCAATGAGGACAAGGCATCCCTAGACTACCCGTCCAGAATAACAATTTCCTCTGCCATTAAGGCAATCATCGCTCCTATGCGCTTGATACACTTAGAGTTCTTTGAGACTACCGCATTTTATCATGCCATCAAGCCGCTTCCTGATGAACTAGGCTTCCTTACATGCATATATTATGGTGTCGAGGAGATGGAGAAGAAGCGTATCGCTTCAAGCTTTGAACCTCTACCGGAATGGCTTACTATTGATCATCAAGAAGAATTCGATCAAGAGTGGAAAGCATAAGTGACACTCTTTTGCGGCTAGCATCACTTGCCGGCAGATGCCATCAACAAAGCCGGGCGACATGACCACTTTGCCCTTCTCCAAGGATTGACGAACGCCTTACTGCTGTGCCGCTGTCAAATCGGCCTCCCCGCCCCGTCGCGGTCACCCACCCCCTCGATCTCCCTGGCGACAACCGCCAGCATGTAGGCCCGGAGCACCGCGTTCATCCGCGCCTGGTAGCCGCGGCCGAGGCTGCGGTACCAGCGTACGACATCGGCGTCGAAGGCCGCGGTCAGCCGCGCCTTCTTCGGCCGGCAGGGCGCTGTCTCGTGCAGGCGGTACCATTCGTCCGGGATCATCCGCTGCTTGAGCCGGTAGTCCCGCCACCACGTCTCCATCTCCTCGAGCTCGCTCATCAGTTCTTCATGGCTGCGCGCCTCGCGCCGGGTGCGCTTGCGGTTGTCCATCGTCGTCCTCGTGCCGGGGTGAGCCGCAAGGATGCCACGGGCGGGTTGCCATCCGGTTGATCCCCGGCATCTGCACGGAAGCTGCATGAAATCTGCATCGAATATGCATCGCCTTTCCGGCCCTCGCGATTGGCCCTTGCAATCCGGTGCCCGATCCCCCACCTTGCCTCTCGCAACGTTATCACTCTCGACCACTGTCTCCCCAAGCGGCTGCAGTTTTTCGATTTTGCTGACAGCGCCAGGCTGCCGCACCCTGCGGGCAGCACCACGATAGGGAGACATCACGATGGCCAACGGCACCGTGAAATGGTTCAATTCCACCAAGGGTTTCGGCTTCATCCAGCCCGAGAACGGCCGCAAGGACGTCTTCGTCCATGCCACCGCTCTCGAGCGCGCCGGCATCAGCCATCTCGATGATGGCCAGAAGGTCACCTTCGACCTCGAGACCGGCCGCGACGGCCGCGAATCCGCGACCAACCTCCAGCTCGCCTGAGCTGCCGCGGCGCAAGCCGCCTACCGGCCTCATCTACAAAGGGCGGCGCCACCCCGGCGCCGCCCTTTCCCTTTTCCGTAGCCAGTTCCTGGTCAATATCAATCGTTCAGCACGAAGGTAACCTTCATGTTGACCTTGAACGCGGTGATCTGGTTGTTCTGGACAGTGATGGTCTGCTCCTGAATCCACGCCCCCTGCACGTTCTGGAGCGTCTTGCAGGCCCGGTCGATTCCCTTCCTGATCGCATCCTCGAAACTGTCGGTCGAGGTGGCGGTGATCTCGGTCACACGTGCTACGCTCATCCGTGTTCTCCTTCTGACTGAACCGCGCCGGCCCTTGCGCATTCGCACCGTCATCGTGCGCCCGCGCATGTAGGCACGACCCGGCGGGACTGGCTCCCGCCCCTGTATTACGCAGGGCGACGCGCTTCGTTCAGATCGGCCTGCCACGGCTACGGCATCCACTCGCGCTCCCCTCGAGGAGCACGGCACTCACGCGGATGACCCGGAACGGAAGAGCGTCTGTGGAAACTCTCTGAGACGCAGGTGCCTGTGGCGACCAATTGCCACCTGATCCGAAAAAGGGGCAGGCCCCTGCCCGCCCCGTTCGCCTGTCGGAACGGCGATCCTACTGGTTCGCGCCCTCGGCAGGTGCATCCGGTTCTTCAGCGGGTGGCATCGCGGGATCATCCATGGGCGCCATGCCCGGCTCCTCGGCCGGTTCCGTTCCGAGAGCGTCCTCCGCAGGGGCTTCGGCGTCTGCCGGCTCCGCCGGTTGCGCCTGATCCCGGAAGGCGTATTCCGGTGCCTGCTCCGCCTCTTCACGGGTGATGTTGAGCGTGATCTCCTGCCCGTCCTGCGCGATCTCGAGTTCATTCCAGTCGACCGCGATATTCTTTGCCCCAAGTCCGAGGAACCCCCCGACAGACAGGATCGCCGAAGTGATCTGCCCATCCGGCGTGATGATCACGTCCTGGATCTGGCCGATCGTCTCGTCATCGGGTGACACCACCGTCGTGCCCATTATCCAGTCACCACGAAGCTCATCAGCGCCCTGCTCCATCACCAGCACATCCGGGGTCGGAGCCGGCGCTTCGTCTTCCGCCGCCATCCCGCCTTCATCACCTGCCACCGGCTCTTCTGTTGCCATCGGCTCGTCTGGTGTCATCGGCTGGTCTGCTGGCGCCGACTCTTCCGTTGCCGCCGGCTCATCTGGTGCCATCGGATCGTCGGCCGTCGTCGCAGGATCGCCCGCAGCCGGTTCCTCTCCCTCGTCCACGACTTCGACGTCGGCCT
>JAJUJF010000036.1 GCA_029265455.1 Paracoccaceae bacterium | reverse complement strand
CCTGCGGTGGAGGGGGCTCCGGCCGCGCCGAAACCCGGGCCGCGCGCCGCTGCCGCTCCGGCCGCGGCCCCGGCCGCCGACGGCGCGTCCGCGCAGCGTGACGAGGACGACGACGAGGACGATCCCGGCAACCTCTCTCTCGCCGCGATGGAAGCCGCGCTGAAACCGCAGGTTCTCGAGACGATCGACCGCATCGCCTCCGACTACAACCGTCTCGCCGCGATGCAGGAGAGCCGCATGTCGGCGACGCTGAGCCACGACGGCTCCTTCACCGCGGCGCAGGAGGGCGAATACCAGCGTGTCCGCGCCGGAATCGTCGAGCTCGTCAATTCGCTGCACCTCCACAACAACCGGATCGAGGCGCTCGTCGACCAACTCTACGGCATCAACCGCAAGATCATGTCGCTCGACAGCGCCATGGTGAAGCTTGCCGACAGCGCGCGCATCAACCGCCAGGAGTTCATCGCCGAGTACAAGGGTGCGGAGCTCGAGCCGCACTGGCTCGACCGCGTGGCAAAGAAGAAGACCCGTGGCTGGGACCAGCTGACCACGCGCCTGCGGCCCGAGGTCGAGAAGATCCGCCAGGACATGGCCGAGATCGGCCAGTATGTCGGCGTCGACATCTCCGAGTTCCGCCGCATCGTGAACCAGGTCCAGAAGGGCGAGAAGGAAGCGCGGATCGCCAAGAAGGAGATGGTCGAGGCCAACCTCCGCCTCGTGATCTCCATCGCCAAGAAATACACGAACCGCGGCCTGCAGTTCCTCGACCTCATCCAGGAGGGGAACATCGGCCTGATGAAGGCGGTCGACAAGTTCGAATACCGCCGCGGCTACAAGTTCTCGACCTATGCGACCTGGTGGATCCGCCAGGCCATCACCCGCTCGATCGCCGACCAGGCCCGGACCATCCGCATTCCGGTGCACATGATCGAGACGATCAACAAGCTGGTGCGGACCGGCCGTCAGATGCTCCACGAGATCGGCCGCGAGCCGACGCCGGAGGAACTGGCCGAGAAGCTGCAGATGCCGCTCGAGAAGGTCCGCAAGGTGATGAAGATCGCCAAGGAACCGATCTCCCTCGAGACCCCGATCGGTGACGAGGAGGACAGCCAGCTCGGCGATTTCATCGAGGACAAGAACGCGATCCTGCCGCTCGAGAGCGCGATCCAGGGGAACCTGAAGGAAACCACGACCCGCGTGCTCGCCTCGCTGACACCGCGCGAGGAGCGCGTGCTCCGGATGCGTTTCGGCATCGGCATGAACACCGACCATACCCTCGAGGAGGTCGGCCAGCAGTTCTCGGTGACGCGCGAGCGCATCCGCCAGATCGAGGCGAAGGCGCTCAGGAAACTCAAGCACCCGAGCCGGTCGCGCAAGCTCCGCAGCTTCCTCGATCAATAGGGCATCCCCCCGCGGCGCCTGCTGATCAGATCAGGGGCGCCCTGCGGTCCGATCATGCTGAAACCCGCCTGTCGTTCAGGGAGGTGGGTTTCAGCCGTGCCAGCAGTTCCTGCCGGATGCAGAGGAGCAGGTGGGCCGCCCGCCTTGCCGGGATGACGCGATTCCGAACGCCATCAGGGCAGAGGAGCGGCGTCTTGCGCCGGTGTCGGCATGAAAGAGAGTTTAGCCCCTGACAACGCCGACAATTTGGGCTAACCCGACTGCCGATTGAGTAGCGGATGATCCGCCGAACGCGACAGTACGGGAGAGGGTCGAATGGCAGCACAGGCGCAGGGAGGCTCGGGCCTCTACGGAACGGAGCATGGTCACCTGACGGAACGGACCGGCCACGGAACGGAGCATTCCCACGGCCGGATGGACATCTCCGAGCACAAGCGGACCTTCGACGGCTTCATCAAGTTCTGGATCTACCTTTTCGCGGTAGTGGCCGCCGTCCTGATCTTCCTCGCCATTTTCGTCGCCTAGGATCAAGGCCGGACCCCTGCCCGGCCATCTGCGGAATTCCCTCACGCGCGGATACAGCGTCACGGCAAGCCCGGTCGGCTTCCCGTGACGATGCCGTTCCCGAAGGCATCAGACACCGGCGGGACAATGGACGAGACCTGCTTCCGGGTGGCCAAATCAAGAACGCCCCGACCTGACCTCATCGAGGCAGTCCGGGGCGTTCTGGAGAACCCGCCGCTTGCGGAGAATGTAACGGATCGCGGCGGAGGAATTCGAAATGGGTGGCGCGGACCTGCCGCCTCACCCGATCCTTCGTGGTCGTCCCGACCGGCTCAGAGGAGCCCCTCGCGCTGCATCTTCTTGCGCGCGAGCTTGCGCGCACGACGCACGGCTTCGGCACGCTCCCGAGCCTTCTTCTCGGACGGCTTCTCGAAATGCTGCCTCAGCTTCATCTCGCGGAAGATGCCTTCACGCTGCATCTTCTTCTTCAGGGCACGAAGCGCCTGGTCGACGTTGTTGTCACGAACCACTACCTGCACGGATCAATCACCACCTTTCCTCAGAGTTAAGTCGTCATTCCGCAGGAGGGGGCTATATAATCACGCAGCGCGTAACTGTCCACACCGATGAGAAAGGTCGAGCATGACTGATGCCGCTCAGGACCGGAACGCAGGCGGCGATCCCCTGGCCTCGATCCGCAGGCAGGTGGTCGAGGCAGCCCTCCCCCATGTGCCCTTCGACGGCTGGTCCGATCGCACCCTTGCCTATGCCGTCGATGATGCCGGCGTCGATGCCTCGGTTGCGCGTATCGCCTTTCCGCGGGGCGGCGTCGATCTTGCGCTTGCCTACCATCATGCCTGCGACGAGCGCCTCGCCGAGCGGCTCGAGAAGGACGATCTCCTCGGCCTCAGGTTCCGCGACCGGATTGCTCATGCGATCGCCGTCCGCCTGGAGATGCTGCTTCCCGACCGCGAGGCGGTACGTCGCGCCGCCGCCCTCTTCGCGCTGCCCCCCTATGCGGCCGACGGTACGCGCGCGATCTGGCATACTGCCGACACCATCTGGCGTGCCCTCGGCGACGACAGCCGGGACTACAACTGGTACACCAAGCGCGCGACCCTGGCCGGCATCTACTCGGCGAGCCTGCTCTACTGGCTCGGTGACGAATCGCCGGACATGGAAGCAACCCGCGCCTTCATCCGCCGCCGCGTGGACGACGTGATGAAGTTCGAGGAGGTCAAGGCGAAGGTCCGGGAGAACCCTCTGGCGGCGATGGTCCTCAAGGGTCCGCAGCGGCTGCTTGACCGTATCCGGCCCCCCGATGATAGTGCCGTCCGGCATCTGCCGGGCCTGTGGCGCCGGGGAAACTGATCCCGCATCGCCGCTGAACGGCAATACGACGCGCACATGCACGCAGGACGAGGAGAAGCTGATGGGGCTCTGCGGACCGGTTCTCACTTCGCATGCGGGTGGACGGACATGATCCCCGACGAGATGCGGGCGATCGGGATCAGCGCCCCGGGTGGCCCCGAGATGCTGGTGCCGGTCACGCGTCCGGTGCCGCGACCGCAGGCAGGCGAGATCCTGATCCGGACAGAGGTGGCCGGCGTGAACCGGCCGGACGCCCTGCAGCGCGTCGGCTCCTATGCCCCGCCGCCGGGAGCTTCGGACCTGCCGGGACTGGAAGCGGCAGGCACCGTCGCCGCCGTCGGTCCGGGCGTGTCGCGCTGGCGTGAAGGCGACGCGGTCTGCGCGCTTCTGCCGGGCGGCGGCTACGCCGAATATGTGGTGACCCCCGCCGATCATGCCCTGCCGGTGCCCGAGGGGCTCTCCATGGCGGAAGCCGCAGCCCTGCCGGAGACATTCTTCACCGTCTGGCACAACGTGTTCGAGCGCGGTCGCCTCGAGGCCGGCGAGACGTTCCTCGTCCACGGCGGCTCGTCGGGGATCGGAACGACCGCGATCCAGCTGGCCTCGGCGCGCGGGGCCCGCGTCTTCGCCACCGCCGGATCGCCGGAGAAATGCGCCGCCTGCGAACAGCTCGGCGCCGAGCGGGCGATCAACTACCGGGAGGAGGATTTCGTCGAGGTAGTGCGCGCGGCCACGGAGAAACGCGGCGTCGACGTCATCCTCGACATGGTCGGCGGCGACTATCTTGCGCGGGACGTGCGCGCGCTCGCGCTCGAGGGAAGGCTGGTGATGATCGCCTTCCTCGGCGGGGCGAAGACCGAACTGAACTTCGCACAGGTGATGACCAAGCGTCTCACGATTACCGGTTCGACGCTTCGCCCGCAATCGGACGAGTCGAAGGCACGGATCGCCGCCGCGCTCGAGGCCGAGGTCTGGCCCCTGATCGCGGCCGGACGTATCCGGCCGGTGATGGACCAGACCTATCCCCTCGCGGAAGCCGCCTCCGCCCATACCCGGATGGAGAGTTCCGCCCATATCGGCAAGATCGTCCTGGAGGTGGCGGCTCCGGCTGCCTGACCCCTGCCTGGCCACCGGGCGACGCGCCCGGAAGGCCGGTCCTGCGTCTCAGCGCACGTCCTCGAGCGTGACCCCATGGCCCCAGAGATGGCGCAGATGGGCAAGCGTTGCCTCCCGCGCCGTCCGGTCGAGCGGAACGCCGTCGCGCTCGAAATGCCGCAGGTGGAGCACGCGGTCGCCCTGGAGATCGACATCGACGATCTGGATGTCGGGCTCGCGCACCGAGATGTCGCGCGACCTCGCGAGCGCATCGCGCACCGCCCGGTAGCCGCGCTCGTCATGGATGCCGGCCACGGTCACCCATGGGTCCTCATGGATATCGGTGCAGGCGAAGAGGCGGAAATCGCGCATCACCTTCGGGCTCAGGAACTGCTGGAGGAAGCTCTCGTCGCGGTAGTTCGCCCAGGCATCCCTGAGCACGCCGCGCCAGTCGCCGGTACCGGCTATCGCCGGGAACCACTCGCGATCCTCCGCAGTCGGCTCGACACAGATGCGCTTGATGTCCTGCATCATGGCGAAGCCGAGCGCGTAGGGGTTGATGCCCCCGTAACGCCTGTCGTCGAAACCGGGCTGGGCGATGACATTGGTATGGTGATGCAGCACCTCGAGCATGGTGCCGTCATCGAGCCGTCCCGTGCGATGCAGGCGGTTGAGGATCTCCCAGTGGACGAAACAGGCGCAGCCCTCGTTCATCACCTGGGTCTGCTTCTGCGGGTAGAAATACTGGGAGATGTTGCGGACGATACGCAGGATCTGCCGCTGCCAGGGCTTGAGCGTCGGACTGTAGTTCTCGATGAAGTAGAGGATGTTCTCCTCCGGCAGCCGCATTGCCCGCTTGCGTTCCCTCAGGTCGCTGTCGTCGAGCGAGGGCCGCCGCGAGACGGGCAGCGCATCCCAGAGGTAGTTGACCGCGCGCTCCTCCTCCTCGAGCCGCATCCGCTCGCGGGCACGCGCCTCCCGCTCGGAGAGCAGGGGTGGACGCCGATGGCGGAAGACGCTCGACGGCATCAGCGCATGAGCGGAATCGAGCAGGCGCTCGACCTCCCGGACACCATGGCGCTCCTCGCAGCGCTGGATATAGGCCTTGGCATACTGGAGATAGTCGAGGAATCCTTCCGGATCGGTCCACTGCCGGAACAGGTGGTTGTTCTTGAAGAAATGGTTGTGGCCGAAGGCGGCATGCGCGATCACCAGCGCCTGCAGCGCCATCGTGTTCTCCTCCATGCAGTAGGAGATGCACGGATTGGAGTTGATGACGATCTCGTAGGCGAGCCCCGTTATCCCCTTCCGGTAGAGCTGTTCGTGATGGATGAAATGCTTGCCGAAGGACCAGTGCTGGTACATCAGCGGCATGCCGACCGAGGAATAGGCGTCGAGCATCTGCTCCGACGAGATGATCTCGATCTGGTTGCGGTAGAAGTCGAGGCCGAGATCGTCGCGCGCGATCACCTCCATCGCGTCGTAGGTGCGCCGGAGCGTGTCGAAATCCCAGTCCGCGCCCTCGAAGAGCAGCCCGGCTCCGCTCCTTCGCTCAGGCATGAACGGCCTCCCCCTTCCGCTTCGCGAAGAGCTCGCGGAACACCGGATAGATGTCGGTGGCGCGGGCGATCCGCTTCATCGCGAAATTCGGCCAGTCCGCCGCGACACCGCGATAGGCAAGCCAGAGCTCGGTGCCGTTGAAGTCGCTCGTCAGGAAACGCGCCTCCTCTTCGGCGATGATCTCGATATAGGCGAAATACTGGCAGAGCCCCATCAGCTCCTCGCGCAGGAGCAAGGCGCAGCCCGCAGAGTCGCCCGCATAATTGTCGCCGTCCGACGCCTGCGCCGCGTAGATGTTCCAGTCGGCGGCCGGATAGCGTTCGTCGATGATCCGGCGCATTTCCTTGAGCGCGGTGGAGACGACCGTCCCCCCGGATTCTCGGGCATGGAAGAAGGTATCCTCGTCCACCTCGCTCGCGACGTGGGTATGACGGATGAAAACGAGTTCGACCTTCTCGTAGCGCCGCGCCAGGAAGAGATGCAGGAGGATGAAGAAGCGTTTCGCCAGGTCCTTCTCGCGCTCCCCCATCGAGGCGGAGACGTCCATCAGGCAGAACATCACCGCATTCGCCTTCGGCCGCGGCTGCTGCTCGAAGTAGTTGTAGCGGACATCGAGCGGATCGAGATAGGGAACGCGCCGCTTCCGGCGCAGGAGCTCGTCAAGCTCCGCCTCGACCCGCATGCGTTCCTGCCGCTGCTCGTGGTCGGGATCGTGGATCGATTCGAGGACGAAGAGCCTTTCGCGCAACGCGCGGATCTCGGCATCGCTCGGACGGCGAAGGGCGAGACGCCGGCCGAAGGCGTTCTTCATGGTGCGACGCACGTTGAGATTCCCCGGTGTGCCGGTCATCGAGATGCCGGCACGTCGCGGCTCGGTCGCCACCACTTCCTTCAGCGTGCGCTTGACCATGTCGGGAAGCTCGAGATCCTCGAAGAAGACGTCGAGGAGTTCCTCGCGCGACAGGGCAAAGACGAAATCGTCCTCGCTTTCCCCGTCGGGCGAGCCCTTGCGGCCGCGGCCGCCGCCCCCCCGCCGGGGCTTCTCGATCCGGTCGCCGGCGCGGAAATGCTTGTTGCCGGGGAGGACCCGCTCCCGCCTCCCGCCCTCCTCGGCGTGGTGGAAATGCGGCTCGTTGATCGAATCCGCCGGCACCGAGACCCGTCCACCACGATCGATATCCGCGATGTTGCGCCGTTTCACCGCCTCGTCGACCGCCTGCTTCACATGGGACCGGACCCTGCGGATGAAGCGCCTGCGGTTGCCGAGGCTCTTGTCCCTCGGGTTCAACCGACGGTCGATGAAATTCGCCATCCGAGATCCTCAGCCCGCCTTGTTCACCCGCATGTACCATTCGACCAGGCGGCGGACCTGGCGGGGCGTGTAGCCGCGATCTGCCATCCGGTCGACGAATTCGGCGTGTTTCGCCTCCGTCTCCTTGTCGCGCTTGGCGCCGAAGGAGATGACGGGGAGCAGGTCCTCCACCTGGGAGAACATCCGCTTCTCGATCACCCGGCGCAGCTTCTCGTACTTGTGCCAGTCGGGATTGCGCCCCTTGTTCTCGGCACGGGCACGCAGGACGAATTTCACCACCTCGTTGCGGAAGTCCTTGGGATTGGCGATGCCGGCCGGCTTCTCGATCTTGGCGAGTTCGTTCTCGAGGATCTCGCGGTCGAACATCTGGCCGGTATCGGGGTCCTTGTAGTCCTGCTCCTCGATCCAGGCATCGGCATAGGCGATGTAGCGGTCGAAGAGATTCTGGCCGTAGTCGGAATAGCTCTCGAGATAGGCCTTCTGGATCTCCTCGCCGATGAACTCGGCATAGCGGGGCGCGAGCTCGGTGCGGATGTAGTCGAGGTAGCGGGTCTCGACCTCGTCGGGGAACTGCTCGCGCTTGATCGCCTGCTCGAGCACGTACATCAGATGCACCGGATCGGCCGCGACCTCCTCGGTGTCGTGGTTGAAGGTCTCGGACAGGACCTTGAAGGCGAAGCGGGTGGAGATCCCCGTCATCCCCTCGTCTACACCGGCCGCGTCGCGGTATTCCTGGATCGAGCGTGCCTTCGGATCGGTGTGTTTCAGCGTCTCGCCGTCATAGACGCGCAGCTTCGAATAGAGCGTCGAGTTCTCGTGCTCGCGCAGCCGGGTGAGGACCGAGAACCGGGCGAGGATCGGCAGCGTCTCGGGCGCGCGCGGCGCGTCGGCGAGCGAGCTTCCCCTCAGGAGCTTCTCGTAGATCTGCGCCTCCTCGGTCGAGCGCAGGCAGTAGGGCACCTTGACCACGGAGATGCGGTCGAGGAAGGCCTCGTTGTTCTTGTTGCCCTTGAACTGCTGCCACTCCGCCTCGTTGGAATGGGCGATGATGATGCCCTGGTAGGGCATGGCGCCGATATTCTCGGTGCCGGTGTAGGAGCCCTCCTGCGTCGCGGTGAGCAGCGGATGCAGCACCTTGATCGGCGCCTTGAACATCTCGACGAACTCGAGGAGTCCCTGCGTCGTGCGGTTGAGCCCGCCCGAATAGGAATAGGCGTCGGGATCGTTCTGGCTCAGATGTTCGAGCTTGCGGATGTCGAGCTTGCCGACCAGGGTCGAGACGTCCTGGTTGTTCTCGTCCCCCGGCTCGGTCTTGGCGACGCAGATCTGGCGGAGCTTGGAGGGATGCGCCTTGACCACGGAGAATTTCGAGATGTCGCCCTCGAATTCCTCCAGCCGCTTCACCGCCCAGGGGCTCATCAGCCCGGTGAGCAGCCGGCGCGGGATGTTGTACTTGTCCTCGAGCAGGTCGCCGAAACGGACCGGGTCGAAGAGGCCGAGCGGGCTCTCGAAGAGCGGGCTGATCTCGTCCCCCGCCTTGAGGATGTAGACCGGCTCCTTCTCCATGAGCTGCTTGAGGATCTCGGCGATGGTCGACTTGCCGCCGCCCACCGGACCGAGCAGGTAGAGGATCTGCTTGCGTTCCTCGAGGCCCTGGCTTGCATGACGGAAGAAGCCGACGATGCGCTCGATCGTCTCCTCGGCCCCGTAGAGGCCGTCGAAGGACTTGTAGCGCTTGATCGTGCGGTTGAGGAAGATGCGGCCGAGGCGCTGATCCTGGCTGGTGTCGACAAGTTCCGGCTCACCGATTGCCGCGACCATGCGCTCCGCCGCCGTTGCCCGCATCATGGCATCGTCGCGACAGCCGAGCAGATAGTCCTGCAGCGACATCTCGTCGACCCTGAGGCGATCGTAGGCTTCGGCGAAGCGGTCGAAGATTTCCATGCCTGGTATCCTCTGCTGCCGGCCGCCGCCCGCCTGTCGGCGGCCAATTCCCGTATTGTATAACTTGGGGCATCAAACCCGTTGCGTCACCTGCCTCGGCCGATTACCGCAGTAAATTTGTTGTAGCGTGCCACAGGCCCCACGCCCGGCGGGAGGCCGGGCGTGGCAGGAACGGGCCGGTGGCGGCCATGGCGGAACCCCGCTGGCAGGGCCGGGTTGACGCTGGCAGGACGGAAGGCCAGAGAATCCGGGCATTCCGCGGAGCCGGACGTGCGCCCGGCACGGAACCATCGGGAGACGCCAACATGAGGACGATCGTCGCCGCAGCCGCAATGGCCTGCCTTCTGGCCCAGGCCGCCTCCGGCCAGACCGCCGACGGGACGGGGGAATCCGCCGGAACGGGCGAGGGGGACGTCGGCGGCGCCGTCGGTGTCGCCACCAGCGCCGCGAGCGACACGTTCTTCATCGGCGAGCCGCGGGAATACCACATGCTCGCGACCGCCCTTGCCGGGCAGCCGGTCTTTCTCGACGCGACCGATACCGGCATCCAGCGCCGTGGCGGCGCGCCCGCCCCGGACGCGGTCGACGCCGCCTTCCTCGAGGGCGAGCGGCCGATCGGCACGATAACCGATCTCGTGCTCGACCGCCGCGGTGGCGCCGCCGCCCTCGTGGTCGAGCTCGACCCCGAACTGCCCGGCGGCGACCGCGAGATCGCGGTGGCGATGGGCCTCGTGCGGATGCTGCCCGATTCCGAGGACGTGGCCCGGACCCATATCCTCCTGTCGGTCGATCCCCTCGATATCGAGAACGCGCCCGACTTCCAGCGCAGCAATCTCCCGGAATCCGCGGAGGGTGCAGGCGCGGGCGGGGCGGACGAGCCCGATGGGGAAGCAGCGCCCGCCGATCAGTCGGCCGAGGAGCCCTCCACGCCCGCCGAAGGCGCCGGGGACGCGCCGCAGGAGGACGGCACCGCGGGCGACACGCCGCAACCGGAATGAGCCGCGCTGACCGCTCCGGATCGAATCCGCAACGAAAAGGGCCTGCCGCGGTCAACGGCAGGCCCGGAATCTCCCGGCCCGGAAGGGCCGCCCGGTCGCGTGGTTCAGTCGATCAGTTCGATCGAGCCGGCCGAGGTGCGGCCGTCACGGCCGGACTCGAGCTCGTAGGACACCTTCTGCCCGTCGGCGATGCTGTTGAGCCCGGCGCGCTCGAGCGCCGAGACATGCAGGAAGATGTCCTTGCCACCATTGGAAGGCTGAATGAAGCCATACCCCTTGGTAGCGTTGAACCACTTGACGGTTCCGGTAGCCATAGTCGGTCTCCAGTCTAGGGGCCGCCCGCAACATGCGGCGGCAAGCGGTACAGTCGGACCAAGATCGACGGTCCGGCCGGCCCCGAGGGACCAACAGGCAAGTCCAAGTCCAGGCGTCAACTACACCGGCACCAGCTAAGCACAGCCTGTGGAAAACACAAGCGATTCGCGCAGCCCGCCGCGCGATTCGCGGCCGTCAGCGCCCGGCGGCCTCGAATCCCAGCACGTCGGTCATGCTGTAGAGTCCGGGTTCCCGGTCCTGGCCCCACAGCGCGGCGCGGACGGCGCCGCGGGCGAACAGCATCCGGTCGGTGGCGACATGGCGAAGCACGATGCGCTCCCCCGGGCCGGCGAAGATCACCTCATGCTCGCCCACCACGTCGCCGCCCCGCAGGCTCGCGAAGCCGATGGCGCCGTCCTGGCGGGGACCGGTGATCCCGTCGCGCCCGCGCTCGGCGAGATCGACGAGATTCGCGCCCCGTCCCCGCGCCGCCGCCTCGCCGAGCATGAGTGCGGTGCCCGAGGGCGCATCCACCTTCATCCGGTGGTGCATCTCGAGCACCTCGACATCGAACTCCGGGCCGAGGGTGGCGGCAACCTGCTGGACGAGGCCGGTGAGCAGGTTGACCCCCACGCTCATGTTGCCGGACTGGACGATCACCGCGTGACGCGCGGCCGCAGCGAGACGCTCGTGATGCTCGCGCTCGAGCCCGGTGGTGCCGATGACATGGACGAGCCGCGCCTGGGCGGCAATCTCCGCGTGAACCATCGTCGCCGCCGGCGTGGTGAAGTCGAGCGCTGCCTGCGCCTCGGCGAAGACGTCGAGCGGATCGTCGCGGACGATGACGCCATTCGCCCTGCCGCCGAGCGCCTCGCCGAGGTCGCGGCCGATCCACTCGTGTCCCGGACGCTCGGTCACGCCCGCGAGCCGCGCCTGCGGACTTTCCTCGACCGCCCGGATCAGCATCCGCCCCATCCGGCCGGAAGCGCCGACCACCGCGATCGCGACCTGTTCGTCCATGCCCGTCTCCCTCTCCGTTCACGTCCGCTTTAGCCTTCCCGGGCGGGATTGGGAAAGGGATGGCATGCGGAGCCGGACGGGAACATGCGGCCGCATCGGGCGTCATCATGCTCAGGCGTCATCATGCATCGCCCGCATGGCGGACACCGGGGCCCGGCTTGACTTCGCCCGTCCTGCGGCAGAAGGGAGCGCCCATGACCAGAAGCAGAACATCGGGAAACACGCCGAGCCAGCGCCAGCTCCGGGTCGGCGAGCTGATCCGGCGGACGCTCGCAGAGATCCTGCAGCGCGGCGAGACCGGGGACCCCGAGCTCGAGTCGGTATCGATCACGGTGAGCGAGGTCCGGATTTCCCCCGACCTGCGTCACGCGACCGCCTATGTCATGCCGCTCGGGGGCGGCAATGCGGCCGGGGTGATCAAGGCGCTCAACCGCAACAGGGCGATGATCCGGCGCATCGTGACCCAGGACGTGAACCTCCGGTACTCGCCGGAAATCGGCTTCTCCGTGGACACCAGCTTCGAGCAGGCCGACCGCACCCGCGCCCTCCTCGAAAGCGATGCGGTGCGCCGCGACCTCGAGAAGGAGTGAAGGCGTGGCAAGGCGGCGCAAGGGCCGGGACATCAGCGGCTGGCTGGTCATCGACAAGCCCGCGGGGCTCACCTCGACCACGGTGGTGAACCGGGTGCGCGCGGCCCTCGACGCCCGGAAGGCGGGCCATGCCGGCACGCTCGACCCGGCGGCCACCGGGGTGATCGCGATCGCGCTCGGCGAGGCGACCAAGACCGTTCCCTATGTCACCGATGCCGACAAGGCCTACCGCTTCACCGTGCGCTGGGGGGTCGGCACCGATACCGACGATGCCGAGGGCCGCGTCATCGCCGAGAGCCCGGTGCGCCCGGACCGCGACGCGATCACGGCGGCTCTCCCGGATTTCACCGGCGACATCACCCAGGTGCCCCCGCTCTATTCCGCGGTGAAGATCGGCGGCGAGCGCGCCTACAAGCTCGCGCGGGAGGGAGAGAACCCGGAACTCTCCGCCCGCCCCCTCCGCGTCGAGAGCCTCGAGCTTCTGGACATGCCCGACAGCGACCACGCGGTTTTCGAGATGGTCTGCGGCAAGGGCGGCTACGTTCGCGCCATCGCGCGCGACCTCGGCCAGGCGCTTGGCACCTACGGGCATGTCACCGAGCTGCGCCGCATCTGGTCGGGTCCGTTCGAACCCGAGGACGGGATCGACTGGGCGGGATTCGAGGCGCTCGAACCGGAGGAACTCGAGTCACGGCTGCTGCCGGTGGCGGCGGGGCTCCATGACCTCGTGGAGATCCCGGTCCCCGAGGTGGCGGCGCGGCGGCTCGTCCTCGGCAATCCCGTGCCGGTAGTGGCGAGCGATCTCGACTGGGGGGACGAGGCCTGGGCGAGTTTCGACGGCCTGCCGGTCGCGATCGGCATCCACCGCGGCGGCATGCTCCACCCGACCCGGGTCCTGCGCCTCGACCCGCGGCTCGATCCCGCGCGCTGAAGCGGGCGAAACCGCACGATTTCACCTTTCCATTCGCCTCCGACTTCGGCATAAGCGCGGCGCGAACCTGCGGCCATGCAGGTGCGCACCGCCCCGGTCCCGACCCTGCTGGACGACATCCTGGCCGCGGCCGGAGCCGGAAGCGGTCCCGAAACGATCCAGACAGGAGACATCCGGATGTCGATCACGCCGGAAGAGAAACAGCGGATCATCCAGGAATATGCGACCAAGCCGGGCGACACCGGCTCGCCCGAGGTGCAGGTCGCGATCCTCACCAGCCGCATCAACACGCTGACCGAGCATTTCAAGATCCACGGCAAGGACAACCATTCCCGCCGCGGCCTGCTCAAGATGGTCTCGCAGCGCCGCAAGCTTCTCGACTACGTCAAGGCACGTGACGAGGAACGCTACCGCAACCTGATCGGGCGGCTCAGTATCCGCCGCTGACCCTCGCGGACCGCGCGGGACCGGAATCCCGCGCGCCGCCCGGCATCGCGACCTTCGCGGTGCCCTGATCCGGCGCCGGAACCGGCGCGGATCACCCGAAACGGCGCCAGGCGGTGCGCCGGAACCCGAAACCGCCGCCGTACGCAAGGGCCCCTGCCGACCCCGAGGGACAGCCCGAACCGGAAGAAGGGGGGTCCGCGAAGAGCGCCCGTGAAAGGGCCCTTCGCGCCGCGCGGTACCCGCCAGGGGGCGGTGCCGCTCCGAAAGGAAGAACGCATGTTCAACATCGTCAGGAAATCGATCGAGTGGGGCCATGACACGCTCACGCTCGAAACCGGCAAGATCGCGCGCCAGGCCGATGCCTGTGTCGTCGCCACCTATGGCGAGACCTCCGTCATGGCCGCGGTCGTCTACGAGAAGAAGCCGAAGCCCGGCCTGGATTTCTTTCCGCTGACCGTCCACTACCAGGAAAAGTACTACGCGGCCGGCAAGGTCCCCGGCGGCTTCTTCAAGCGCGAGGCGCGCCCGACAGAGAAGGAGACGCTGACCTCGCGGCTGATCGACCGCCCGATCCGCCCCCTCTTCGTCGAGGGCTTCAGGAACGAGACCCAGGTCATCTGCACCGTCCTCTCCTACGACATGGAGAACGATCCCGACATCGTCGCCATGATCGCGGCCTCGGCGGCGCTCACGCTTTCGGGCGCACCCTTCCTCGGCCCGATCGGCGCGGCCCGCGTCGGCTTCGTCGATGGGGCCTACGTGCTGAATCCGGCGGTCGACGACATGGTGAAGCTGCGCGAGCATCCGGAGCAGCGGCTCGACCTCGTCGTCGCCGGCACCAGGGATGCGGTGATGATGGTCGAATCCGAGGCCTACGAGCTTTCGGAAGCGGAGATGCTCGGTGCCGTCCGCTTCGGCCACGAGCAGATGCAGCCGGTGATCGACCTCATCATCGAGATGGCCGAGGAAGCGGCGAAGGAGCCCTTCCCCTTCGAGGCCCCCGACTATTCCGACCTCTATGGCCGGGTGAAGGCGGCGGGCGAGGCCGAGATGCGCGCGGCCTTCCACATCACCGACAAGCAGGCGCGCCATGCGGCGATCGAGGCGGCGCGCGAGAAGATCGTCGAATCGCTGTCCGAGGAGGACCGCGAGAACGAGCATCTCCCGACCGCGATCAAGAAGCTCGAGTCCGAGGTCGTCCGTTCCGACATCCTCGACACCGGCAAGCGGATCGACGGACGCGATCTGGTCACGGTCCGGCCGATCGAGGCGGAGGTCGGGCTGCTGCCGCGCACCCATGGCTCCGCGCTCTTCACCCGGGGCGAGACCCAGGCCCTCGTCGTCACCACGCTCGGCACCGGCGAGGACGAGCAGATGATCGATGCGCTGCACGGCACGACGCATTCGAACTTCCTGCTGCACTACAACTTCCCGCCGTATTCCGTGGGTGAGGCAGGGCGGATCGGCTCGCCGGGCCGGCGCGAGATCGGCCATGGCAAGCTCGCCTGGCGCGCGCTCCAGGCCGTGCTGCCGCCGGTCACCGACTTCCCCTACACGATCCGCATCGTCTCGGAGATCACCGAGTCGAACGGCTCCTCGTCGATGGCGACCGTCTGCGGCGCCTCGCTCTCGATGATGGACGCGGGCGTGCCGCTCAAGGCGCCGGTGGCGGGCGTGGCCATGGGCCTCATTCTCGAGGGCGAGAAATTCGCGGTGCTGACCGACATCCTCGGCGACGAGGACCATCTCGGCGACATGGACTTCAAGGTTGCCGGCACCGAGCGGGGCATCACCTCGCTGCAGATGGACATCAAGGTCACCGGCATCACCCCCGAGATCATGGCCCAGGCCCTCGAACAGGCGAAGGCCGGACGGATGCATATCCTCGGCGAGATGGGCAAGGCGCTCTCCGCCGGGCGGAGCGAGTTCTCCGTCCACGCGCCGCGGATCGAGACGATGACCATCGCCCAGGACAAGATCCGCGAGGTGATCGGCTCGGGCGGCAAGGTGATCCGCGGCATCGTCGAGGAATCGGGGGCCAAGGTCGACATCAACGACGACGGCGTGATCAAGATCGCCTCTCCGAACCAGGAGGCGATCGACAAGGCGAAGGCGATGATCGCCGAGATCGTCGACGAGCCGGAGGTCGGCCGCGTCTATTCCGGCAAGGTCGTGAAGATCATGGATTTCGGCGCCTTCGTGAACTTCTTCGGCAAGCGCGACGGCCTCGTTCATGTGAGCCAGATGTCCGCCGGCCGCGTCGGTCACCCGAAGGAGGTGGTCCAGGAAGGCCAGACCGTGCGCGTCAAGCTCATGGGCTTCGACGACCGCGGCAAGGTCCGCCTGTCGATGAAGGCCGTGAACCAGGAAACCGGCGAGGAGATCACGGAGGAGGCGTGAGCCCGCGTTCTCCGACGGCGGGAGCCCTGCGGGGCTCCCGCAGCACGACCTGGCGACCTAGCGTCGCTCGGGCATGTGGCGCCCGAACAGGAAGGCGAGCACGATGCGAAGGTCGACCAGCCGCAGCCGGTAGTCGAACGCCATGACGCCGAGCCGCTCCCCCGGGCCGAGCCCCGGCTCCCGCGCGATCCGCGCGAATGCCTTCGGGGAGGGCAGCAGGTATTTCGGCAATGTCAGCCATAACCGCCAGCGCGGCTTGCTCCGGGTCGCGAGCTTGCCCCCGATGATGCGGGCACGCTTGCAGGCATTGTCGGCAAAGGTTGTCCGCGCCGGATGGCGGACGATCGCCGCACCGGCATAGGCGATCGGCGCGCCGGCGCGCCCTGCCCTGCCGTTCCATTCCTTGTCTCCGCTCGAAAACAGGCCCGCATCGAAGGGGCCGACCCGTTCGAAGAGCCTGCGCGTGACGATCAGGTTCGCGGTGGCCGCGTAACCCTTTCTCACGTAATGGTGCTGCCGGAGCTCGAAGATCCTGTCCCAGATTTCGGGCACGGTCCAGGCGGCGCCCGCGGGAACGATCTCGATCCTGCCGCCGAGCCGCTCGACACCCGGACTGGCCGCGAGCGCCGCGAGACCGGCCTCGATCCAGTCGGGCGCCGGCCGGCAGTCGGAATCCGTGAAGAAGAGCACCCTGCCCCGCGCTTCCCTCGCCGCGGCATTGCGCGCGGCATAGGACCCCGGCGCAGGCTCGTGGATGACCCGCGCATTCGGCGGCAGATCCGGTGGTACCGGCATCGGCTCGGGATTGTTGTCGGCGATCAGGATCTCGAAGCGATCCCCCGCCAGCGTCTGTGTCGACAGGCACGCGAGACAGAGCGCAAGTCCCTCCGGATCGCGGAAGGTCGGCACGATCACGCTCGCGGCGGGGGCGGACCCGTCTGTCACCTTACCCCGGCCCGCCCAGCCGCACGAGCCGCCGCTTGAGGGCCCCGTGCTTCGTCGGATGGTAACGGTTCGTATGGAGGATCACCGGCCGCGGCCCGCGCGAGAACCAGTGGTCGAGCCAGGTGTAGCGGCGCGCATTGTAGCGCGGAGGCAGGACCGCGAACCGGATGTCCGAGGACCACAGAGCCTCGCGCAGGGTGATCTGGTCCACGCCATGGCCCGACGCGTGGTAGGCGTCGCGCCACGCGTCGAGGAAAGCGATCGTCGCGGGCGAGGTGCGGTAGAGGACCACGCCGCCGTTATGCTGGGGAAAGGCCGCGGGCACGTCATGCCGCCATCTGCGGCCGAGACTGCGGGTCGTGGATGCCGCGCGCTGCGCGATCCCGAGATCGAACCGCTCGAGCACCCGGAAGAGATCGGCGAGATCGCCCGCGACGCGGGTGTCGCTGTCGAGATAGAGGGTCTCCGCAAACGGGGTGCGCCCCATGTAGTCGACCTTGGACCGGCGGTGCGGCGCGTCGATCGCCCCGATCCAGTCGAATTCCGGCATCGCGCCGCTCTGGTCGGTGAAGATGCCGATGGCGAGGCCGGGATTGGTCGCCCTGACCGAAGCGGCGGAGCGCCGGGCGGCGCCGGTATGGGCCGCGCCCGCCGTGATGTAGAGGACCCCGCGCGACGGTTTCATGCCGCGTCCGGCTTCCGGAGGCCGTGCGCCGTCCAGGTGATCCCGCTCGCCCGCGCCGCCTTCACCTTGCGGCGGTTGGCGGCCTTGATCGCGGGATCGGCATAGCCGCGCGGATGGTCGAGATGGATGAGTGGTGCGGTGAAACGCAGGTGCTGGCCCCGCACACCGGAATTGGCGAGGCGTACGCCGAGCTCCTTGTCCTCGCCCCCCCATTTCATCGTCTCGTCGAAACCGTTCACCCGGAGGATCGCCTCCCGGAAGGCCGAGGCATTCGCCCCGCACCAGGCGCGCTGGACGGGCGAGAGCCGGTCGAGCGCCGCCTGCACCGGTTTCGGGAAGGGCATGGTCTTCGCCCAGGTGCCGGCGCGGTCGATGGCGCGGTTCGCCCGCAGCCAGTTCCGATCGAAGACCCGGCCCGAGTGCACGTCCTCCTCCGTCACCGCCGCCGTCGCCTCGGCATCGAGACGGATCAGGCTCCCCGACGAGAACCGGTCCGGCCGCGCGATCTCGAGATGCCGCGCGATGAAACCGGGATGGATCAGCACGTCGCCGTCGATGAAGACGAGGAACTCCGCCTCCGAGGTCGCGATCGCCCGGTTGAGGATCGCGTTCTTCTCGAACCCCCTGTCCTCGTGCCAGACATGACGGAGCGGCAGCGCGGGATGCGCCGCGCGGAACGCCTCCACCACCGCCGCCGTCTCCGGCCCCGATCCGTCATCGGCGATGGCAATGGAATCGGGCAGCCGCTGCTGGCACGCGACCGAGACGAGCGACAGCCCCAGCGCCCGGGGGTTGTTGTAGGTCGAGACGATCAGCTCCGTCCGCATGGCGATCACGCTACTCCCATCCGCGCGAGATAGTCGAGGGCGGCACGGTCTTCCACCGTCTCCGCCTCGATGTTGGCGAGCGTGCGGCGGACCTTGCGCTCGTAGGCCGAGGCCTTGCCGGCGAGATTCGGCCCGCGCCCGATCTTGGCGGCAAGCTCCTCCTCGGAACGGGAATAGTAATGGTTGAGCTGGAGGTGATCGGCCGAATAGAAGGCCGGCCTCTCCCGCTCCCTGAAACTCGCCGCCTCCCCGCGATCGTTGCAGGTGCGATCGTCCCCCGTCTCCATCGCATGCACGCGCACCACCGTGAGTCGGCAGGGATCGACCACCATCTTGAAGGCCCGCACGCCCCGCGCCTCGCTCATGGGATCGGCGGCGCGCCGGAGATAGTTGCGCAGGATGCCGCCCTCGGGCGGGACATGATGGCCGCAGCGCCCGAACATGTGCCAGGGCAGCGAGACATTGGCGCAATCCTCCAGATGGGCGAGCGCCGCCTCGATCGTCGCCTCCCGTTTCGGCACGAGGAACTCGTCCGCGTCGATGAAGCTCATCCAGCGGAAGGCGCCGCCGAAATTGCTCGCGGCATGGGCATAGGCGAGAACCTGGTTGTGGATCTCCCACCCCGGCCCGGGCACCGAGAGCCGCTGCCGCCACGGCACGACCGTCAGACGCCCGCCCAGCACGTCGCGCAGGATCGGCACCGTCCGGTCGGACGAGCCGTCGTCATAGACGAAGAAGCCCCGCGCCCCGGCGAGGGCATGGAACT
This sequence comes from Paracoccaceae bacterium, assembly GCA_029265455.1. Classification (GTDB taxonomy): domain Bacteria; phylum Pseudomonadota; class Alphaproteobacteria; order Rhodobacterales; family Rhodobacteraceae; genus Amaricoccus. Next base: position 3,229 of record JAJUJF010000036.1, on the reverse strand, counting down.
CCGCCCATTCGCGGATATGGCGCTCCTCGTTGCGCACGATCAGGACAATGGCGACGCCTTTCCGGTCCGGCTCCGGTTGCGGCGCCCGGATGCCGATCCGCCCGAGCTTCCACACCCGCCCCATGAGCGACGACAGCATCGGCGATCCCCTTCGCTCGCTTCCCGCGGATGACCCCGGGCACCGCGCGCCCATGGCCCGGAACGACGTTGCGCCGCCCCGGGCCGCGCCGTACCCTCGCTTCTCCTGCCGGGCAAGAGGGGCTCATGCGACTGGGAATCGATTTCGGCGGTACCAAGATCGAGGGCATCATGCTCGACCGTGACGGGGCCGAGCTCGCCCGCAAGCGCATCCCGACGCCCCGTCACGATTACGACGCCTCGATCGGCGCGATCCACAACCTCGTCCTCGACCTCGAGAGGCAGGCAGGCGTCACGGCCGCGCGCATCGGCATCGGCGTCCCCGGCGCGGTGGACCGCGAGAACGGCAGGGTCCGCGGCGGCAACGCGACCTGGATGACCGACCGCGACCTCGGCGCCGACCTTGCGGCGGCGCTGGGCCGACCGGTGAAACTCGCCAATGATGCCAACTGTTTCGTTCTTTCGGAGGCCCGGGACGGCGCGGGCGCAGGGGCCGAAGTCGTGTTCGGCGCGGTACTCGGCTCCGGGGTCGGCGGCGGCCTCGTCGTCCATGGCAGGCTCCTCGAAGGGGCGAACGCGATCACCGGCGAATGGGGCCATGTACCGCTCCCCGACCCCCGCGACGACGAACGCCCCGGCCCCGTCTGCTCCTGCGGCATCCCGGGCCATGTCGAGGCCTGGCTGTCGGGCCGTGCCCTTGCTGCGGATTATGCGCGAAGGATCGGCCGGGACCCGGCGGACGGCCCGCGCGCCCAGGAGGTGATCGCCCGCAGCGGGGCCGGCGAGGCCGCGGCCGAGGAGACCCTGCGCCGGTTCGAGGACCGGCTCGGCCGCGCGCTCGCGACCATCGTCAACGTCATCGACCCCGATGTCATCGTCCTCGGTGGCGGCCTTTCCAACGTTCCCCGTTTCTACGAGACGGTGCCGCCCCGGATCGCCCCCCATGTCTTCGGCGGCCGCTTCCGCACACGCCTCCTGCGGAACCACCATGGCGACAGTTCCGGCGTGCGGGGCGCCGCCTGGCTCTAGCTACACCGTCTCCCGGCTTCGCTGAGGGAGGCGCTTCGCGCCTGGCGCCCCACGCGTCATTAACATACGGGTAACTTCTGGTTTCTCTGCAAGATCAACAGGTTGAATTGGGTTTCACGCGTGGGCACCGTTTGCCCACGCCCGCCCCACCCCGGGAGCCGGTGAGCCAGTTCCTCCTTCCGGCGTGATGGATCGCGCACCGGCCTCCTGCCGCGACGACCACGCGCGGCGGACGTCCCACCCCCGTCCGCCGCTCGCACCGCGCTTTCACGCGGGCAGAGGCTGCACTAGCATGGGCTTCCCGGCCCCGAGACAAGGACCCGCCATGGCCCCGCTTTTCGCCGTCCTCGCCCTCGCCTCGCTCCCTGTCATCGCCATGGCGCAGGATCGTCCGGCGCCGGAGAGCACCGCGGCAATCGAGCCGCGCGCGGCCATGACCGCGACGAAGTGGATCGCGGTCGCCGCGCATCCGCTGGCGGCCGAGGCCGGGCGGGAGGTGCTCGCCTCCGGAGGCTCGGCCGCGGATGCGGCGGTCGCGGTCCAGCTCGTCCTCAACCTCGTCGAGCCGCAGAGCTCGGGGATTGGCGGTGGCGCCTTTGCCCTCTACTGGAGCGCGGCCGAGGGGCGGCTGACCAGTTTCGACGGGCGCGAGACGGCGCCGATGGCGGCGGACGAGGATTACTGGCTCGACGAGGACGGCGCGCCGCTGCCGTTCTGGGAGGCGCTCGTCGGCGGCCGCTCGGTCGGGGTGCCGGGGACGCTCAAGCTTCTCGAGGAACTGCACGCCCGCCACGGCCGCATCCCCTGGCCGGAACTCGTGGCCCCGGCGATCCGGCTCGCGGAGGAGGGTTTCCAGGTCTCGCCGCGACTCGCGCATGCCATCGCGGAGGCGGAGGAACGCGGCCTCGACGCTTTCGAGGCGACGCGGGCGTATTTCCTTGACGGGAACGGGACGCCCCTTGCCGCGGGAAGCCTGCTCAGGAATCCCGATTTCGCCCGGACGCTGCGGATGATCGCCCAGCACGGGTCCTCGTCCTTCTACGAGGGAGCGATCGCGCGGGACATCGTCGCCGCCGTCAGGACCGACATCAATCCGGGCATCATGACCGCCGAGGATCTTGCTGCCTACGAGGTAATCGAGCGCGATCCGGTCTGCATCGAGTACCGCGAATTCGAGATCTGCGGGATGGGACCGCCGAGTTCGGGCGGACTGACGGTGGGACAGATCCTCGGGATGCTCGAATCCTTCGACCTCGCGGAAATCGGGCCCGGGCCGGAGGCGGAGCACCTGTTCATCGAGGCCTCGAAACTCGCCTTCGCGGATCGCGACCTCTACATGGCGGACGCCGATTTCGTGGACATGCCCGAGGGCCTCCTTGATGCGGATTACCTCGCGGAGCGTGCCCGGGTGATCGATGCCGAGGCAGTGATGGAGACGGCGGAGGCGGGCGAGCCACCCTGGGAGGATGCCGCCCTCCTCGCGCCGGATGACCAGGAAGAACTGCCGGCGACCTCGCATTTCGTCATCGTCGATGAGCGGGGAGACATGATCTCGATGACGACGACCATCGAGGCCGGATTCGGCAGCCGGGTGATGACGAACGGCTTCCTGCTCAACAACGAGCTCACCGATTTCTCCTTCGTGCCGGAGATGGAAGGCGCAAAGGTCGCCAACCGTGTCGAGGGCGGCAAGCGACCGCGCTCCTCGATGGCGCCGACGGTGGTGCTGAAGGATGGGGAGCCGGTACTGCTCACGGGATCGCCCGGGGGGTCGGCAATCATCGGCTATGTCGCGCATTCGCTGATCGCGATGCTCGACTGGGAGATGGACCCGCAGGAGGCGGTTGATCTGCCACATGTCATCAACCGCAACGGCCCGACGGTTGTCGAGGCGGTGCCGGAGGCCGATGCGCTCGCCGAAGCGCTCGCCGCGATGGGACACGAGATCGAGCGAGCCGATCTCAACTCGGGCCTTCACGCGGTCCGGATCGGCCCCGAAGGCCTCACCGGCGCGGTCGACCCCCGGCGCGAGGGCCGCGCGGCGGGAGACTGAAGGCAAACT